>JAHEJP010000024.1:8755-24175 GCA_024638855.1 Chloroflexota bacterium
AAGTATGATGAAGCCAGGAGCGGTTTTAACCTGATGGTTAATCAGCGACCGGCCTTAATAATCCTCACTGAAAATGCTCAGGATGTGATGGAGACGGTTCGCCTGGCCCGGGAAGAGGACCTTGATGTAGCTGTACAATCGACGGTTCATGGTGTTGGCCGCCCGGCCGATGATTGCCTGCTCATCCGCACTTCCAATATGACCGATATTCGCGTAGATGCTGCCTCCCAGACGGCCTGGGTTTCGGCCGGGGCAAAATGGGGGCATGTGTTGCCAACTACCCAGGCTCATGGACTGGCGCCTTTATTAGGTTCCTCACCGGATGTGGGAGTTGTCGGCTATACACTTGGCGGCGGATTCGGTTGGCTAGGGCGTAAGTACGGCCTAGCGGCCGATAGCGTCAATTATTTTGAGGTAGTGACGGCCGACGGACAATTATTGCGCGCTAGCGCCAAGGAAAACCCCGATCTCTTTTGGGGATTGCGCGGCGGCGGCGGTAGCCTGGGTATCATCACCGGCATGGAGATTAAACTCTACCCCGTATCAACTGTTTACGGCGGTTTCCTTGTTTATCCCATGGAAAAGGCTCGCGCCGTCCTAACCCGTTTTCGCGAGTGGGTCGATTCTGTCCCAGAAAAAATGACTTCCTCGATCGCTTTGATGAACCTTCCGCCGCTGCCCATAGTACCTGAATACTTGCGGGGAAAGTCAGTGGTTATGGTTCGAGGTTGTTACTGTGGGCTTGTGGAAGAAGGTGAAGCCTTTATCCAGGGTTGGCGTGATTGGCAAGCGCCATTCATGGACGCATTCCGAGTGATGCCTTTCAGCGAAGTTGCCAGCATCAGCAACGATCCCGAAGGTCCGGTTCCTGGCCTGAGTTCAGGGGCGTGGCTTGGAGAGTTGAGTGATGGCGCTATTGATACCTTGCTACGTCATATGGCGCCGGAAAATGGAGACTCTCCTATCTTGATGACTGAAATCCGCCATGCCGGTGGGGTGATATCTAGAGTTGACCCAGGCACGACCGCGTATGGAAATCGCGATGCCGAATTGCTGATGCAAATCGTCGGTATGACGCCAACGGCCGAGGCCTACGCTCATCTAGTTCAATATAGTGCCCGGTTCAAGGAAGACCTGGAACCGTACCTGACCGGTACCGTTTACATGAACTTTCTTGAAGGTCGAGAATCCCTTGAACGGGTGAAAGATGGTTTTTCCCCAGAGGCATTTGAGCGCCTAACCAGATTAAAGGCTGCCTACGATCCAGAAAACCGTTTCAGTTTTGGTTTCAATATCCCCCCGGTAGACCGAACAAATTGAGATTTTCCAAATCAACATGCCTTAAATAGCAGGTTACTAATCTAAACAGCATCAGGAACCAACCATGTTCGACTACATTCGCCTGCAGATAATTTATCCCTGCAACGCCCAATGTGCCTGGTGCGCGACCCATCGCAAAAATCCATGGTTTGGCGAATTGTATAAAGAAGGCGTGGCCGAACGAATACATCAATTTTACATTCAAGTTATCCGTCACTTCCGACCGCAGCAGGTTTTCATCTCTGGTGGGGAACCGCTACTCTACCCGGAAATCGCGAGGTTTCTGAACGACATCAAAGATAATGTTGTGCAGATCAACCTCTTCACTTCTTATCAATTTAGCGAAACCGCCCGTGAAAGGATTCCGTTTCAGGCGATGCCCCTCGATCAGATACTCTTTTGCCATACGCCGATTTTTTTCGAGCGCCACCGCTGGCATGAACTTACCGGCGGTTTTCCATTTGACCTATATGTCAAAAATATCCGGGCTATGGGCAAGATGTCGGTCCAGAAACGTTTCAAATTCATCATCAACCATGAATCCCTGGTCGAAGAAATCCAGAACTTTCAGGACCTTGTTGAGCCGGATCGAAGCTTTGAATTTGGCTTGAAGGTGATCAATGATCAAGGTGGTGGCCTGAATGCGGATATTATCAGCAAAAGCAAGGCCTTAACCAATGAACGAGTTCAAAGCCTCGATCGATTATTGTCTGATGCCGGCTGGGGCAAGATAAGCTACAAGATCGGTAGCGCCGCCATCATGGCTTCCTTGTTGGGAGACGGAGATGTGACCCGTTGCACCTATCGCCAGCAGCCGACCGAGCTACGTTTTGCTCTTTACCGGGCCGATGCGCATAAACAAATATTAAAATATCGATATTGCCCTTACTTTCCTTCGGATTTCGGCTATCGTTTTCATATCGGCCGTGATATGCTGGATAAGTTGGAGAGAAACTATTACCGGGGAAATTTTCGCGACCGTTGCCAGGATTGCCGCTTTTTGCAGTATGTGAATGTTGCCTGAAATCAGATGTCCGGTGATCATTGGCTTCATTATCGAAGGGTGCTCTCTTTTTTGTTAGAAAAAGTCGACCGGGAAGGAACAGTATGAACATGGTCAGAACTATTGTTGGGGTATTGTTGGGAATCAGCCTGCTTTTATTTGTCGCTTCTTGTGCGGCCGATGCCAAGGAATATGAGAAGCAAGGGCGAGCTCATGTCGATGCTGGAGAATATGACCAGGCCATTGAAGCCTTCGCTAAGGCTATCGAGATCGATCCGGCATATGCTGATGCCTACAATAATCTTGGCAATACTTTCCGCAAAACGGGTCAATCCGACCAGGCCATGGCCAATCTAAACAAAGCCATCGAGCTAGATTCGCGCCACTACCAGGCCTACAAAAATCGGGCAAAGCTCTTCGCTGAGCAGGGAAATTACGTGCAGGCTAAGGTTGATTTTGATCGATCCGTGGAGCTACAGCCCGATTACGCCCAAAACTACTACGATCGAGCCCTGGTTTTTGAAAGCTTGGGCGATCACCCGGCGGCTGTGGCCGATCTACAACAATTTCTGCTCTTAATCGATGATCCGGATTGGACCGCGCGCGCTGAGCAAAAGATGATGGAGCTGCAAGGGCGTTGAATCAATCCCATGTCTCGCCGAAGGGCAAGATGCGGCTATTGCTCGTCTTGACCGAGTTTCCGCCAAGTATCGGCGGAATGCAGACCCATGCTTCTTACCTCTCGCGCTATCTAAGGGATACCGGACATGTCGTAGAGGTCGTCACCTATCGCTCGGAAAACAAAGTGAAGAGGGCGCTGGCGAAGAAGTTCGACAGCCAGTTGGGCTTTGTCGTTCACAGGGCATTAAGCCGTCTTTCTTACTGGCATAACATCAAGACCCTGCAGGACATCGCCGGTGAGTTTGAACCCGATCTCATTTATTGCTCAACGATTTTTTACGGCTTTTTACGAGATTATGCCTCTGTTCCCATCATCTGCCGCTCCGTGGGCAATGATGTGCTCCGCCCTTGGATCGCCTATCCTTTCAAATTAGGTAGTCGGGTAATGGGCAGGACAGGGTTGGATAATTGGTCATACTCGATGTTCAAGCGTATGAATCATCCTGAATGGCTGACGGCGCTTTTTGAGAAGAAACGTCGGGCGCTTGTGGCGGAGTCCGTACAACACATCGATATCGTCATAGCCAATAGCGACTTCACTGCCGGCCTATTTGATGAAATGGGAGTCGGCAAAGAACGTTTGCGTGTCTTGGTAGGCGGCGTCGACGCCAGGCGTTTTACTCCCAATGGCGCAAATCGGAGCGATCTTCGTCGTGACCTGGGAATTAACGATCAGGCTTATGTAATCACGACTGTTTGCCGCTTGGTAGCAAAAAAAGGAGTCGACTTTTTATTGCGATCTTTTCCCGCCTTACTCAAGCAGCTACCCGAGGCACACTTGCTGATTGTCGGTGACGGAAAACATAAAAAACATTATCTACGGCTGGCTCGGGAATTGGGGCTAGAGCAAGTGACTTTTGCCGGCCGGATCGACCACGTGCGAGTGCAGCAATACTATTGGCTTTCAGACTTGTTTGTTTTAGCCAGCCGAGTGCAGGTCAACCCACTCACTAACCATAAAGACGCTGAGACCATGGGTAGAGTGCTTTGCGAAGCTAATGCGGCCGGTGTACCTGTTGTAGCAGCCCGTTCTGGGGGAATTCCCAGCGTGATTTCCCACGGCCATAATGGTCTGCTTTTTAATTCAGATGATGAAGAGGATTTCTTGACCCAAGTGATTCGGCTTCGGAACGACCCTGCTTTGGCACATACGCTCTCTGTTACCGGGTTAAGGTTGGCCCGCCAAAAATTTGATTGGTCTGTAATTCTCCAGGCTCATGAGGGCTACTTTGGCGAAGTCGTTGCTGTCTCGAAATAGCTGCCTAATAAAGATATCATTTCGGTCATCTAGTGATTCTTTGTTCCCCAACCAAGTTTTCCCAGTCCCGAGCTGTCCAACATTCATTGACGATTTACTAACAAGTAAAACGACCACGGCGTCTTTTTTCAAGATTGAACTCTCGAAACAAATCCGCCATGGTCCGCGTAAGTGATCTTTCTGTCAGTTAATATTTGGTCAAGCGGTTGCGAGTTGGCTGACCTTTTTGGGCTCTACATCAAATAATTCGGCCGTGTTCTTATGGAGCAGTACCCACACGGTATAGACGCTAATTGCTGTGCCGACGGGGAAGTCAATTAAATTGAAGACCGCTAAGATGAGCACCAGGATTCGCGCCCACGATTTTCCCTTCAGCAAGCCAACGCCGCCGATAATGCCTGGTACCGCCAATAAAACGAGCAAACTAGCGACGGCCGGTCCCACGATTGCGGTAATTGCCAATGCTTCCGCGTCGCCAGAGATCAACCCGCCGCCGACGACGGCTAGAAACACGATTGCCGCGACCAAGAATTTTATCAAGCCAAAGCCTATATTCAGGGCGGCCACAATAGTCACATGCTGTTTCATTCTGTTCTCCTTATAAGGAAAAGGTTCTAAATCCAGTGATTTCTTTCGTCATTAACTACGCATGTTCCTATGTTGAGGTTGCCAAAAGCCGGTGTAAATTCTTTTACATTGTCGAGTTGACTAGAAGAAGTGGACACGGTCAAAGTACGTATGGCCTGATCAAGGAGACAAACGGCGCGAGTCCAGAATTGGCGAATTTGACAGTGTATCTCACGGTAAACAATACCAGGCTCCCCAGGCAGATCCCACAATAGGACTTGCTTTTAAGAATATTTTAAGATATTATAAAGATTGTAGTGCCAGAGTTACAGGACTCACTTCCTACTCTGGGCTCGGCGAAACGATATTACATGGAGGTGATAACCGATGTTATACCTTTTGAGCGAAGATGGGCAAGGATTAACCGAATACGCATTTATTCTCGTTCTTGTAGCTCTTCTTTTAATGGCAATCCTTACCGTCTTTAGTCAACAAGTCATCAACGTTTATCAAAATATTTTAGATGAGCTTTCGGTGATCTAGCTTATTATTTGCTTCGAATCTAGATAACTAAGAATTCATTGATGACGAGAGCCCTGGTTTATGGGCTCTTTTTTTGCCGCATGAGCTCATTACAAATCTACAAAGTAGCTTTGGCAGGCCTCATCGATAAGTTCAGGGGAGAGGCGCACAGCGATGCTTTCGTATTGACAAATTGAGACGATGGTCTTGACGATATCCCGGGGGTGGACTGACTGCATCACGCGATCTGTATCCCGGTACCAACTTTTTAATAAATACATAAAAGATTCTTTGTCGAAGGGGACATTATAGGCTTGGCAAGCGCCGACAAAGATTTGAAAATACTTTTTTTCATCAGGACCAAGAACTTCTACCTTCATTTGAATGCGTCGCAAGAAAGCGCCGTCCACCAGGTCGCTGGGATCGAGATTAGTGCAGAATACAATTAACTGGCGGAAGGGCATTTCTAGGGTCTGACCAGACTGCAACCTGAGGAAATCAATGCCGCTTTCTAGAGGAACGATCCACCGGTTTAATAATTCATGAGGGCTAATCTGTTGCCGGCCGAAGTCATCAATCAGGAACATACCACCATTGGCTTTCAATTGCAGTGGAGCTTCATATATTTTTGCGATAGGTTCGTAACGTAGATCCAGCGAATCCATGATTAATTCGCCGCCGACCATGACGGCCGGCCTTTGAAACAATGCCCATCGGCCGTCAATTTTATTTTTTATTCCAAGCGGTTTGCTACCTGGCTTGGCCGAGTCTCCGTTGGTCGATGGTGTTGTATCTTGCCACGGTATATGGACCAAAGGATCGCGAATCTGGATGATTTGCCCACCGACGGTCAAGGAGTAGGGTAGGTAAATGGGTTCGGCATGTCCGAGCATCTCCCCGATTAGCTGAGCCACGGTCGTTTTGCCGTTTCCTGGAGGACCATACAAGAAAAGCGACGATCCGGAGCTAACAGCCGGACCAATTCTCCGGTGAAAATTCTCCGGTAATACCAGTGTTTGCAGAGCATCCTTGACATTTTGGGGGGTCACCTCCAATCGCTTCTCTGTCTGGGCGATGATGACGTCCCTGTAGGTGTTCAGATCAACTGGCGTTGGCCCGATATATTGGCTGCGTTCTAGTGCGTCACGAGCCCGTCCCATCCCCGCATCGGTGAGGGAGTATGAGTAGCCCAACCGGCCGATGCCAGCACCAGCCTTTGAGATTTCGACTAGGTGCTCTCGTTGCAGGTGTACCAGAATCTCATCCAAGAGCTGGGTATGCAATTTCAGGACTTCAACGAATCGGGCTAAATTGACGATACCTTCGCGGAATAACACTCGAAACACCAAATCTGTGGGTAAGGCAAGGGGTATCTTTAACTCATCTACACTTGCGGGTGGAATCAAAAGTTTTCGTATTTTTTCAGGTATCTGCATTGTCTGGTTCCTTTTACCGACTCCAAAAAAGGAGTGATCCTCACGTCCAACGATAATGGCATCGTATGGATACCCTTAATGGCACCTACCAATATAGGTGGATTTCTTTAGAAATTACAGTGTACTTTGGGGCTATGTGTAAGCAGAGGTCATTGTTCTGAATAAGACTCCTGTCCTGTGTATGTATTGAAGCAAGCTGAAGTTGTTAACTTGGAAGGAATTACACTGATCTCGCGGCTTTCTTTGAAAGAATATTTCCCCGGTAACTCATCGCCTTTTGAAGACCAGGAACTTTTTTTCAGATATCGTGCCGGTTACCCAGCCCCGAGATATTTGACTTCCCCAGCGTCAACAGTTCCGACTAAAATGGGAGCTAGATCACGAAGCCGTTCCCGGAATATCCGCACTAGCCTGGATCACCCGGTCAACTGAAAATACCAGGTCCATTGACCGGGTCGCAAGCTCTTGTAGAAATGCCTCTTTATCTTTCGGTGAAATATAGGTGCTAGATCGCGATCCCTTCTGGCGAATGTGCAGCCGGTCCAACGAAAGAGCAGCGCTGGAATAGAGATTGCGAGCGGGAACTACCTCTTCGACCGTGTCGAATTTGATCGTCCATCGGAAAGGGCCTGAGCGTACACGCAATGAATCATCCGTCAGCGTGTAGTACGTCGAGCGCAATATTGACAGGCAAAAAGCGACCAGGCCTAAAAACAGCGCCTCTAGAACCAAGAGGCCAAGGATGGAACTAGACGAGAAGGTGATGACGACTGCACTGACAGTCGCGAACGTAATAATTGCCCACAATATAAATACTATCCAGGGGTCCCGCTTGGAATAATATAATTTGTCCGAGAAACCTTGTTCCTGCTCTGGAAGCTCAAAAGTCATGAACTGACTTCCAATGGGCAGACCAATAAAGTGCTTCTTATTTTCAATGGCTCATCTCTAGGAAACAATAGCATGACAAATGGATTGCTTAAACATGGACGGTTCGAGCGTTTTCCTCTGTCATTAATCATACTTCTGGTACTCTCGTAGGCGGGCGCACAGCACGCTCATGACGGCCAGGCTCGCTTCAGGGCGCAATTGCAGGATCTCTTTGAATTGGTTTTGGCTGATGCAGAGCGTACGTAATTCGCCTTTCGCGGTCAAGCTTGCCATCCGGGTCTCGTCACTAATGATGGCCATCTCGCCTACAAAGTCACCGGAATGTCGTAAGCCAAGTTCTTTTTTTTCGCCATCGGCGCTTACGGCTGTAACTGCCACCTCGCCGGATATGATGATATAGAGTACATCTCCGGGTTCACCCTGTTCGGCAATGATTGACCCGTCGCCAAAGGCTCGCTCACCGGCAACGGCCGCGATTTGCTTCAGGTCACTCACAGGCAATGTAGCGAATAAGGGGACGCGGCGTAAGAATAGGATACGTTCCATGGTCGATAATGTTTGTAAGGTGTCCATACAGGCTTCTCCATTGGACGGTAATTGGGCGCTCTCACGAACCAGTGGGTCAGGATCTTCCTTGGCCAATTGATCGAGCCGTGACTTATACAGTTGGTTATCAAGTTTCGTGGTTACCATTGCAGCGCAGGCGCGCAGCCAGGGATCATTATCTTCTAATAGGGTCTCCAACCAGCGGTTATCGGAAGGAGCACCTGGCGGATCTGCTGTTTCCCAGAGGGGGAAAAGCCGGCGCACCTTGCTGGAATCGCCGACTGAGTCAAGCGTTTCCAAGGCATTGGCCTGTTGGCTGGTTATTGGGCTGTTCAGATTTTCGATGGCCAAAAAAATGGCCTCTTGATTTCCGATCACCCCAGTTGCCCGGAGCGAATGGGTGGCATAAGTCCTTGCTTTGATCTCTAGTAAATCGGCTAGCAGGGAGCTGATTTCTAGATCTTGTTGCTTCATCGCCGTGTTTTTGCCAGATAAGTGCTCTTGCTGGCTGGCTATGAAGCCCCGGCACTGTCGCCATAAATCATGATAGAACAAGGCCCGTTCTATCTTGTCTTCTGCGTATTCCCTGATCTTGTTTGCCGCTCGACTTGCCGGTAAATATTGCAGTGCCAGCAATGCGCCGTTTTCCAAGCGTGGACTATTCAGAGCCTGTAAGGTTACATCTAATGCTGCCGAACCGATGTGGCCTAGCGCTTCGGCCGCAGCCTGACGAACGAGCTCATCTTCGTCGCCTAACGATATTTGCAGTGGAACCAGGCATTGTTCAGCATCTATTTGGGCGATGAGTTTTGCCGAAGCCCTGCGGATAGCCGGTGATGGGTCCCGTAGCCCATCGACTGCGATTTGGTAGGCAATTTGACCACCATAGGCCGCCAAGGCTTCCAGGGCTATGATCCGTCCTGCGATCCCTTCGCCTGTCTGGCTCTCACTCTTAGCCAATGTTACCAACATAGCCTCAGCTTCAGGGTCAGGGGCGATTTTGAGTAATTTTCCCGCGGCCTGGCAACGCACGGCCGTATCTGGATCCGATAACGAGGGTCGTAAAAAAGTCTTGAGACCCAGCGGATATTCCGCTAAATCAGAAAGTGTCTTAATCGCCTGCAGGCGGACCTCGGCATCAGGATCCTGCAAGAAAGAAGCCACATCAAGCAATGCAGTTGACGAATTGGAGGAACTCAGGGCTTTGAGTAACGCTGCGCGGACTGACGGATCATCATCATCAAGCGCACCGACGACCGCATGCGTCGCTTCTGGGATCGATAGTCGACCCAATATATCGGCCGCCACACGCCTGACTGCCACCTCCTGGCTATGTATGCCGGCAACTGCGACATTCACTGCATTCGCATCTTGCTGAAAGCCGCCAAAAGGTTGTTCTTCGCTAAAAAAGATATGGGACTGCCCCGCCCTTAACGCGGCGACGACGGCCGGTCCGTATGCCTTCCGTGCTTGCCAAACAAAGTAAATTGTCACCGCCGCAGCCAATAAGCCGGCGATAAACAGGTAGCCCGATGGCAAGATCCGGTTGCCTAGCAACAGGAGAACGCCGGCGACTGAGATGCCCAATTGGTTGGCAATACCGCGTATGAAAGCCCGCGAACTTTCTCGCTGGTCCGGCGGTATGACGTTAAACATCGCCTGGTTTGCTCCTTCTGAGACGCCTTCAGACCAAAAGATCTGGACTAATCGGAATAATACCAGGGCGGTGAAACTGGCACTCACGACCGTAACTGAAAAGCCCACCAGGTAAATGATCGGATATACGAGGATTGTGGTCATAAAACCGAATCGCGCGTACAGACGATTAGCGAAAAACAGAGAAGCGACCACTGCTAATCCTGTGGCAATGCCTTGAAATATACCTAGGAAGGAGGCTACCGCATTCTCATCAGGAAACTCGGCAACAACTGCGCCGGCAAAAGGAAAAACCAGTGCATAATAGAGGACAGCAAATAAGACGGCTGCCAGTGACATCCAGCGCAGAAGTGGGGAATTCCGTACATAATCAAAGCCCTGCTTTAGCTCTTCAGCCAGCCCGGCTTGCCGCTTATCGGTAGCGCTGACCTCGGCCGGTTGAATACGCGTTGCAGCCATCCTTTGGGCAATAAAGAAGGTGGTGAACAAGGCCATAGCCCAAACGAAAATCAGATATTCCGAACCAATGAGGTTTACCAATAAGGGCGTAAGCAAGCTACCGGTCATCAGGCCGACTATCCCGCCGACCCCGAATAGTGGGAAAAGTCGTTTGGCTTGACGCGTATTACAAGCCAACCCAGCAAGCCCCCAGGTGAATAACGATTGAATGAGCCAAAAAATATTCATCACTAACCAGAGAACGGCGTAAAACCAGGGAAACCCTTGTTGGAGGATTAGTCCTGATCCGGCCAAGATGAAAGACATCACGAGAGGTAAGGCGACGTATAACCTGGCGCCCGGAACTTTGGCCAAAACGCCGGTCATGAAAAATGATGTCAGTGGTGATACCAGGCCCAGAATGATGTACATTACCGGCAAAAACTGCACGCCGAAACGAGAATAAAAGAGCGCCTCGATGCCGGGTGAGCCGATGGCACCTCCCGCATTTGCAACAAACAACAGGCTGACGACCAGTAGCACCAGCCCAGATTCTCCATACCTGACCCGAAATAATGCCCAAAGGCGAGAGGTCATAGTTGGCATATTACTGGTATTTCCCCGAAACCATTGCTATGTCTTTCCCCTTTTTCACTCAAACCGCCTATATCCTTTGGCGGGGTTAACTATCGTTCTTCACGCTTATACGGTGCTTCTGCATGAGCATTTTCGATTTTGTCTATGCAAAAAATGATTGGAACGTTACCGTCACTAAACCATTCAGGGTCAAATATCTATTATATGGAACGGCTGAACAGTTGTCATGATGCCTTCAACAACTTCTTTGCCGAGTGGAAATCAACGCCACAGGGCTAAAAAGACCGGCCAGACAATGATCGATCCTTCCAATAGGCCAACTGGATAATAAACAATCCCTCGGTTAGCCGATGTGGAAAATAACAATCCAGACTATGATGTCTACATACGGCCGTCAAATCGAGGCCCGATTAGTGGAACGGGAAAAGATCATGGGAAATATTGAAGACCAATTAGCTGGCGCATTCGTTTGCCCAAAGTGTTTACATAGCGGTGGGCACGTGGAACACTTGGCCATGTCTGGCACCGGCATCTCTCGCTTTTTGGAGATCCAAGCCTATCGATATGCCTTCGTATCTTGCAAGAACTGTGGCTACACTGAGATTTACAACTTAAAAATCTTGCAAGGAACCGATGATGTCGGCACAGTTTTGGAGATCATCTTCGCCGACTAATGATTGCAGCTTGACATGAAAACCGTAATCGCTAGAATTGATACAAAGTATCATTGATACTAAGTATCATCAAATAAAGTAGCGATTTCATGTCCTTTTGGTTAAAGAATAATCGATTCTTAGTGATCGTCTTGCTGCTAATGACGGCTTGGTTACACTCGAGTTGCCGGGCCGGATCGGAGCAACTTGCCGCATCCGCTTCGGACCAGACCATAATAGTTGAAGAGTTCCACCAAGAAGAGTTGCAGCAGTTAAAGATACCAGAATTGGAAGCGATCGAGCTTGATGACGGCAAGCTGCGAGTCGTGGCCACCACTAGCATCATCGGCGATGTGGTTTCTCATGTGGGTGGCGAGGCGATAGAGTTATTGACCCTCATGGAGCCAGGCCAAGATCCCCACAGCTACGAACCGACGGCCGGTGAATTAACCCGAGCGGCAGATGCCCACCTCATTTTGGTCAACGGTTGGGACCTGGAAGAAGGTTTAGTCGATGATCTAGCCAACGTAGCCGAAGATGCGATCATGGTTCCCCTATCGGCTGATATCACTCCCCTTACCTTCGGCCAGAATGTGCAAGCAGTCAGCGACAATCACGATGGGCAGGCGGATCCCCATGTCTGGTTAGATCCACACCTCGTCCGACAATGGGTTCTTAATCTTGAAGGGGTGCTGGCCAAGATGGACCCGGATAACGCCAACATTTACCGTGACCGAAGCCAGGCTTATCTTGAAGAGCTAGACCAACTCATTGAATATTATGATGAAATAGTGGCCATGATCCCCACTGAACTCAGGAAAGTGGTGACGAATCATGATTCCTTCGCCTACTTTGCCGACCAATACGACTTCGAGATTATCGGCACCGTCGTCCCGGCGGCCAGTACACTGGCTGAGCCATCGGCTACCGAATTGGCACAATTAGTTCAGATCATGGAGCGGGAGAAGGTCTGTACCATCTTCAGCGAAGCTACTGCCAATGATCGTTTAGCCTCGGCAGTGGCCTCCGAATTGCCGGGTTGTGAGCAAGTAAAAATCATCTCTTTGTATACGGGAGCGCTAGGTGTTTCCGGCAGCCCGGCCGATAATTACCTGGGTATGATGCGGGCCAATATCGATGCCATCAACGCGGCTATCAGATGATGGCCAGAAATAGGATGTTCTTATGAGCGCATGGGTGAATAAAATCAAGGCCCGAGGCGTGCCACACGTGGACAGCGCCCCTACCTTAGAATTATCGGATGTAACGGTTGCTTATCCGGCCGGATCCAATGGCCTGGCATCACGTATCGGACAAAATGTAAATGGCAGCCATTACGCATTGGATGAGATTTCCTTTCGTATCGACGCCGGCCGGCAGGTAGCCATCGTAGGCCCCAACGGAGCTGGAAAAAGCACTCTTTTCAAAGTCGTGGTTGGCACTGTGAAGCCAACGCGTGGCACCGTCAATGTTTATGGCCACGATCCCGATTGCCATATCTGCATCGCCTACGTCCCCCAACGAAGCCAGATCGATTGGTCTTTCCCAGTATCCGTCGAAGATGTGGTCATGATGGGCCGGGTGGGCCAGATTGGCCTGTTTCGATGGCCGAGGGGTCACGATTGGTTGGCTGTGCGGGAGTGCCTGGACCGCGTTCGCGCCGGTCACCTGGCTAAGAAACAGATCGGCGAGCTATCAGGTGGCCAACAGCAGCGCGTCTTTATCGCACGCGCGTTGGCCCAGGAAGCGGACCTATTGTTGATGGATGAGCCTTTTTCTGGGCTCGATGTACCAAGTCACGATGCCATTCTTGACATCCTTAAATCTTTGCGGTCCGAGGATGTAACCGTGATGGTGGCTACACATGATCTGAATCTGGCGGCCGATAACTTCGATCTGGTGATGTTGCTCAACCGGCGCTTGATCGCCTATGGGCAGGCCTCCCAGGTTTTGACCTCGGCGAATCTGCTGAATGCCTTTGGCGGAATGATGCATGTGGTAGATGTCGAAGACGAGAGTTTGATCATTGCCGATGGCTGTTGTGATGAACCCTTGGACTGAGATAAGCAAATGGACATAGTTAGCTGGTTTACTGACCCTTTAGCTTATGGTTTTGTCCTCCGTGCTTTCTTGGCGGCAATCATAGTCGGCGTTGTTTGTTCGGTCCTGGGAACCTATATCGTCTTACGCGGCATGGCCTTCTTTGGCGATGCCCTGGCCCATACTATTCTACCCGGCTTGGTCGTTGCCTTTCTGTTGGGTTGGCCCTTAGCCGTGGGCGCCTTGGTTATGGGTATCTTGACTGCATTAGGCATAGGGGCTCTTACCAGCAAGGGGGTTCTCAAAGAGGATACGGCCATCGGCGTTATTTTTGCCGGTTTTTTTGCTCTGGGTGTGGCTATGTTGTCAGCGACCGGTAATTACACTATCGATCTGGCCCATTTTTTATTTGGTAATCTCTTAGGCGTGAGCATCAATGATTTGCTCGTGACTTTTGTTTTGGGCGGACTAGTCTTATTGTTAGTCTTTCTATTTTATAAGGAATTTTTGGTCGTTTCCTTCGATCCCATCTTGGCATCGACCTTGCGGCTGCCGGCCGTTTTCCTCCGGTACTTGCTGTTGGTGTTGATCGCTGTGACGATTGTCGTGTCACTGCAGGTCGTCGGCATTGCCCTTATGTTGGCCATGCTGATTACGCCGGCTGCGGCCGCCTCATTGTTAACCCGTCGCCTACCGTCCATGATGCTCGTGTCCGCCTTGATTGGGGCTTCATCGGGCGTCATTGGTATTTATGCCTCTTTCTATATGAATATCGCCTCAGGCCCTGCAGTCGTGCTGGCTGCCTCAGTGATCTTTGTTTTTGTCTTCTTGTTCGCACCTGCAAAAGGCGCCATATGGACGCTTATTGGCTCACACGCTTGATCTACGAAAAGGTAACAAATTCCAGGTGAAATATGGCTGATCGAATTGCTCATTTATCCAATACGCTGCTCGATAATGGTTATCGTTTAACACGGGCACGATTGTCAATTTTGGACGGTTTGGTTGCCAGCGAAGGGCATGTTAGCGCCGATGGGTTGGCCGATATCGTCCATGAGAGCGACCCAATGGTCGGCCGGATGACGGTTTATCGCACTTTGGATCTGCTAACTGAATTAGGTTTGATCCGGCCCGTGTATCAGGGATCGGCCGCTGCCCATTACATCCTGATGGATGACGGGCATCACCACCACCTTGTTTGTTCCGCCTGCAACCAGGTGATCGAATTTGATCAATGCGTCCTGCGCGGGATCGAGCAAATCGTAAAAGATCACTACCAGTTCGAGATCCAGGGCCATCTGCTTGAAATATATGGTCGTTGTGTAGATTGTCGGGCTTAGTCGGTCCAAGTTTAGCCCGAATGGAGGTCGCCGACCAAGGTTTTTGGGCTCTGAAACTAAGTCAGCTATTACTTGTCCCAGGCAGCAGGGCAATACGCCGTTTCAGATCCAACAGATTCTTTTGCTTTTGTTTGTTGCGTAAGATCTGGGCGGCCGTGGTGTAATAGGTATGTGACTCCAGGAAACCTTTTTGTCGCATATACCATTCTTCAAGCGAGACTTCCTCACCGCCAAGGGTAAGTTCAAGCCGCAAATCCTCACTTCTAGGCCAATAATCTTCTCTACCTAATACGTCCAAGTCGGCATCGACCATGATTTCCTCAAGACGGTTGGTTGGGGATTGGGGTAATTTCGTAGCCATGATCATGCCGGCGATTCTGTCCAAAGCTCCGTTGGAAAAGCCAAATGTAGGCAAGACTTCCTGGGCGATCCCCACGCCGATTGTCTCATGATCGGTTCCTTGAATGACCCA
>JAHEJP010000290.1 GCA_024638855.1 Chloroflexota bacterium
ATGATTTAACACGCGTGTCTTGCTGGCTATTCCGACTACTGATCGGGTGGCTCCTTATCTCTCGGAGGCAATGATTCAACTATTTGAAGTGGTCTTGGGTATCCTGTTGGGCGCTTTAGCGATACAATTGATGCTCAACGGCCTGGCCGATCTAGGTATCATCTCGCTGTCCGGCCATGCTTGATTCCACAAGTCGCGAGACATTCGAGTAGAAAGGAGATTCTCATGTGTTGTATTTTTTCTGTCCTGGTGTTCCTGGGCCCGAGGGCCGGCATTCTGATTTGGTGGCTTATTAACCCAGTGCTGTGGCAGGCCACTTTCAGCAGCTTCATCTGGCCTTTCCTGGGCTTCATTTTCCTGCCCTGGACCACCCTCATGTACGTCCTCGTCGCTCCTCGCGGGAGCGGGATAGTTGGCTTTGACTGGATCTGGCTGGGCCTGGCTGTACTGGCCGATATCAGCATGTATGCCGGCGGGGGATACGGCAACCGCGATAAGGTGCCAGGCTATAGCAGTTAGTAGTTGTGTCGAAGCAGCGCCAGCGGCTTGTAGCCGCCGGCAAGAATATTTATAGTTAAGCCAGCATACACATCTCTGGCTCTTCAACAGTCAAATGTTCAGGATCTTATCCTGGCGGTAAGCCGGTTATTTAACGTTGGCTTGAATAACAATTTATTTTAGTTACGACTCTCAAAGAGAGTTCCTAATCAAGTAGTGAGGAAAAATGTCAAAGGATCAAGAAAAATACAGTTTTATCGTCGTCAAGTACCCCCAGGCAGACACGGCCGAAGCCGCCCTGGCGGCAGTTCGCAAAATGGAAAAAGAAAAGGTGGTCAAGCTCAAGGATGCCGTGGCCATCACCAAGACGGAGAAGGGCAAGATCAAGCTCCACCAGACCAAGGACGACACGGCCGGCAAAGGCTTCTTGAAAGGTGGCCTGATCGGCCTGATCTTCGCCGTGCTCTTTGGCCCGGCCGGTTGGGTAGTCGCCGGCGCAGCCCTGGGCACCGCTTTCGCCATGTTCGACCGGGGTATCAAGAACAAGCTGCTCAAGGAACTGGGCGAGAATATGACCTCCGACGAGTCGGCCTTGGCCGTCCTTGTCGTGGAAGCCGACTGGGACACCCTCAATTCCCGCATGGACGCCAAGTTCAGCGGCGAGGTGATCGTCTCGGAGTTGGTCGATGAGCACCTGGATAAGGCCGAGGAGTTGGTCGAGAACGAAGACGTGGCCGAGACCGTACCGGAGGAATTGGATTTGCCTGAGGCTGACGATTCTGAGGCTGTCGAGGAAGCTGCCTGATCGGTCAAGTCACTAATATTGGGTTTTAACTAATTCAGGAAGCGGGCAGCGGGCGATCTTCTATGGTTGCTCGTTGCCCTCGGCCTTCAACATTTTCATACACAATCCGTGCCTGGCTACGCTTTTTCGCGCCGGCCAATTTCAGTTTGGATATCGGCAATATCGACCGCTACTTTGGGCTTGAACTACTGGCCGGTAGACTTAAACTGGCTCCGAATCGTGCCGCGCCTGGCAAGGGAGGTGGGCAAACTAGCAATCTGTTAAGATCAATGAGTCGTTTTAGAGGTGTCGGTTGGCTTATTATACGATCGCTAATGGCATAATTGCCGGGGCCTGTTTTGGTTTTGGCATTATCTTTCTATTTTCTGGCTTGCGGCGCCGGGACGGAAAACGCTTGAACCTGTTTTTCGCCGTCTTTGCTCTGGCATACGCCGCTACGCTTTTCAACGGCATCCGCTTTCACAATGCCACCTTCGTCGAAGCATATGTGGCCATAATCCGGCAGGATACCATTTTTGTCGTCTTGGCCTTCACGGCCCTGATCTGGTACGTGGCCGAGTATACGCAGGTCAAGCCACTTGTATTTTTGTGGGGGCTGACGGGTGTATTTGTCGCCAGCGGCGTCGCCCAACTCGTCCGGACTAATCTCATCTATGATCAAATCATTGGCCTGAACGCCGTCACGATGCCCTGGGGTGAACAGGTGGCCTATCTCGAGGCGACCGATAGCGTTTGGTCACTCTTATTCCTGGCAGCCCAACTGGCGGTCTTGGGATTCTCTGTGTTTGCTTGCATCCGACAATACCAGCTTGGCCAGCGAAGCCAAGTGCTGATCCTCAGCATTGGCGTTCTATGGTTTGTCGCTGCGCTAGGAACTGAACTCCTGGGCCAGGCCGGGGTAATTACTCCCATCTTCTATGGCGAGTTCGGCTTTCTGGGCTTTGTCGTGGCCTTAAGCCTGCAAATGTCCAATGAAATTATCAAAACTGAGGAGCAGTTGACTGATTACCGCTTGAATCTGGAGGATATGGTTAGACAGCGGACGGCCGACCTGGAGGCAACCCAAGAAAAGCTGCTCCTGCAGACGCAGAAACAAGCGGCGGTTGACGAACGTAACCGCCTGGCCCAGGATTTACATGACGTGGTCAGTCAAATTCTATTCTCCATCAACCTGATAGCCATCAGCCTACCTCGCTTATGGAAGCGCGATCCGGTCATGGCCGGGCGAAGCACAAATGAGTTACAGCGTCTAACTCGCGGCGCTCTGGCCGAAATGCGCATTTTGCTACGTGAATTACGACCCCACACTATCGCCGAGGCGGAACTGGGAACATTGCTAAGCCAGCTCGGCCAAAGCATCGCTGCTCGTCATGATATTATGGTAGATATACAAGTCTCCAGCGATTGTAATCTGCCGCCGGAAGTGCACGTCGTCCTGTACCGCATTGCCCAAGAGGCGACAAACAATATCACCAAGCATGCTGAAGCCAGCCAGGTAAAAATGGATCTGGAATGTGATGAACAGGAAGTTCGCTTGACCATTACCGACGATGGTGAAGGCTTTGATATCAATGAGGAACCATCAGATAATATGGGGTTGATTATCATGCAAGAACGAGTAGATGCCATCGGCGCTGATCTGACCATTCAAAGCCGGCCGGGTGCTGGCACAAATGTAGACGTCATCTGGCCCATTCCCCAAAATGGAAAGGAGGAGAATGAATAAAACGAACAAAATTTGTCTGCTCATCGTAGACGACCACAAAGTAGTTCGCAACGGGCTAAAAATCTTCATCTCCTTATTCGATGAGATGGAGTTGGTTGGCGAAGCCAAAAATGGCCAGCAAGCCTTCGAGCTATGTATCCAACACCAACCCGACGTGGTATTGATGGATCTGATCATGCCAGTTATGGATGGTCTCACGGCCATTAAGGCTATACGCGAACGATTCCCCGCCATACAAATTATCGCCCTGACCAGTTTTGAGGAGGAGGAGTTGGTTCAGCGAGCAATGGCGGCGGGCGCGATTAGCTTTCTTTACAAAGATGTTGAGGAAGAAGAGCTGATCAGCGCTATTCGCGCCGCCCATGAAGGACGCTCGGTTATGGCTCCGGAGGCGATAAACGCATTGGTGAAACAAGCTACCACTCAGGAAGATCCGGATACTGTCGAACCGCTAACTCCGCGCGAAGAAGAAATCCTCGCCCTGGTTGCCCAGGGATTGACCAACCCCCAAATTGCTGAGCGCCTGGTGATCAGCCCATCGACCGTCCATTTCCATGTGCACAATATCCTGGCCAAACTCCAGGCGCAAACCCGCACCGAAGCCGTGGCGGTTGCCATTCAAAACAATTTGATCCAAATCTGACCGCTAAGTCAGGCCTGATCGATCGATCAGGTACAAATACCCACCATCCTATCAGGTTGAATCCCCACCATCTTATAGATGTGTGCGGGAATCTGTTTGATTATCCTATAGTTAGGCTTTGTCAAAACGTGACTGCAAGTGGATAAAGGCGCATCGATGTCCCGAGGTTTGCTGAAAATATGCCCAAAATTGGACTACTTCTAGCCATTTTCACGCGCGAATTGAAGACCGCCTTTTTCCTGGCTCTGTCCGACGAGTCAAATATACAAATTAGAGCCACGGCCTCAAACACGGCTGAACTCCTTACCTTCAATCGCTCGCTCCAACCAGATGTAATTGTGCTGGAATGGGACCTGCCGGGCAGGCCAATGACCGAGGTGTATCCGGTACTGACACAGGCGGATTTTCCCCCCGCGATCTTCATCATCGGCAAACCTTCATCCGAAGATTGTATTCGTGACCTGGCACCGGCCGGTGACCTCTTCACCGATCCTGAAAAGCTGATTAATGCACTGAATTTGAAATAGGAGGAATAACTGATGGCCAGCAACTCCCAACCCTTAGAGAAAGGTCCCTCTTTCCAATGGTGGATGATCTCATTTATCGCCGCAGGTGCCGGATGGGCCGCCTTTATCTCGTTGCTCATCCCACCCTTCGTGACCGATTCGACCGGCAGCGCCGCCGATGCCGGTATCGTGATGGCCATCATCAGCCTGGCTGCGGTGCTGGCCCCTGTAATAGGCGGTTTCGCCGACAAGTACCGCGCCCATCGCCTGGTTCTAACCCTGGGCGTGCTGGGCATGGCCTTTGGCTTTTTGATGTACTCGATCTCCGCTGAAACCAAAGCCATCTATGCTCTGGATGCTATCGTCCTGGGCATTTCCGCGGCCGCGATTAACGCCGTGGGACCAGTTTTCGTGCTGGGTGCGAGCCTTTCCCAGAAGCTAGAGGCCAGCCGGCTGACAGTTCTGAACCTGCTCCAGCCGGTCGGCCAGGTCATCGGTGGCGCCCTCTTGGCTGCGGCCGTCGCTGCCAACTTGGATTTCAGTGCCCGCTTTACGATTGCCGCCGCTTTCATGCTTGTTTGCGCTGTACTGACCTGGTTTACGACGGCCGAGCCTGCAAAACGCATTGTGCTGCAAGAGGAGAAGCCCGACGAACTCCATGATGATAAGAAAAAATCATTCGGTTTGAAACAGGTGTTATTCTCCAGCTTTGGTTTGACGCTGTTGATCTTGACCTTGAGTTCGGTCGGCAATAACGGCATCAATGCCCAAATCGCCAACATCCTGCCCAATGTTTATGGCATGGATCAACAGACCACATCCGCCCTGATCTCGCTGGCCGGTTTGTTTAACATTGGCTTGTTCATCGTGGCCGGACGCTGGATGGCCCGGTCAGGAGGTATGACGGTGCTAACTGGCGGCACGGTGATCCGTTTCATCGGTGCATTGGGCATGGCTCTGGTGGGCATGATGACCAATAAGCCGATCATCATTGCTGCCGCATTCATGTTGATTCTCTACCAGAGCAACCCCTTCTCGCGTATATCCCAGGGTGTTGTGGGTATGCGCTTCGCCACCGTTCCGGCCGGCGCGACCAGCGGTTGGGTTATTGCCGCTTCGGCTGCCGGCTCCTTCCTGGGCGCATTGGGAGGCGGCTACCTGGCCAGTTCGGTCGGGTTCAATGCTATCAACTGGATGGCGGCCATTGCCGTTGGTGCAGCACTACTGCTGCTATTCCTATTCCTCTGGCCGGCCGAACGGAAGAAAAAGGCTGCTGAAGCCGCGGCCGCGGCACAAGCATCATAACCTTTAAGCAAAGAAGCAGAATTATGTTTTCCTTTTCTTTAGCCGAAGGGTTCATCGCCTTGTTCATCGGTATGGGACCGATCAAAGTACTGCTGGTTTACATGGCCAAAACCGCGGGCATGGATAAGGACACCCGCCGGGCAATGGCCCGGCGGATTGTGATCGTGGCCGGCAGCGTGGGCGTCGGCATGTTTGCCCTCGGCGCGCTGCTCCAACAAATTCTGCATTTCTCCATCGGCGCACTCAATATCATCGGCGGCCTGATCTTGCTGCTCCTGGCTCTGAATATGGTCATGGGGGGCGGCAAACCGAAAGCGGGATCTGGCGAAAGCGAGGCTGTCGATCCCATGAGCCTGGCTATCTCGCCCCTGGCCATTCCCTTAACGCTAAACCCTGTCGGCATTGTGACCCTGGTCGTCGCCTCGTCGGAAGTGACCGATCTGCCCAGCTCCATCGCCGTCGTCGTTTTGATCGCCATCGTTATGTTTATCGATCTAGGGGTACTGCTTTTCTCAGATCGGGTAGCCCCCTACCTCTCCGAAGCGACCATTGAACTGCTGGAAGTGGTCTTAGGCATTTTGCTTGGCGCGCTGGCCATCCAGCTCATGGTCAACGGACTGGCCGATCTGGGCATCATCTCGGCGGCCGGCCATGCTTAGCCGACACGAGGGCTAGAAACAATTGGAAATATCAAAAAACCATATAGGAAGTGAACTATGAACAAGAAAGTGTTAATCGTTTTCCTTATCCTGTTATTGGCGGCCGTTGCTTGTGAACAGGAAGAACCAGCGACGCCTATCCCTGAGGCTGAGGCTGCGCCTGTAACGGCCGTTCCAGAATCAAGTGCAGCCGAAACAGATGCGGAGATCTTGGCCGTGAATTCGGCCGATGCCGATGTCGTCAGTCGAATTGGCATCCATCCAAATCAAGTCTCGTTGAATACCCAGGGATTGCCCTATCTCTGGTTGGCCAACGCCGTTGCCGGCAGCCCATATGACGCCAGCCAACCTCCCGGTCCCATGGGTCTGCCGGACCACATTCAGGTTAACTTTGGGGCAAGCGATCCAGCCCAACGGCAACCCGGGGACCCGATCATGTACATCATACCGGTTGACGCTTACAAAAATCTATGGGATGCAGCCCAAGATGAATCGGTAACCCAGGCGATTGATGGCATATTTCAGCTCACGGCTGAAATACCCTATCCACCACCGGCCAG
>JAHEJP010000291.1 GCA_024638855.1 Chloroflexota bacterium
TTGTTCTCATCCAGATAGGTGGCATCGGTGGCTTTGCTGTACCGGGTGCCGAGCTTAAAACAATGTCCCACTTCAATTCCCCGCCGGGCTTCAATCCGGCCGCCGCATTGTGGGCACTTGTGACCGGTATCCGCCTGGGCCACATCGGTTAGTTGTGTGACACCAAAATCACGGGGGGAGTTGGCGCCAGTGAAATGGTAGCCATCGTCGTTGGCGCCGACGACGAAGTTACCGCCAGATTGGATGGATTCGTCGGCAATGACGAAGAGGCCGTCCCCATCGAGGCCAGGGGCCACTTTCAGGTTTATGGCTGAAGCATACCCTGGCACGGCCCCGCTGGATCGGATCTCATCATCGGTCGCCGGGCGAAGCAAACCACCACCCAGGACATTGATTAACTTAACTTCATTCACCTCTATATCGCCGCGGATCATGCAGAATATGAGACGACCCTCGATCTCTTGCTGGCCTGGGGTGACAAACCAATAAAACACTGCTTTGATGGTTTGTTCGATGGGAACGTCCAGATAGCTGGCAACATCGGCGATGGTTCTGCAATCAGGCGTGGCGACTTTGGCCAATTGATCTAAATGTACTGGTTGATCTCCTTCGCGAACAAATTCGGCCGCATCGACATTGGCCGCATAGTCGCAGGAAGGGCAGTCGATATACGTATCTTCGCCCTGATCATGTGGAACTGTAAATTCATGAGAAGATTTACCACCCATTGCTCCCACATCGGCCATAATCGGCAAGGCCGGCACGCCACAACGCTCGAATATATTGTGGTAGGCCTGGTACATAGAGGGATAGAAGTCGTCTAGCGATTCCTCGGATGGATCGAGGCTATAGGCGTCTTTCATGGTGAATTCGCGCATACGGATGAGACCACCCCGGGCGCGTGGTTCATCGCGAAATTTCTTGGAGATATGGTAGACGAGGCGAGGCAAATCACGGTAGCTATCGATATCGCTCAAGGTGATTTCGTTCACGACTTCTTCGTGAGTGGGCGACAGTACATAAGCGCGGCCGCTCTCAAGCCGGACTTTGACCAGCACCGAACCAAGGATCGCATAACGGCCGGTGGCGTGCCATATGTCTGATGGGTGCATATTGGGCATCCACATTTCTTGACCGCCTATGGCGTCCATTTCCTCAGACATAATGTCCCAGATCTTCCTGATGACCCGGTAACCCAAGGGCATAAAAGTATAGATGCCGGATGCCAAAGGGCGGACATAATTGGCTCTGATCAGCAGTTGGTGGCTGACCATCTCGGCGTCACTCGGCGCTTCACGTAGGGTTTTGCCGAAGGCTCTTGACATTCGCATAGGTTTGCATCCTCAAAATCGATGATCTATTGATATGGCGGTTCTTGCTGCTGGCGGCGAGGCAAAGTATAACAGTCGACTCTGGGAGGGTCAAAGCAATCATTAATATATCCCTGGCATAATTAGCCCTTCATGGGCGTATTAGGCCAGATATTGGACTATTTTGGCCAAAACCTTGCCTACTCGAGCAACATGATCTAAGATGGTGATGGTTCGTTGGTAAATTTCGATCAACAATACCTTAATCTATATTGTCTAACAGGACAAAGGAAGGGAAAAATGGCATATAGTCACACAAATTCCAAAGGGCGTACCTATTACCTCCACTCGAGAGAGACAACGTTGAAGAATGGTGGTACGCAGACCATTTATTACTTTGGCAAAGAAGCCAAAGAAGGCGCGATAGATGCAGTGCCGGCTGGCTACGTCGTATCGGAAAGCCGTAATGGTCTACCCGTATTAAAGAAAGGTTAAGCCAACATCACAACAAATGGCGCCTAAGGGCGCCAGCACTGCTTTTTCTAAGCTCCGCCTTCGTGGTCGGAGCTTTTTTTTGTTTTTTGCGCAGCCCCATACCTTAAGCGATTATCATTATGATCTGGATTTTATCTTTCTCCGGCAAGTTTGCTTTGTTGATAGCAGAAGTATGCTCTTCGTCATCTTCGGAGAATCAGCGGTAAAAACATGACCCTACTTACCGGAGATCAATATCTCCATCGCCTCTAACAAGGCGTCGAGGTCTGCCTGGTCGTTATAACCTTGAACCGATAAACGGATGAAGTGCCTATCGTTCCACTCAATGCAGGGGATTTCGATGTGGAAACGATCGTACAGCTGAGACTTGAAGGCGTCGATATCCTTTTGAATTGGTATCGAGGCGATGGCCATTTGGTGGTAGAAATTCTCGTCATCCGTGTAGATTGGTTCCAGGCCAGTGAGCCGGTTCATTCGCCCTAGCGCTTGTGCAAGCAGGGCATGACACTTTTCCTGAACATCCGACCAATTGTGGGCCGCCTGAAACTCAATGGCTGCAGGAAGTGAAAGATAGGCGGCGATATAGTAAGTGCCCCACCATTGCAGGTAATCAATAAAATCTGAACCAAAGGTGAGCTTTCTATCCACTCCCCAACCCCAGCCGACAATGAGCGGCTCGATCAGCGGCTGTCGTTCTCTGCGTACGTGTAAGAAAGCAGAGCCTTTTGGGCCACAGAGCCACTTGTGCCCATTGCCAACGTAAAAATCAGCCCCAATATCATTTAGATTGAGTGGGATCTGCCCCGGAGCGTGTGCCCCATCTACCAGGGTCATGATGCCAACCTCCCTGGCCCGGGCGCAGATGAGTTCAACCGGCAACCTGAGTGCAGTCGACGAGGTGATATGACTTATGAAAATCACCTTGGTATTTGCCGTAACGCCGCGCCAGAATTGTTCAACTATCTGCTCGGCCGACCTGACCGGTATCATTATGGGTTGCCGTAGATAAGTGAATCCCCGTTTTTGACTGTAGTATCGCCAGGTACGATCGCAAGCCCCGTATTCGTGATCCGTCGCCAGAACCTCGTCCCCAGGGCCAAGGGACAATGAGTTAGCGACGACATTCACGCCAAAAGTCGCATTGGGTACATAAACCAGATCCTCAGCCCTGGACTTCACGTAATCAGCCAAGGTTTGCCTGGCCGAGGCCATGAGTTCCGGCATGTCATGATCAACAAAATAAACAGGCTGGCTTTCCATACGCTTCTGCCATTTCAAGAAAGTATCGAAAACCGGCCGGGGAGTCGCACCGTATGAACCATGATTTAGGAAAACAACCCGGGGATCGAGAAGGAAGAATTCTCTAAGCGATGTCATAGGAGATCATACCAATAATGGGCGAGTGATAGATTCAGAACAAATGTCAAATTCGTTTTAAATGAACCAGTCCCGCAAATCCAGCCTGGACGGCTTTAATATTTGCAACAGTTCATTCCTTGAGGAAAAACATTTTGAAAGGACTGAAGATCCACAAAGGATCATGGTTGCTTCTCTTCATTTTAGAGCGTGACACGTGGAGGCTACGCAAAATGAGACTAATAAGCAAGTTTTCAGTACGTTATCGGCGTCATCTTGGGGTGATTCTGGAACCATTCTACTCGGAGGCTATCTTCTACAAAGAAAAAGCCCGGCTTTCGCCAGGCCTTTCAAAGGGAAGAGGAGAAAGGGATGATTCTTGATCAGCAATATTATGTCACATAATAGTACTCCCGTAAATGGGACTAAAGGTCCAGTACCAGAGAACTATTAAAATGTATTTTAGGCAAGTGATTTTTCTCTGTTAATTTGGGTATGGGTACTTTGGTACCAGACGCTTTGGTTTGTTTTTGGTCGGCACTTATCGGGTTGCATCGAAGTAATTGCCAATCAATAGTTACCACATTTTGTCAAAAAATTTTCTGCATATTTCGGAGAGTGTGTCGTGGCACAGATGACAACGTTTAATACTAATTACCTCGTTGGTTTACGGCAACTTATCAACCGTCATTACAGATTAGACGATTTAAGGTTGTTATGCACTGATCTTGGCCTTGATTACGATCGTCTGCCAGGAGACACAAAACTACTCAAAGTTAATACTCTCTTGAAGCAATATGATCGTACGGGTCAATTGGCGGACTTAATCATCGGTCTGCGCGACAAAAATCCCGAGATCCCTTGGCCGGAAATCCCGATCCTGAAACAACCGCAAGAGTATAGCAAACGCAATGGTTCTAAACGTGAACGCAGATCTATCTTGCAATATCATCTCGATAAATTGAAAAGACGATTGAAGAGCCAAGATTTATTGCCATCCCAGCCGGATAGCATCGAACGCGAACAAGCTCGCATGATGACCTTAAAAACTTTGCGGCGCCTTGATCGACAAAGGAAGCGTGAGCTTGTCCAATTCTTGTGGGAATCAGGTTTTATCACCGGTGACGAGCCTGTGATAAACCTAAGTGGCGCTGATCTCAGCAAGATCGATCTGAGTCGGACCAATCTGACTCAGGCGAATCTTCGTTATGTTAATTTGGAAAGAGCAGATCTCAGTCTGACCAATTTGCAAGATGCGAAGCTATCTGGTGCAAATCTAAGAGGAGTATCGGCTAGAGCCCAATTCGTAGGCGCCGATTTGGTGAAGGCGGATCTTCGAGAAAGCAACTTAGCGGGAGCGAGATTGACCAGGGCCAACTTGGCAGGGGCAGTGTTGCGCCTGGCGGATCTAAGCGAAGCACTCTTAGATCACGCCAACCTGGTTGGTGCTGACCTACGGCTAGCCAATATGCGAGCAGCCGATCTAAGTAATGCATATTTGCCTTGGGCAAATTTACGCCTGGTTAATTTGCGGGATGCCATACTCAATGGGGCCGATTTGAGTAGCGTTGATTTGACAGGCTCAGAGGTATTCAGCGAACAACTACAGAATGTGGCTAGTCTAAATGATTCAAAACTGCCGAGCAATCGCAGGTTCAATTACCGGTTGACTGGCCAACCAGCTGATAAATCCTCGGTTATTGGATAGTCAACAACTAAATTTGTACGTACCATAACAATCGCGAACTGTCGATTGCAGACACAATTTTAGGCTGCAATTCGAGGAAGTCTTGCATCACTAAACAATCTCACCATTTCCGAAGCACCCCCGAATAGGCCATTTATAGCCAAGGTTTCGCATTCCCTTTCCTCGATTCCATACTATGAAAGGCCATATCCTCCCAAAACCAAAGATTCTCCTATTAGGACCAAGGTCATCATTGTCGCGACCATTTAACCCTTGATACAATGCATATTGCTATGACCTCGTTACAAATTCGCCTGCTCGGCCCATTGGAAGTCTCTAGAGATAACCAGCCGCTAGACGCCAAGGAATGGCGTAGTCGACAAAATCGCACCATTTTGAAGGTGTTGCTTTGTCGCCGGGGAGCTGTCATCCCGGCCGATCAACTCTTGGAAATCCTTTGGCCTGACGACAGCATTGAAAGTGCTCGCCGGCGCTTACACGTCAGAATCAGCCAATTGCGCCACACCCTGGCACCTGACGATCCAAAGGCTTTCATCATCACAACACCAGGTGGCTATACCTTCCGCCCTCAGGCAGAATGTTGGATTGATACCGTGGTTTTTGAGAATCAGGCGGAGCGAGGGAAAAGGGCGCTAGAAGAGAATGATCTAGTCGAGGCAATTACAGCGTATGAAACAGCCCGAACCCTTTATCGTGGCGATTTCCTAGAGGAAAATCTTTACGACGATTGGTCTTTCATTGAACGGGAACGACTGCGCGAAAGGTACATGGCAGTTTTAACGGAACTGGCCGAATGTTATGCCCAACAGGGCCGTTATCGACGTGCTATTGGCTACTGTAACCAAATATTAGCGGTCGATCCTCACCGGGAGGCTGTTTATGTACACCTGATACTCTACTATTATTACGCTGGTGAGCGTACCCTAGCCCTTCGATCCTACGAAAGGTGTCGGCGAAAATTGGCCGAAGAGCTTGGAATACAACCACTGCCAACCACTGAAGCCATTATCGATCAAGTTCGTGATGGTTCACTGTGGGCAGATCCTAGCGGCCCGCGTTACCCACCACCCCTTTATACGGGCCGTCTGTTTGATGTTCCAAACTCTCTCAGGAGGCCCCCTTTCACCGGCCGCCAGCGGGAATACGCCTGGTTACTTGAACGCTACAAAAACATGGAATCTGGCATGATCCTGGTGGAAGGTGACGTGGGAATCGGCAAGAGCCGGCTCATAGAGGAAACCATGGCCTATGTAAACAGCCAGGGAACCAATGCCTTATCAACCCGGGCTCCAGCCGGGCACGCACTGCCATATTCGCCGGTGATCGATGCTTTTGGAGCGCATAGCCCCAGCGAACTCTTTCACAACCTGGATAAGTCAACACTGGCCATACTTACACCTTTATTTCCAGCCATCAAGGAGGGCAACCCAGACCTTCCCAATTTGCCTGAGCTGAGTGCAGCGTTAGAAGAGCGTCGATTGTGGAAAGCGGTATCCGAGTTTATAAAAGAACGTCATCTCGTCGGTTCAGTTCTCTTCGTCGACGACGCGCACCATTTGAATGAAGCTACGAAACGGCTTTTGCTACAGATGTCAGAACATCTGATAATCGTCCTTGCTTATCGAGGCGGGGAATTGGCGCCTGGCGATTCTCTGTTAGGGCACATGCGCCCGCTTGGCTACCAGCGTCGAGTTGAGTTGCTGCGGTTGCAACTGCTCATACCCGAAGCCATTCACTCCTTACTCAACCAACTAGCCCAGGGCGAATTGCCTGGTCTTGCCCGGAAACTGGTACAACAAACAAAGGGAAATCCACTCTTCAT
>JAHEJP010000292.1 GCA_024638855.1 Chloroflexota bacterium
GGCGGTTTTCCGGCCCAGCATCCGGCCGGCCAAAGGCGCGAAGCGACTGGCCTGATTGATGGTCCGGGAAGGATAGGACAGGAAGGTGGTGATATTGGGGATGCCGGTGCTGCGGTAGGCCGTGGCTAGATCGCCCCAAGGAATCGGGATGGCCATTCTTTCTTTGCCATCGGAAAAGAGGACTCGCCTGGCGCCTTGGCCTAGGTCGTAGGCGACGTACTGGCCGTCACGGCGGACAAAACCTCCCTTGGGTATCATCTCCAAAGCCGTCTTGGCCGTGCCGGCGCTGGTTCCGCCCATTGATGCGATGGCCAACTCTAAGGTCACGGCCCCGGGCACTTGTTTGGCTACGTACGTGGCCAGGCAGTCGGTGGGCACCACATCAAAACCAACGCCCGACAAGAGGGTTATGCCTCGATCCCGCGCTTCCTGGTCCAAGCTGAAATTGCGCTCGTAGACCGGGATCTCGCCGGTCAAATCCAGATAGTGAGCCCGGCCGGCCAGGCAAGCATGAACCATGGGTTCAGCAGTGTAGATATAGGGTCCGGCGGCGTGAAACACCAGCTCAAATTCGGCCACGGCCGCAGCCAGACGGGCCTCGTCTTCCAGGCTCAAGACCAGGTGATCGAGCCCATAGCTATGGGCCAGATCCGCTACTTTATTGGCTTTTCGGCCGGCCAGCACCGGCCGGTGTCCCCGCTTGACCGCTTCCTCGACGATCAGTTTGCCAGTGTAGCCGTAAGCACCATATAGTAACCAATCACTCACAATGATTTCCTTTTCCTCAATGACATAGACGATAGGAATTCCTACCCTTCGACAAGCTCTCAGGGTCCAGGCGCAAGGTTAACAGGGGTTAGACTGGCTGCCAACCTTTTTCCGGTGACTGTTGCTCGAAAGTTAACATCCCCTAACCTGTAATTAGAAACCACTGGACGCCCAAACACTACTCGCAATCGCAGGGAACAAAAAACCGGCGACAGGTAGCGATTTTACCCTTCGCCGGTTTCGTATTGAATATGGTGGCAGGGTTAATTAGCCAACGGCAGGCTCTGCTTGTGCGACCATTTCGGCCTCGTCGATCTGGTACTGTTCTTCGGACGGGTTCAGGATGGATATCAACCCAACCAGGCCCATGTTGGCGAACAACATCGGCGCCAGGAAAGGCGCGCCGCGCAGGAAACGTTCGGGCACGATGGCGTTCTGGGTCGTCAGGTCGAATTGGATGTGCAAGATGAAACCAACCAGGCCGGTCAGCAATAGCAAGACCATCCCGGCAACGTAGATGCCAATATCGCCTCGCGTCGGCCGGTCGATCACCGCCAGGGCAAAGGCCACCACTGTGGCGAAGACGCCGACGGCGATGGGCGGCCACAGCCAGGGATTCTCGAACTGGGCCCGGCCGTGGTCCAGCACACTGCTGAGCAACGTAGCCATAATCCCCAGGCTGACCATGAAAAGATAGGCCCGCGTCTTGCTAAAAGGCAATCGTATATGTGTATCGCCCCATAGACGCAACGAGCCGCTATCCGTTGGATCTTCCACCCAGGCGGCGCTCACGCCCCACAAGCCGACCAGGGAGAAAATGAGGGGGCCGACGATAGGCGGCGCCCAAATCAGCAAAGGAATGCTCACCCTCTCGCCCAGAGCCGCTTCCGGCCGGATGGCCCGCACCACGTGAAAGTATGCGCCCAAAAGGCCGACGATGATGCTGGTCAGCAGCACGACGCTGGCAATGCTGGCCGCTGCCTGTCGCCAACGCAGGGCGATGAGCCCCGCTAGCAGCAAAAGCGTACCCGCCACCACGCCAAAGATGATGGGTATCCATTCCCTGGGCCGGATGGTGCCGTTCAGGTTATGGGCCAGGTAGATGTCAATGGCTAGAAACAACAGGTTGACGGCCGCCATTAACAACATCAACTGGTCCCTCGAAAGCGGTAGACGTTTCCCTCTTAGAAAGGGAAAGAGGATAGCCAGATAATACATGGCTACTCTCCCATCAATCCGGCTGCTTCCAGCTTGTCTGTGGCCATGACCTTGAGTTCGGCTAACTCTCGCAACACCTCGTAGGCGCCGTGCCATTGAGTATAATCCGGCCCCTGCATCCAGGCGCCAAACTTGGTCGTCCGGCCCCAATGATGCCAGAGGTCGAAATAGGTGAAGTCAATGGGTTCGTCGAAGGCTTCTGAAGTCAACAAACCCGCTTCTTTGACAGGTGCCATGATCTCATCGCTCTCGATGACCCAATCGTTGACCGCTTCGACGGCCGCGTCGGCATCGTCATAGAAGGCCTCAATCCAATTCTGATTATGACATTCCTGGCACACGTTTTGCATGCGCACCTTATTGCCTTCTGCTCCCGGTCGTTTCTGGCTGATGGGCGCGAACAGGAACCAGCTCAGCCGGTCGCCCGTGTCATGGGTGGTACCTGATGCCCCAAAGCCGCTGAAATGGCAAATGGCGCAGGTTGGTGCTGGGAAATCTTCGACGGTCAGAGTGCCCGCTTCCGCCTCCCAATTCCAACTATCTCCACCGGTCATATAGGCGATGCCATGCGGCGATTCCTGGTAAATCTCCCACTGTGGATGGTCAGGGCCGATGTGACAGTGATTGCAAGTTTCCGGCTTGCGGGCTTGCTCCAGGCTGAATTCATGGCGCAGGTGGCATTTCTGGCACTGGCCTACCGAATCGTCCACATGGGGCCGGCCGATATTGTGGCAATCTTCGCAAGCAAAGCGGGTGATAGCCGGGCCCTCCAATTCATAGAGGGCGTTTCGTTGCAAATCGGGCGCGGTCACTTCGTCTATGCTCTGGTAAAGAGCCAGGTTTTCATCCGAAAGTGGTTCGGTTCCGGCAAAAGCCACGTAGGCAGGTAGACCGTGCCGGCTCTGGTTATATTGGGCTACTTCGGCCGTGTGGCAATTTTCGCACATGGCTGTCGACGGTGAAGACAACACATAGGCGCCCTCATGCTCAACCGAACCGGGGTAATCCTGGGCAACTTCATGACAATCCTGGCAAGAAACCTCGGCCGAGGCCATACTGCTGACACCATATTGCTGCACGATACCGGGCGTAGTGCGCTTGTGGCAGACCACACACTCGTCATCACTATTGGTCAGGGCGTTGACTCGTTTTTCTTCGGCCGACGCAACTGAAGTCGAATCGCTAACGGTCAATATGACCAATGTCAGGCCAATGAAGATGATAACTGCAGCCAGACCGATGATCAGCAGGCGCCAAGAGCGCCAGTCACTTCCCGATCCATTGCTCGAACCATTCTCATTTTCGCTCATTTCCTTCTCCTTTTGGCCCGAAAATCAGTTAAGCGTATTCTTGTCCCCTATCAGGCAAGCAACAACCTGCGCTCCGATAGAAGCAACAAGGCTATAGCCTATTTTACCCCTGATTAGCTTGACTTAGATCAATAAAGAGAGACAGTATGACATTCATCACACCAGATATGTGACATTTTTCACATTCGCTGTTAGTCTCAATTATATTGTCGGCTAAGTTGGATAGTAATACCTAATAATTGGTGAAAAAACTCCCCGTCTATTTGCCCAAATCGCCCCTTTAAGGCAGGATCTTACCCAGTGATTAACAGTTCTCATTTCCTCGTCAAGGATAGTAATTAATGAGTGTTACCGCTTACGAACAAGCACCCACCACAGAAAAAGCTGATTCGGCGCAACGTACCTTTTCAAGGCTTTCGTTGACGGCACTCATCAGCACCATCTTATTGATCATGGTGGGCAGCATCGTTCGCGTCACCGGCAACGGATTGGGTTGTCCTGATTGGCCTCTATGCTATGGCCAGGCGATCCCGCCATTTTACCTGAGCGCCTGGGTAGAATTTCTTCACCGGCTCTTTGGCGCGGCCGTCGTTTTGCAGGTGGCGGCATTGATCTTTCTGTCCTGGCGTTGGTACCGGCCGGATAAGTGGATCTTCCGCACGGCCGTTTTCACCACCATCGTCTTGAGCATCCAGGTTGTTCTCGGCGGCATTCACGTTATCTACGAACTGCCGCGTTGGACCGGCTGGGTTCACACCGGCGTAGCCATGCTGGTCGCCGGCGCCATCGCAGTCTGGCTGGCAGTCTCCCACCAGGCAATTCGAGCTTTGGGAAAGCGAACCGCGAATCTCTTGAAAAGGACGCGCCTGGTGCTGTGGACCTCAATCGCGGCCGGAGCCAGCTATGTACTGTTATTAACCGGTTCGCTGGTGACCAGAACCGGCGCTTCGCTGGTCTGTCCCTCCTTCCCTAATTGCGGCCTGGAGATGGTGCCCGACAATTTACAGAGTATCGTCACTATTCAGATGGCGCATCGATTTGTGGCCTTTGTCGTCGCTTTCACCATCATCCTGACACTGTACTATCTACTAAAGAACAGCCGCTACGATAGCGGCTTGCGGCATTTTGCCTGGCTTCTCATCGGCTTGCTGTCATTGCAATTTTTCCTGGGCATCAGCAATGTGCTTCTCCATTTGCCTATGTGGTCCCGGGTGCTTCATTTGGGGACAGGTGCCAGCATCTGGGCCGTCATGGTCATCCTATCCGTGACCTTGCTCCGAGGAGAAGACCAGGCTATTCAAAGTAGCCTATCATAGGCCGGCCGACTATCGGCAAGAAGCATCAATGACGATTATTGGCATCCTGCAACGCAGCTCGCGTTAAAAGCAGAGTTACTTCAATGAAGAGAGGTTAATAACAATGCGGAACTTCATTCTTTACACCTTATTGGCCCTGATCCTAGCGCTCGTATTGGTTGCTTGTGGAGGTGGCGGAGACAACAGCAGCGGGGAAGAGGCCGGCCAAGACCTGGCAGCTCTAGGAGAAGAACTTTATAAGGGGCAGACAATTGGCTCGGCCAGTTCGCCTGGTTGTGTCACCTGCCATTCTCTGGAAGAAGGCGTCACCCTCGTTGGGCCCTCCCACACGGGCGTTGGAAGCAGGGCAGGCACGCTCGTCGCTGGCATGTCGGCTGAGGAATACCTGAAGGAATCAATCGTCGAGCCCAATGCCCATATCGTCGATGGCTTCTCCCCAGGCGTCATGTACCAAAATTACGCCAACGAACTATCAACTGAACAGATCAACGCGTTGGCGGCATATATGCTGACGCTGAAGTGAGATTTTTTTCGTCGCCAGGTGACCGGCCGGCAAACATCATTCGCGAATAATGTGAACTTGATGGATTTAACCCTTAGGAAAATGGATTTTGGACGAGCTAGCCAATAATCTATCCGGACCAGCCACCTCCAAAACGTTGAAGTGGTGGCAGACCAGGCTAGATCCGGCGACTCTCGAGCCGCAAGCTCGGGTGGGGTTACCCTGCCCCAAATGCCTGATGGATGATCTGGCCTATGATACGCTCTTCCGCCTGCATTGCCCTAATTGTGGCTACATCGCCGAGTGTGGGGCCTTTACCTGATAGCTTTGCTACTCGGGAAGCGTGTCTTCCCTTCATATAATAAAGAGACTAAGTGCACGGTTAACCTGATAGCTGAAAATTGTCATTCTGAGCGAAGCGAAGACCCCCTAACACATCACATGAGAAAGACCATAGGGATGCTTCATTCCACTGTGTTTCATTCAGCATGACATACGTTCAAAATTCAAGTTCACTAATCACTAAGCAGCTAGCGCCGAAGGAGAATTAACGTGAACGCAACTGTAACTCTAGAACAGGGAATGACTTTTTTAGGCACGGCCAATTCGGGCTTTCCCGTTCAAATGGACGCTTCTGCGGCCGGCGGCGGAGATGATAGCGGGGTCCGCCCCATGGAGCTATTCCTGCTCGGCCTCGGTGGCTGCACCGGCATGGATGTCATTTCCATTTTGCGCAAAAAACGTCAAGATGTCACCGGCTTCGAAGTCCAATTGGATGCTAAACAAGCCAAAGGGCACCCCCACGTTTTCACCCGCATTACCGTCCATTACATTATCCGCGGCAAGAGCGTCGATCCGAAGGCGGTAGCCCGTTCGATTGAACTGTCCGAGTCGAAGTACTGTCCGGCCCAGGCTATCCTGGCGGCCACGGCCGAAATCGAGCATACCTACGAAATAATCGAGGACGAATCATAAAGTTTTGATATCTCGTCCCTCAACAATCTCATAAAGTCACATCCCTAGAATTGGGGTTTGCCGCCTGTAATCGTCCAACATCTGCAGAGCGGGAGGCTTTCGTGGTTTCACTTGGCAAGATGACCACACTCCCATTGTCTTTGAGCCCGCTTCAGATATAACGATCCTATTCCAGTAGAATTCTTTTGTTTCATAGCATCAATTAATAAAACGGATTAATGTACGCCAGTTATTGCTGACAGGAAATACAGTGGATCATTCACAAGCATCAGAATCAATACAACAGTTTCCTACCGTGCAGGATGCAACACAATTGCCCCAGGATTCGAATATTGAGACCATTATTTGGGAGAAAGACGACAAAGAGATGGTGAGGGTCCCGGCCGGTAAATTCCTTAGTGGGAACAAAAAGAAGGAAAAACACCTGGCCGAATTCTGGATTGACAAAACACTGGTGACGAATGCAGAATACGCGCGCTTTGTTGAGGCCACCGGCCACGAGCCGCCTCCCCATTGGCCAGGAATAACGCCGCAGACCGAGATAACCGACCATCCTGTGGTCTATATTTTTTGGGATGATGCGGTTGCCTATGCTGA
>JAHEJP010000025.1 GCA_024638855.1 Chloroflexota bacterium
TTATCTTAAAGACCCCACCCACCGCTGCTTTGTTGAAAAAAGCAGCTGGGATCGATAGTGGTTCGTCTGTACCCAATCGCGACAAAGTTGGCACGGTTACGTCAAATCAATTACGCGAAATCGCCGAAACCAAAATGAAAGATCTCAATGCTCTCGACATGGATGCAGCGATGAAAATTGTGGCCGGCACCGCCCGCAGCATGGGCATTGTCGTCCAAGAATAATTAAGATCGTGGGAGGATCACCATGAGTGGGTCCGCTAACACCACAAGGAGAAATAATGGCTAAGAGAGGTAAGAAGTATTTAGAGGCTGCTGAAAAATTAGATCCGGACAAATTATATTCTCGGACAGAAGCGATCAAACTCATACGAGAAACGGCTTTTACGAGTTTTGACCCCACTGTCGAGGTTCATCTGCGTTTAGGTGTCGATCCGCGGCACGCAGACCAGCAAGTCCGCGATGTTCTGCTTTTGCCCCATGGTCTCGGCAAGACTGTCCGAGTTCTCGTATTTGCCGAAGGTGAAGACGCCCGTTTGGCTGAAGAAAGCGGAGCTGATTACATCGCAGACGACGAAATGATCAAAAAGATTCAAGGCGGCTGGACAGATTTTGACGTCGCCATGGCGGTTCCATCTATGATGGGTAAGGTTGGTAGACTGGGCCGAGTATTAGGTCCCCGCGGCTTGATGCCAAATCCGCGAGCAGGCACAGTAGCCCCAGGCGAAGACCTACCACGCTTGATTGAAGAGGCAAAGGCGGGCCGTGTTGAATTTCGAGTAGATAAGACCAGCAATGTTCACACGCCAATTGGTAAGGCAAGTTTCAGCGAAGAACAATTGTACGACAACCTCAATGCTTTACTGGACGCTATCAAACGCGCGCGACCACCGGCCGTCAAGGGTGCTTATGTTCGCAAAATCACCTTAGCAAATACTATGGGTCCGGGCATCAAGCTTGACATCATGGAAGCAATGCCCTAAATTTAGGGTTCCTAGAATGACTATTCTGGGCAGTTTAACAATTTAAGACACGTTGTCCAGAGCTTTAGCTCTGGACTTTCACCAGAGACAGTTGGTGCCGGTAAGACATATAGCCTATGTCGATAACGGCTTAATGAAGCCAGCCGAGGTGGTGGTATCGATCTGGTTATAAACGAAGCCTTGTGGACAGTAATCCACGACGTCGCGTTATAGAATCGAAATCAGCAACCCTCATGCCATCTGGTGTGAGGGTTTTTATTTATTCATGGGAAATATCCTCAATAAGGAGGTGACAACCGTTGGCAATATCTAAGCAGAAGAAAGAAGAACTTGTAGCCGAATATGTTGATATGCTGAACAGCAGCAAAGCGATATTCTTGACTGAGTACACCGGTCTGGATGTCAAACAAATGCAGCAACTTCGGGCGGACGTCCGGAAGGCTGATGGTGATTATAGGGTCACGAAAAACACATTGATGCTACTGGCATTGGAACAAGTTGGCAGGCCAGCGCCGGCCGACTTGCTTAATGGGCAATTAGCCACCGGCTTTGCATTACAGGAAGTTCCATCCCTGGCCAAGGTTTTGGCGGATTTCGCCAAAGATTACGATGATTTTGTTATCAAGTTTGGCATTCTGGGTAACGACATCCTAACTGCAGAACAAATCGAAGCGCTGGCAAAACTGCCATCGTTAGATGAGCTGAGAGCGACGATTTTGAGCATGATCCAAGCGCCAGCTCGGAACATAGCATCTACTTTGGCAAGTGGCGTTCGTCAGGTCATCAATGTCTTGGACGCTTACGCGAAGTTAGAAGGTGAAAGCGAAGCAGCTGCCCAACCAGCTAGTTCAGCTCAAGCTGAATCCGAAGCTGTGCCCGAGGTCGAAAGTGAACCAGAAGCCGAGACTGAGCCCAAAGCCGAGGATGAGCCCGAAGGTGAATCTGAAGCTGAAAACGCAACCTAACATTCTTGGTGAATTATTCAGTAGATGGCTGCTTTCAAGCTTTATGGCATTTGGAAAGATATCAGATCAAATACTGGAACCCGATAAAATTAGTTGATACAGATAGATAAAGGATAAATCCGGAGGATTAGAAATGGCAGATTTAGAAAAATTGGTTGACGATCTCAGCAGTCTGACATTGTTGGAAGCGGCTGAACTGACCAAAATATTGGAAGAAAAATGGGGCGTCAGCGCTGCTGCACCGGTAGCTATGGGCATGATGCCCATGGGCGCTGCAGGACAGGTCGAGGAAGTAGAAGAAAAGACTGAATTTGATGTAGTCCTAAAGGAAATCGGCCCGAAGAAGATCAACGTCATCAAGGAAGTTCGGGCTTTGACTGGCTTAGGCCTTCGAGAAGCCAAAGAAGTCGTCGATGGCGCGCCTAGCACGCTAATGGAAGGTGTTGGCAAGGATGCAGCCGAGGAAGCAAAGGGTAAGTTAGAAGAGGTTGGCGCGGTCATCGAAATCCAATAAAGTACTGTTTTTCAAAATTGAATGACGTCCCTTCAAGCGCCAGGGTTGGTGACAATTGCCGCCACCTCTGGCGCTTTAGCTGTTTAGGATCAACTGTCTCTCTACACCATGTGAGCAAGTCTTTCTTTGGCGAAGACACAAAACTTTGGCTGAGAGATGCTTGATGCTCGCTAAATAAAGCGATACAGTAGCATCCGATATCGGATCATAAGAATCAATCATTAAATATCTGCAACCGAATATCGAAGTTGGACGTAAAGCATTTTGCAGTAATAGCAGGCTTCTATCATTTAACATTTCAATAATGGGTCGAGCAACTTGTTGGATAAAAGAGAATTAAGACCCTTGATTTTTGACGATGGTGAATTACCGAAGGAGTATTGGAAGATGGCAGACGAACAAAAATCAGATGTGGAAGATATCAAGATTCGTTTAGGAGATGATATCCCCTTTGAGGATGAGACAGTCTACAAGACACAGCAAGAAGAACCTGACCTTGTAGGTGATTTTCGGGATCTTGGCCAGCAATTTGCCGACACCTTGCGATCAGCCTGGTACAGTGAAGAGCGGAAACAATTTGAGTCAGAAATGCGCGAGGGTTTGCATTCCTTTGCGACCGAGGTCGATAAAGCCGTGAAAGAGATCATGGCCAGCGATCCGGCGCAAAAAGCCAAGGCAGAAGCCGAAGAGATAAAAACGAAAGCAGCAGAGGGAGATATTGCACAAAAAACCCGTTCTGGCTTGTCCCAAGGTTTGCGACGCTTCAGCGAAGAAATGGCAAGGTGGTCTGATTCATTTACCACCACCGAGAAAGAACCCCCGGCCGAAGAAGACGAGGGTTAAGTCAAAAGTTGGACCGAACGGAATTCGTAGGCAAATAGCGCCTATCATCCACAATATCCGAGGGGCCATAGCTGGAAATCGGCGGGCTAGAGAAATTCACTTTTTTTATGCCCGCCGCCCTACTGTACCCTAGGTATCAGTTAACACAGATTCCGCTAAAGCTTCAAGCCCCTCTAGATCGTCCTGATCCAGCCACTGAAGCATTATCCGCTGCACACCGACCGCTGCATAATGTTGCAGCTGTTGCCCGATTTCTTCAGAAGTGCCTACAATCAACCCTTCTTGTCGTAATTCCTCCGGCGTCTGATCAAACCACCAGGAATCTTCATCCTTAAGCTGGCGCTCGACCCCAGCCCAATCCCGTGCGAAGATAATGCCGGTCATAAGCGAACGGCGCACCTTCTCTGGCTGCCGGTTCCTGTTTCGAAGAAGCTCATCCAATCGCTCATTGAGCTTGGCGAATTGATCCGGGGTTAAATAGACACCATTCCATTCAGAAGCGAAGCGAGCGACCAGTGGCAAGGTTCGCTTAGACCCGTTGCCTCCGATTAAAATCGGCGGTCCACCTGGTCGTGACGGTCGCGGCAAAAGAACGGCTTTATTTAGGCGATAATAATTGCCAGAATAGTCAACCGGTTCCCTATTCTGGAGCAGATTCGTAATAACTTCTAATCCTTCCTCGAATCGATCGAAACGGTCCTCGACGCCCAGTAAATCCCAGCCATAATGTGTGTGCTCGCGCTCTTGCCAGCCCGCTCCAAGTCCCAATATCATCCGGTTACCAGATAAATCGTCCACTGCCGAGGCCATACGAGCAGTCATAGTCGGATCTCGGAAGGAAACAGGCGAGACAAGCGGCCCAAATTCTATTCGGCTGGTATTGCTTGCCAGCCAAGTCAACGACACCCACAATTCCAGCGAATCTTTGTCCGGTGGGTTCGCATTGGTATAGTGATCAGAACGATAAAGTCCCTGAAAACCCAATTCTTCGACCACTTTCACCAAGCGTTGCCAGCGATTCCAGTTCAAGCCGTCCTGACCCTCTATCATGATGGCAATTTCCATCTATAATCTCCTCCACAGTCAAATGAGCTATCCATAACAGAAAGATCTCGAAAACGAAAACGCCCGTCCAAATTGGACGGGCGTCAAGCATTCAGCTTCAACTCGCGTGTGCTTAGGCAGCTTCAGCTTCAAGATGAGGCAGAATTTGGGCCATGATCCGGTCTTTGGGCATAGCGCCTACTATGCGGGCCACAGCTTCACCATTCTTAAAGAGCAACAAGGTCGGAATGCTCATAATGCCATAACGACCTGGGGTTACCGGATTATTGTCAATATCCATTTTGGCAACCTTAAGCACTGATTCTTGCTCGTTGGCAATCTCTTTGACAGATGGGGCAATCATGTGACAAGGACCACACCATTCGGCCCAAAAGTCGACCAAAACGGGCTTGTCCGCACCGAGTACTTCATCTTCAAAAACATCGTCGCTGATATGTACGGGGTCAGCCATAATAAACTCCTTCAATTTAAACAGGTTTCTAACAGATAAAAGCGGGTTTCTAAGAGTACCTTGTAAAGTGTATCAAGCGAGATTCAAGTGTCAAGGATGCTTGCTTACACACCGAATCGACAATGACAAATATATTGGACGAGTTTTGCGTTTAGAGTTCAATTGCCGAGCCGGGCAACAAAGGCTAGAATCAACCACATGGATGAACTACTGATCACGAACGGCAAACTGGTAACCTGGGGGCTGGAAAACGAAATCATTTCCAACGGCGCCCTCTTATTGCGCGACGGCCGCATCGCGGCGATTGGCGATAGTTATGCCCTGTCTCAGGAATTCGGCGAAGTAGCCACATTGGACGCCAATGAGCAACTGATAATGCCGGGGAACATCTGCGCTCACACCCACTTCTATGGCGCTTTCGCTCGGGGTATGGCCATACCCGGCCGGCCGATGAAAGATTTTCCAGACATTTTAGAAAGACTTTGGTGGCGGCTTGACCGGGCACTTCGGCCTGAAGATGTGGAGTACAGCGCTCTGGTTTGCCTGGTTGATGCCATCAGACATGGGACGACGACTTTGATCGACCACCATGCCAGTCCCGAGGCCATTGGCGGATCCTTGGACGTCATTGCGGGTGCGGTGGAGCGAGCCGGCTTACGGACTGCGCTTTGTTACGAAGTGACTGACCGCAACGGCCCTGAAGGAGCTCAGGCCGGTATCGCCGAAAACGTACGTTTCATCCGTACCCTTAAGGAAAATGGTTCGAGCTTGCTGGGCGCCACCTTCGGACTACATGCATCGTTGTCACTATCCGATGAAACGCTGGCGGATTGTGTGAGCGCTGCTCGGGATCTCGATACAGGCTTCCATGTTCACGTCGCCGAACATGAAGTAGATGAATACGACTCTATATTCAGGTATGATAAGCGAGTCGTGGATCGCCTGGCACTGGCCGGCATTTTAGGCCCGAAAAGCATCGTGGCCCATGCGGTACATGTCGATCCCCCCGAAAAGAATCTTTTATACGACACCAGTAGCTGGGTAACGCATCAGCCTCGTAGCAACATGAACAACGCCGTCGGCGTGGCCGATATCGAAGGCATGATGCGATTGGGAATTCCCGTATGTTTAGGGAATGATGGCTTTAGTAACAACATGTGGGCTGAGTGGAAGACGGCCTACTTGCTGCACAAGATAGCCCATCGCGATCCACGCCGGGCTAACGGCATGGATATCGCGCAGATGGGTATCTACAATAATGCAGCCCTAACCGGGATATTCTGGCCGGATCTGCCCATCGGAAAGCTTGAGGTTGGAGCAGCGGCCGATGTTATCTTAGTAGATTACTTACCAACAACGCCGTTGACAGCCGGCAATTTACCCTGGCATATTATATTTGGCTTCGAAGCCAGTATGGTGACTTCAACCATCGTCGCCGGAAAGATTCTGATGCGCGATCGGCAGCTACTCACCCTTGATGAACGCGAAATCAGCGCTAAAAGCAAGGAGTTAGCTCAGGTTGTTTGGCAACGGTTTGAGGAATTGAGCCTCGATTAAGCATGTTGCCTAGGCCCACTTTGCCACGGTGAGCCAGCATACTTTTTAGCTGTCGCAAACCCAAAACAAACATTGTCATCAAGGAAGAAGATATGGCTGCCCCTCCTCAATCACCTGGCGCCACTGTGCCAGTACAACTGATTGCCTTGCCTGATTTTCCCCAGGTTTTTGAGGGAGATAATGTTGCCAAACTTATCGTTGAGGCATCGATAGCTGCCGGTTTGATTCTCCAGAATGGGGATATCATCGTCTTGGCCCACAAAATCATATCAAAAGCCGAAGGTCGTCTGGTCAATCTCGATGAGGTTCTCCCAGGCGAAAGGGCTTACGAAGTTGCCAATCTAACCGGCAAAGATCCCAAGTTGATAGAGTTGATCTTGCGAGAAAGTAGCCGTATTTCTCGAGTTCGCGAAGGTTTGATCATCGTTCGTCACCGGCTGGGATTTACCAGTGCCAACGCAGGGATAGACCGTTCAAATGTTCCTCAAGACACAATTGGGGAAATCGTCGTATTAATACCGGAAAATCCGGACGCCTCAGCGGCTCGATTGCGAGAGGAAATCAAGCAAAGTCTCGACATAGACCTGGCAGTCGTCATCGCCGATAGCCACGGGCGACCGTTCCGGTTGGGAACCGTTGGCGTGGCGATTGGAGTCGCGGGTATGCCTGCCCTCTGGAATCGTCGTGGAGAGCATGATTTGTACGGTTACGAACTGCAACATACCGAAGTCGGCACGGCCGATGAGGTCGCTTCTGCTGCCAGCCTATTGATGGGTCAGGCTGCTGAAGGCACGCCGGTTGTCCTCATTCGTGGCCTCAAACTTCCTTCAGCGGAGGGGCAAGCATCAGACTTGGTCCGTCCTAATGAAATCGATTTGTACCAATAGGTGATTAAAATTTTAAGGTTTTGGATGCTCTCTTTAGTACGTTTGGCGGATTGCTATCTTGCGCCTCCCGGGTAAGAATTTAGGTAGGATGCACAGCAAAAACGTAATTGGATCATCCAGATTCTCTCGATCCCAGCTAGCCATGATTATCGTTGGTTTAAGCCTTTTGTCGATCGTGCTGGCTGGATGTCAATTAGCATTTGCGGCCGAATTACCGACCCGCGTGCCGACTGCTGTTTGGGAAATCGGCGTAAAACGGGGTGATGGTTCGTTTGTTCCTCCAACATGGACACCGCCTCCAGCCACGGCCTCGCCAACTGCAACGCCATTGACACCTGTTCCAGAGTTGGCACCCACGGAAACCCCGCTGCCCATTCCCACCAATACGCCGGTAACGCCGAGCCCGACACCATCCCTTACCCCAACTCCGTCGCCAACGCCGACAGAAACGCCCGATATCCGACCATTCGAGCATTATGAATATAATGAGTTGATCCCCATTGAGGCCTTCCCTCGTCCTCCAGGAGACAATGGTTGGGGTATCCACTGGGTCCCAACACACAACCAGGACCCTGCGGTCGTCGATCGTTTTGTAGACCAACTGGTACGAATGCACATCAAGTGGGTGGTCTTCTTGAACAACAACAGCGATATTGGTCCTAATGACTACCTAGTAGAAAGGCTAGTGGCTGCTGGTATCATGCCGGTGATGCGCGTTTACCGCAGCAACTTACTACCCTATGATGGCGACCTGGGACCGATGGTCGCTCATTACGTAGCTATGGGCGTCAGGTATTTCCAACTCTACAACGAACCCAACGTCAACGCTGAAAACAACCAGGGTTTCGCCAATCCTAACCAATACGCTGTTACCTGGGCTGCCGCAGCCAGAGATGTGATCAACAACGGAGGTTTGCCGGGGATTGGTGCCTTCAGCCCTGGCGGAGCTTATAATCATTATGCCTTTTTAGAAGGCACGCTGCGCGCACTGCGCCATAACGGCGATCTAGGTTTATTGAACCATGCTTGGTTGTCGATCCATAACTATAATGGGCTCCGTTCGCTAGATGATCCAGATGGCTTCATACTCTTTCGAAAATACGACGAGATCGTCCGTGCTGCCTTAGGCCGATCAATGCCCATGATAGGCACTGAAGGCGGCTCATATCACGCCGATCCCCAGGTTGAGAAGGATCTTCTCGTCGCCCAATATAGCTATATGCGTTCGGCCGAACCCTACTTATTCGCCTTTAGTCACTGGTTATTAGCCAACGCTGAAGGAGGAGCCTGGGATACCAGTTGGGAACACCAATCACTATTCCGAAAGGATTTTGTTCACCCGCTGGTTACCGACTTCTTCTACCAAAACCAGCGCTGAAGCTCACTCCAAATCGTTGCCGTTAAGCTCATTTTCTAAATCATCCCAAAACTCATCGAAAGCTTTCGAACGAGCTTGTGCCGCCCGTTTGGCTGGCTCCGTATGAAAACTGGCGATGGCTTTATCCTGCCATTGCTGCAGCTTACGCTTGGTTATGAGATCTGCCGTATTCACGGCCTTTCCTTGGGTCATGGCCATGCCAGTCCAGTGAATCGCCGCCGTCAAACCAAGTTTACTCAGCTTATCAGCATCCCACAGGACCATTGATTCCAGGTTAGTCAAAGGCTCATCGCGCCATAGGCCGACATGATTAAGGATAGCCTGGGCAACTGCCTCAATTTTCTCCGGTGGAAAGTTTGTCTGGGCCAGCAATCGGTGGGCAGATTGGGCTCCGGTCAGCGCATGGGTTTCGCCATCTTGCTTGGTGACATCATGCAGCCAGGCGGCCGCCTCGACGATATCTTCATCCGCCCCCACTAGACGGGCTAACTTTTGGGCCAGGCTCACAACGACGGTGACGTGTTCCCATCGATAGTTATAACTTGGGAAAGAGCTACCGTTATTTGACTTAGCTTCTTCCTCGGCCGCAACTCGCATGGCCTGCTTGATGGCTGGGCGCCACTCGACCGCCGGTTCCCTAATCTCTTTCACGCAAAATCCACCAATAAATGATGATGAGATCGGCAAAGTAGATGAAGGCCACAAACAAGGCAATTACCCACATCCAGACTTCGATTTTGCCTGCTAACGCCAAGCCCAAAAGGAGAACAGCAGCGCCAATTAAGGCGGTGCCAACTAATCCCGTTTGCAAGGCTGATAGAAAGGATAGGCTCCACGGCTCAAACTTCTTTGGAAAAGTAACTTCTTCTGCCGCTAATGCCTCTTGAAGGCCGACCGCCGGGAAGTTTTCCACAACAGTTGCTTTGAGTTGATTTAAGGCGCTGCTATTGGTGAACCAGATTTGGCGCATACGGATTAACTGGACAAAAATCAGGGTAGCGTAAGCGCTGAGCAAGAGAAAGAGGCCGCTCATCCCCAGCGCTATAGTCTGGCTGGCTAATTGTCCGGATTGGGCACCAAACATGGCCACGAAGAAAGCACCTAAGGCCAAAAAATAAAGAGGTCCGACCCGTGTTCGTTCCGCGCTCGATGCTGAGATCATACGCAAGAGATGTTCATATTCGGCCACGACTACGTCGGCTGGGTTCAAATCATCTGTCATCTATGCTTCATTTCCAGATTAGCGTTTCCGATAAAGCAGCGAAAGTCGTTACTCCCAAGCGTATGGTCGTATTGGTTCTATGCCGTAATAAAGCTCGATGATCCTGCGGAAGACAGGCGCAGCCACCTCAGATCCTTCGCCCGAGTTTTCGATCATCACCACAACGGCTATCTCTGGTTCTTCGATCACAGTACCATCGGCCTGCGTATATGGTTCAGATGGGGCGTAGCCAACAAACCAGGCGTGGGAATTATCGATGACGGTTTCGGCCGTACCGGTCTTTCCGGCCGTGGGTACGGGAAAATCTTCAAATTGGAACGATGCGGTACCAAAAGCGTCGCTAGTCACCTTATTCAAGCTATCCTGGATTGCCTGCAGATACTCGGGCGCTAGGGGCAACTCGCCTTGTTCTTCAACCGGCCAAGTCTCTTCTGGCGCGCCGCTGGCAGCGCCTATACGGTCAATGATAGTCGGTTTGTACAATGTGCCGCCATTGGCGATAGCCGCGATGATTCGGGCCATTTGTAATGGCGTGACCTGGACAAATCCCTGGCCAATAGCCATATTGACCGAATCGCCTGGAACCCATCCTTCACCCACATTTTCTAACTTCCAATCAGGATCAGGGATAGTGCCGCCAACTTCTGGTAAACCTTCGATGCCAGTGGGTTGGTCTAATCCAAAGCCCCGGGCTGTATTCGGCAGAATGAAGGGATCCGTTTGGTCCAGTGTGTAGCCCACATCGTAAAAACAGGAATTGCAAGATACGACAAGAGCCTGGCTGAGGCTAACGGTGCCATGCCCACCCTCGCGCCAATCGCGCTTGACAAAGGACTCACCTAGCCGGTTCCAGGTACCGGTACTGGTATAGCGACTGGCCGGCGTATATAGCCCGCTGTTCATTGCCGCCGAAAACGTGATCAGTTTGAAAGTTGAGCCGGCCGGATATTCCCCCTGGGTGACCCGGTTCAACAGCGGCCGTCCAGGATCGTTAAGCACTCTGCCTAATTCTACATTGGCATTGATTCTCAAGGGGTCGAAAATGGCCGGATTATAATCAGGATAGCTAGCCATAGCCCGTATGGCCCCGCTATTGACGTCGATCACCACCGCCGATCCAGCTTCGGCCAATGGGTGGCTGGCGATGAGGTCCGCCAGCGCTTGTTCGACGCCGGCCTGGAAATCCCGTTCAATGGTCGTATAAATACTGCGAGACTGTTTTGGTTCTTGCTCGGCAATGGTTTGAATATGTTCACCACTTGGGCCGACGACACTCAAGACGCCACCCCGATCGCCGCTTAGATATTCTTCGCCCCAGCTTTCAATGCCTGCCAAGCCTACTTGTTCATCGCCTCGATAACCTTGCGCTGTGTACTGATCCACGGTTTCGGCCGGAATATAGCCAGTATAACCGACGATGTGCGGGGCAATACCTTCTGGCGTATATAAACGGGACAGCCGGTCCTCAGTTACCAAGCCGGTGCCAATATAAGGTTGCATGAGACCGAAATTCTCTTCCATGATCTCGCCGGTGATATCGCCTATGGGCACATACCAATCAGGCAAGGCCGCAGCGTAAAGGAATTTAATATCGTCGGTGGTCATGTTTAAGACCTGGCTTAGAGCCGCGAGCAGGCCAGGTTCATCCTCGATCCGGCCGGGAATGACACCTAGTGTTATAACCGAACCTTGATAAGCCAACGCGTCCCCTTCGCTATCATAAATATTGGCCCTGGCGGGAATCCTGTGCTCTGTATAAAGACGCTGTCCGCCATCCAATTCGGGCAAGATGAGGCTCTCATCCCAAACGACGCCCCACCGTCCATCACTAAAGACCAGGTCGGCCACATGATCCCTTGTCACCTGCCCCACCGCGGCCGTATCCCAGGTTACCCGGACGCCAAGTTCGGCCCGCTCACCTTCCTGGCGCGATGATAATGGCTGGCTGCTAATCACCAACACGGTAGCCGATTCCATCATATCTTCGTAGAAATCTACAAACGTCCGGCTATCCACCAGGGCTTGGCTTTGGGGAGACAATAGGCTATACATGCCCAGGTAATCTTTGGCTTCCCAAGCGCGGTAAAATGCCAGGCCAATTCCTTCCGCTCCATCGGGGATCGATGTCGCTGTCGGCTCGGGTGTGTTGGTCGGCAGGGGCGTTAAAGTGGCCTCTTGGTAAGCGTCTTCAACCAAAGCAGGAACAGAAACCGGCTCGCCGCAGGCAGCAAGCAAAATCACAAGACCAAATAATATTATAAGAAACTTCAAATTCATAGGGTAATCATCATTTGTTGACAAATAGATTATAACGGTCATCTGCATGTTATGACCACTTGCAGTGTAAGCTTCTTAAGGTTCTCGCAAGCTTATTCTAATTATGGTGTAATGTTTACCGCGTATCATTAGGCAATGCCCAAGTATTGTCGATCTAGATAGGCGATCGAAATAAATATGATCGAAATCCAATAGTCCAGTCGTCTATCTGGAAGCCCATAGGAGCAATGATTTTGTTAAGCTCAATCGGAAGAAATAAAAAAATCGCCATCCTATTATTAATCTTCATGATGCTACTAGTTGCATGTGCAACGGAAAGTGAGACAGAAAACATATCCAGCGACACTGTGATCGCGGATGAGACCAGCGATCCGGGCCCAACGGCAACCTCAGAACGAAGTAGCAACGACGGGACGGTCGAACAATCCTATGCCGGCGACCTACCGGCCCCAGAGTTTCCCGGCGGACTGGATTGGCTAAACGTCAACCAGCCATTAAGCCTGGCAGATTTGCGCGGCAAAGTCGTCCTGCTAGATTTCTGGACCTACGGCTGCATCAATTGTATGCATATTATTCCTGATTTGATGAAGCTCGAAGAAAAATACGCCGAAGAACTGGTCGTTATTGGCGTTCATTCGGCCAAATTTGAAAATGAGGGCCAAACAGACAATATTCGAAACGTCATCTTACGCTACGAGTTAGAACACCCCGTGGTCAACGACAATCAGTTTCAGGTTTGGAGCCAATACGGCGCTCGTGCCTGGCCGACCCTGGTGCTCATCGACCCGGATGGCAATGTTTTAGGCTTTCATTCCGGTGAGGGAATTTATCGGGTTTTTGACGACATCATCGGCAAAATGATCGCCGAATTCGACGAATTGGGCCGGATCGACCGCACGCCTTTGGACCTAAAACTCGAACAAGAAAGCCTGGTGGATTCGCCCCTTCTTTTCCCTGGAAAAGTATTGTTGGACGAAGCCAACAACCGATTCTTCATTTCCGATTCAAATCATAACCGGATAGTTGTCAGCGACTTGGAAGGCAACGTCCTTGAGGTAATTGGCAATGGACTTGCCCAGTTAAAAGATGGCGATTTCGAGTCGGCCAGCTTCTTCCGGCCCCAAGGGCTCTCCCTGGCTGACAATGATACGCTATATGTGGCCGACACGGAGAACCATGCCATTCGAAAAATCGATCTTGAAGAAGGCCAGGTCGAGACAGTAGCCGGTACCGGGGAACAAGCCTACACACAGGCCCTAAAAAGTCCGGCTTTTTCGACGCCGCTAAACTCGCCTTGGGATGTCTTGTATCACGATGGAAAACTTTTCATCGCTATGGCCGGGCAGCATCAAATCTGGCTTTATACCCCTGAAGATGGGATGATTGAAGGCTATGCCGGTTCCGGCCGTGAAGAATTGGAGGATGGCCAACTCACGCAAGGTGGTTTAAATCAGCCGAGCGGCCTGGCGACCGATGGTCAACTTCTTTACATCGCCGATAGCGAAGCCAGTGCCATTCGTACGGCCGCTCTGGATCCGGATGGCCGGTTGGATACCATCGTCGGCACCGGTCTCTTCGACTTTGGAGATGTGGATGGATCTGGTGACGATGTACGCCTCCAACATCCATTAGGGGTCGTTTATAAGGATGGCGACCTATACGTCGCCGACACATACAACAGCAAGATTAAGATTATCGATCCTGAAATAAAGGCGAGTACGACTTTCCTAGGAGGAAACGAGTCCGGCTGGCGTGATGGCTCAGAGGCTCTTTTTGACGAACCAGGCGGTTTGAGCATCGGCCAAGACACTTTATTTATCGCCGACACCAACAACCATGTCGTTCGCGTGGCCGACCTTAACAGCGGGGATGTAACGACCCTGGTATTAGTGGATAACAAGGGACTGCTCACTCGCCAGCCGGAAGGCGTCGTCTATAGCGGAAAATCGATCACATTAGAACCACAGACGGTTGCGACCGGTCAGGGAACGGTCCAACTAGAAATTAGCATACCGGATGGTTACAAAGTAAACGAATTCGCTCCTTTTTCCATGGAGTGGAACAGTGATGGGAATGCTCTCTCCTTCGAAACGGCCGAGGCTGATCAAAGTATCGTTGAGCCTGTATTTCCCTTGTCTTTCGCGGCTGAATTTCAAGAGGGTGAGGGTGAGCTAACCGGCGACTTGGTTATCTATTACTGCGATGAAGACGCTGAAAGCCTGTGTTTCATCGAACGCGTTCGCATATCAGCCCCTCTGACTGTCTCCAACGATGGTCAGGATACCCTTGTCGTTTCGCACACAATTCCCAAACCATCTGAAGGTTAAAAAAACTTGATCCCTAATATTCACTGGTTGCGAATATGGTTTCTAATAAGGAATACCGTTCTTCTGGCGTCATTTTCCTGATCCGGGCGTAATCTTCGTTCAGGCCGGTCCAAAGATCAACGTTGACCAACCGGCCTTCATATATCAAGTAGGTATCGATGAAGGTCTGCCTGGTGGCCAGCGACCACATTTGGTCGGCTAGCAGGTTTCCTAGCCCATAATGAATGAAACTCCTTTCGTGAAAGGCGAAGCCTTGGGGGTGGTGGCCATGGCTGCCGCTAACGGCCGCCGCGCCGGCCTCCGCCAGACTGTGAAATAGCTCTCGCTGCTCAGGCCGGGGATCATAACGGTAATCTTCATTGTATTGCAGCGTGACGATGACCAGGTAACCTTCGCTCGATAATTGCCTGATTTGCCCCAGCAATAATCCGTAATCCTCGCACGGTAACGATCCTGGATACCCTTCCCGGGCCCAAGCCATTTCCGGGCCAACCGGATTACAGCCGACAAAAGCAATACGATTGCCATGATGTTCCAATAGCAGTGGTTGGCGAGCATCGGCTAAATCCCGACCACCGCCGAATGTCTTTATGTCAAATTGGTCATACAGATCAAAGGTGTGCTGCAAACTAGCAGGTCCCCAATCATTCAAATGATTGCCGGTCATTTCATTCACGTCGATACCCATCCAGGTCATTAGCTCTAGATATTCATCTCGATTGCAAACATTGGCGCTATCAAAGGGATCGGGCATCGGACAATCGCTGGCGAAGGCGTTCTCGTTGCTCATATGAGCGATATCGACGGCCTGCAAAATGGGTCCGGTTTCTTCGGCCGGGTAGGTCAGGCCATACTTCTCCATGCGGTCGGCCACTGCCCGTCGCATGCCAGCTGGTCCGGTCATGCTTATGTGGGTGATGCTGTCATCATTCCAGTTGGTCAAAGGACTAGGCCAAGCTTCTACTACCTGCATGATGCCTTCTTGAGCGCCGTCTATTCTTATCGGCACGGTAAGAGAGTATGATTCAGGATCGAAATCGACGTCTACCGGTGCGCTCCCATCCAAACGCAATACTTTCAGTCGTGGATCCAACTTGTGAGCGGGCAAGATGGACAGGGGCGTATCTGGACCCTCGCTCTTAGTCATCCAAAGTGTTTCCACTAATTCCTCGCCTGAAACAACGGTTGCACCAACATCCGGCTGGCCCCATAAGGCCAGGAGCAACGCCTGGGTTTCGGCTGTCAAAATCAATCGACCCTCGCGCCAGGCGACTTGGAGCTCAGCAAGTGATATGTCGTCTTCGATTGTATAAAACGGAACGGCCGCTGCGTAAACCCAGGTAGCCAATAATTGGCCTTCGCTCAAGGTGAATTCAACATCGCCACTTTCTGGCGTCCAGGAAAATGTATCCGGATTCTTGCCAACCAATTCCTGTGCCTGCTCTAAAAACTCGGCCGGAATGGCCTGCCCGTAGCTGATGCTAATAGGCTCGGCCGTTGGTTCGGGTACAGGTGTTTCCATTACCACTGGCTCCGCTGTAGAGATCTCCGAAGTCGCTGTCGCCATAAGCTCGATCGTTGACGCTGGACTATTTGTGGATACAAGGGTTGTCATCGCCTGACGATCAGCTTGTGGTGGTTCCGGTAGGCAAGCCACAAATATCGAAGCCATTAAGGCTAAAAGAAGTACTAAAAAGCTTCTGTTGCTCATCCAATCACTCGTATGGTTCGCCGATCTCTCAAGCTCACTATTTCGGCTGCCCAGATCTTATTGGGATCACTGTCATCTTCTGGAATAGCGATCGCTAATACTAATTGTAGCAAAAGCGGTTAGCATCCCAATGATTGATTTGTCAGTCTAACGATTTGTGCTAGATTAACGAGGTCTTACCCAAAGCAGTCGCTAATATCTGGACCACAACTTTCCTGCCCTTACCGCTTTTAACGGTATCGTCGAAGGTATGAAATGTTAGGGGTGAAACCCAGTGCCACAAAAAAACAAAAGAAACAGTGAATCGCCAACCGCTCTATCGTCTTCTACTGGTCGTTATCGTTGCCCTGTTCGTTTGCCTGGTTAGCGGCTTTCTGCTGCTGGTCAGCAAACCTGACCTGATTGCCTCGGCAGCATCCAGTCTGCGCCATATTGTCGGCAATCATGCTGTTGCTCGACTGGAAACGGCCGCTTTTTTACTCCAAGATCGTGCGCTTCGCCAGGGTAACGAGTTAGGCCTGATCGAAGCCAATGCGCCCTGGCAAACCGAATCAACTGATGAAAGCAGCACGCTAAAAGTGGCCCCGCTAGTTCCGGTATCAACTGCCACCTCTACACCTACAATTGAAGCAGAACAACCGTCGGGTTCAGCTCCGCCTACGCTGGTCGCGACAGCCAATATTTTGCCGACGCCTATTGTGTTGCCCACAGCCCAACCATTGCCGACCCAACCACTGCCAACCCTTGTTGCTAACCCTTGGAACCTGGACGCGATTCCTCCCTTTGGCAACTTGGAAGGTGAGGGGCAGTGGCAGCCATACATTTATCACTCGGATGGCAGCGTTGTTGGTCAACGCACTTTTTTACAGCCCGATCCCGAACGGCCGCACACGATCGTCGCTGTCGTCGCCTTCGACTTGAATAGTACCAACCTGCACTACGTCCTCGGCAGTGAAGAACCGTCATTAGCTGACGGTCCACGCGGATATGGTTTAATTGATCCCACAGATAAACAACCCGGAAAACTGTTAGCCGCATTTAACAGCGGGTTTTTGGCCACTCATGGGGAATACGGGGCCATGTCTGGAGGTATCGTCGCTTTGCCGCCAAAATTTCGGTCCGGAACGGTTACCATCGGCCGCGATGGCCAGGTGCAGATCGGCGTTTGGGGTGCAGATGTCGATCCGGCCGGCGACTATGTTTCCCTGCGCCAAAATGCCAGTATCGTCGTTCATGAGGGCAATATCAACGACAAAGTGTTTAATGGATCCATTGCCAGTTGGGGTGGGAACCTGGATGGCGTGATCGTGACCTGGCGCTCGGGATTAGGGTTAAGCGCAGATGGTCAGGTTCTTTACTACCTGGCCGGCCCGGCTATGAGCATGCCAATATTAGCCAAAACGATGATCGCCACCGGGATTCACAACGGCATCTTGCTGGATATCAACCCGTATTGGGTTCACTTTTCTGCCGTTCGATCAGAAGGCGACCAATTGCTGGCCGAAACTCTTTTCGAAGAGGGGATGGAGACTCAACCTGACAGGTACCTGCGCCAATCCCAACGAGACTTTTTCTACCTGACTTCCTCTACACAGTAACATCACTGGGTTTGCACCTTTTACGTGTCATTCCGCGCACGGCGGGAATCTACTCTGGGCAGAAAGATGGTTACCTGCGTTCGCAGACATCCCAGCTAGGGAGGTTGTGCCATTTCTCCATAGATAGTGCGGTACTTTACATAATTTTAATCATCCAGATATATCTCAGATCATTTTGGAGTCCCTGCCCCGTATAGTTCTCGTTACCAGTTCCTCCGTTGCATAACGGTCTTTATCTCGATGAGGGCTATTTGGACTGCGTGAAGTCAGCCCGATAGTAGCGAGAAATCCCTATTGCCCCTTCATTCATGAAAGATTATCTTGTCCTAACAAGAAAGATAATAGATCTTCGTCGATTTCTCTAGGGAACCATAACGGCTGATTCCTCGTCTAGTAAGACAGACCGTTAAATTCTCTATAACCTGGAGGAATGAATAATGTCTCGCAATACACGCCTCATCCTTATCATCGTCGCCATTATACTTGTCACCGCCATTGGCCTGGCGGTAGTAACCAACTACTACGCAACACTTCCTGAAAATCTCAGCCAGCACGAAACCATTGTTCTTGGCCAAAATCGCTTCAATCCCGGCAGCGAGGCCGCATTGCGCGTCCTGGTCCGCGATACCAGCGATGCCGCGCCTTTGCCCGATTCCACGATTCGCGTTTCTATGAAACCGGCCGCTGGCGGAACGGAGCATCAACTTTTTGAAGGAACCACCGATGCGTTAGGCACGGCCAATGTAAAATTCACCGTCCCGGATACAGAAGAGAGCAGCTACACACTGATGGTCGAAACGGAATCATCCCTCGGTTCCGACAAGTTGGAGCAGCCGTTGACCATCAGCCGTGACTTCCGGATATTGCTGACGACTGACAAACCAATCTACCAACCGGGCCAACTCATTCACCTACGCGCCCTGGCCTTGAGCACCTTTGATCTCTCGCCGGCCGTAAGCCAGGAGATTGAATTCATCATTGCCGATGGCAAAGGTAACAAAGTGTTCCGGGAAACGGCCACGACTTCAGATTACGGAGTCGCTTCAACTGATTTCCAATTGGCTAACCAGGTCAATACCGGCAACTATAAGATCAGCGCCGTCATGGGCGATACGACGAGTGAAAAGAGCGTCACCGTTGAGCACTACGTACTACCGAAATTCGGGGTCGACATGAGCACGGAACGGCCTTATTACCGGCCAGGCGAGCATGTCGAAGGGCAACTTAATGTCGCTTATTTCTTTGGCAAGCCGGTTGGCGAGGGCCAGGTCTTGTTGGAGGGATTTACTTTCGACGTGGCCCGAAGTGATGCCTTTGCCCTCGAAGGCTTTACAGACGAGAACGGTGAGTTCAGCTTCGAATTCGATTTACCTGACTATATCGCCGGCAGTGACTTGGAAGGCGGCCTGGGTACCTTTTACTTGCAAGCCAACGTCACTGACCAGACCAACCATACCGAAAGCAGCACCCTGTCCTTCCCGGTTGCCAACAGCCAACTAATAATCGAAGCTATTCCCGAGAGTGGGAATTTCAGACCAGGCGTCGAAAACATCCTTTATGTGCTCACCAGTTTCCCAGATGGCAGGCCGGCCGAAACCGAGCTGGTGATTGATGTCGACTACGGTAATAAGAGTCTGGCGGCTGAAACAGGCCAATACGGTCTGGCTGCCGTTAAATTCACGCCTGATTCAGCCTGGCACAATATCACCATTTCGGCCAGGGAAGCAAGCGGGGCCAGCGCCAGACAGGAATTCTACTTCGAAGGCGAATGGCAAGAGGAATCGGTGCTGCTTCGGCCGAACAAACCCGCTTATAAAGTCGGCGACACAATGCAGTTGACCATCTTTACTTGGCCTGAAAACGGTACAGCTTACTTAGATATCGTGCGTGAAGGCCAAACCATCAGCACCCAGGCGTTGCCCTTTCAAGATGGGCAGGCTCAGGTTTCTGTGGACCTGACGCCAGATATGTATGGAACTCTGGATCTCCATGCCTACAAGATCTTACGTTCAGGCACCATCGCCCGTGACACCCGGCTAGTACTGGTCGATAAGGCCGATGAATTAAACCTGGCCTTCGATGCCGACCGGGATATTTACCGGCCGGGCGATACGGCCGGACTGGATATCCAGGTTAACGGGCAGGATGGCAGCGGCGTGGCTTCGGCCATCGGCTTGGCCATCGTTGACGAGTCTGTCTTCGCTCTGGCCCAACAAGATCCCGGCTTCGCCAAGCTCTATTTCATGTTAGAGCAGGAATTGCTGCAACCCAGGTATGATCTACACGGTTTTTCCATACCCGATCTGATGACCGCCGGACCGGCCGAAGACACATTGTTGAGAACCTCTCAAGAAGGCGCGGCGCAAGCATCGCTATCAGCCGCGGCGCCCACGCAGGCCGGTTTCTCCTTGGATGCAAATTCCCATGATGAAGCCATGCGTCTTGCCTACGAACGACAAGAGAAGTATTTCGGCGATTTGAGTAAGGGGCTGTATGGATTACTTCTTTTATTGCCAGTGACCGTCGTAGTGTTGTTTAGTATCACCCTTTGGCGGCAAAAACAGTTTTGGCGAAGCTTGGGTTTGGCCTCGCTTTTCGCGCTTCTGATGATCGTTTTTGGAATTAGTGGAGCCCTGGAGACATTATTCGATTGGTTGGCATGGCAAGGAGAAGCTCTCATCCTCATGTTTGGATTAGCCGGTCTGGCGAGTTTCATCGGCCTGGTGATCTATGCCTGGCGTCGCAAGGATTACGTCTTACTCTGGGCCATGGGACTGGTGTTTCTCTTCATACTCTTGTCCGTTGCCTTGGCTTATACCATCGATAAATCCAGTTTATATCCTGATGACTCAGTCTTGTTGTGGACTATAGCAATCATCGCTTTGCTGCCCTTGGCCTTTCTAGTAAGGGCGGCCGGATTTGGCTGGGACAAACGTTATTGGCCGGCCATTGCCGCCCTGGTTCTGGCTTTGTTCTTGATGGTGATTCCATTAGCTGCGGTTAGCGCCGGCGGCATGCAAAGCATGGCTTTCAACCAGCGTGGCGGGCCAATGTTGGTTGATGACATGGTTTTCGAAGGGGAGATGATGGCTTTGGGCGCTGCGCCCATGGTTGAGGAAGCCGAGATGGCCATGGAAATGCCGGCCGAGGAAAAAACTTCGGCTGATACAGACTCGACCGTCCAAGGTCAGGAACCACCTCGACTGCGCCAATATTTCCCAGAGACGATGTTGTGGCTGCCAGATGGCGAAACGGATGCCAACGGCATTTTGCACCTGGACGTTCCTGTAGCCGACAGCATCACAACCTGGCGGCTGACTGCTCTCGCTTCTTCTCAGGACGGCCGCTTAGGCAGTGAAAGCGGAAGCCTGCGTGTGTTCCAGGACTTCTTCATAGACCTGGACTTGCCCCAGGCCTTGACTGTCGGCGACGAGGTCGCCATACCGGTGGGTCTATTCAATTATCTAGCAGAATCGCAGAATATCCGCCTGGAACTGGAAGAGGCTGACTGGTTTGAATTGTTAGATGAAGCCAACAAAGAAATGACCATTGCCGCTAATGATATCGACGTGGTTACATTTCGCATCAAAGCCAAGGATTTCGGCCGGCAGCCTTTCAAAGTGACGGCCTGGGGTTCGCAGATGTCCGATGCAATTCAGAAAGAGGTTCAGGTATTCCCCAATGGAAAAGAAATCCGGGCCACCCAAGCTGACCGCTTGAACCCAGGTGAAACCGTTAACCAAACGGTGGCGATCCCGACCGAAGCCATTCCCGGCACTCAAATGTTAACAGTGAAAATCTATCCGGGTGTCGTCAGCCAGGTCGTCGAGGGATTAGACAGCATCTTACGCATGCCGAATGGTTGTTTCGAACAGACGTCTTCAACAACTTACCCCAATGTCTTGGTGTTGGATTACCTGCAAAGCAGCGGCCAACTCGCTCCAGAGATTCAATTCAAGGCCGAGGATTACATCAATCTAGGTTACCAGCGGCTGGCCACTTTTGAGGTCGGCGGTGGTGGTTTCTCCCTGTTCGGCAACCCACCTTCCGATCGCATGCTAACCGCCTATGGCTTGCAAGAGTTCAGCGATATGAGCCGCGTCCATGATGTCGATCCGGCTCTCATCGACCGCGCAGCGCGCTGGTTATTGAGCCAGCAGGCAGGCGATGGCTCTTGGGAAAATGACACCGGTCTGGTGCATGAGAATAGTTGGAGCAATCTTCAAAATGACCGGTTGCCGGTGACTGCTTACATCGTCTGGTCATTGATAGAAGCTGGCTACGTCGACGATGCCGGGACCCAGCGAGGTCTCTCCTACATCCGCGAATTCCAGGGACAGGCTGATGATCCCTATGTCTTGGCTCTCGTGGCCAACGCTCTGGTATCGGCCGACTTGAACGCCAGCAACGGTATTCAATCGTCCACAGAAGCGGTGCTTGACCGGCTGGCGAGCCAGGCAATACAAGAAGGCAATGGCGTTTATTGGCAAAGCGACATCGCTACCTTCATCGGCAGCGAAGGCAAAACAGGCAGCATCGAAACAACTGCTCTGGCAGCTTTAGCTTTTCTACGCGCCGACAACCATCCTGATTTGGCCAATGCCGCGCTAACCAACCTGGTTCAACAAAAGGATAGTTTCGGTACCTGGTACAACACGCAAGCCACCATCTTGGCCTTAAAAGCTCTCATCGAAACAGTTCGTAGCGGGGCGGAAAATGTCGATGCGGCCGTCATCGTGACTCTAAACAGTGGTCAGAGCCGAACAATCAACATAACCCCAGAAAATTTTGACGTCGTCCAATTGCTTAGCTTTGATGATGTTCCTCTTGGTGACAACGAAGTGACTATCGACGTTAGCGGCGAGGGCAATCTTATGTACCAGGTGACCAGCAGCTATTATTTGCCTTGGGACAAGGTAGCGATGTTCCCCGACAGCGTCCCGTCCCAGGAACTGGTGACTATCGATGTCAGCTACGACCGGACCGAATTAGCCGTTGACGACTTGGTAACAGTCGATGTAACCGTCAGCCTCAATGAGCCGGGCGCACGAGCTGAATGGGCTTTGATTGACTTGGGCATTCCCCCTGGTTTCAGTGTCATGACCGAAGATCTCAACGCCTTGGTCGCCGCTTCTCTGGATCGCTCGCCCGATTCCGAATTGGCAACCATCGAGCGCTTCGAAATGACCGGCCGGCAAATCCTGGTTTACATCGGCAAATTGAGCCATGAACATCCACTCAGCTTCAGCTATCGCTTGAAAGCAAAATACCCGTTAATGGCACAAACGCCAGCCAGCAGCGTCTATGACTATTACAATCCAGATGTTACCGGCGAAGCCCAGCCTGAGCTCTTAATGGTGAACGGTTAAATTGTTCTTCAATTGATTAGGATCACCCTGGCCACCATCCCTATGCGGTAATCACCCCACAACCATCAGGCCAGAATAAGGAGTCGAGCCTCCCCAGAGACCCGGCTCCTTTTATTCATTAGTAGGCAATTCGTTGGCCCGTATGGATACGTAATCTCGTGGCTAATTCAAAAGTTACCCTAGTGTTCCGCCTAACAAATATTGACGGAAAAGTGAATAACAGGGAATACTTAAACTGAAGCAAATATTTACGGTTTCTATCTGGCAAAAGAAGTTTGCTTCAGTACTAGTGCTTTGTTAAGAAGGTTTTTGTAAATGTCATTCCGACCGAAGGGAGGAATCCCTATCGCCTTCGCTAGAACGATATGCACTTTTCCGAGTAGGATTTCAGGGATCCCTCATTTCGTAAACTCCATTCGGAGCAACTATCAAGTTAACAGCGTACTAGTACTTTTTAGTTTTCAAGTTTGGATTTGCAAAACTCTTAATAATGAACGTTCACGACCGTGCCGTTGCTGGCCCAATTAAATACCCATTGGGAATCGGGAATGGTCAGATTGACGCAGCCATGGCTCATGGGAGTTCCGAAGTTATTATGCCAATAGGTGCCATGGATGGCGTAATCCCGGTAAAAGTATTGGACATAGGGCACATTAGGTAGGTAATAATCAAATCCTAGCCGGTAGCCGTTCATATCCTGAGATTGGTAACGGGTGTAGATTTGGAACTGG
>JAHEJP010000293.1 GCA_024638855.1 Chloroflexota bacterium
GTCGCAGATCACAACGCCTACCATATTGGTGAATTCGCCATCCTACGCCAGGTCATGGGTACCTGGCGATAAACGGTAAACGTTGTCACCGAGCCTTTGGTAAAAGCCAAAAACATGACCTGCCTTGGGCCAGCTTCTTTGACACCGGACAGAATTAGCATCGCAAAGTCACTAACCCAGAGAATTGGGAGGACCTTGGAGGAAAACCGCGGCCGGTCTATTTGAAGTAGTCGGCAAACATTTGCCAAGAATCGCATAGGCCATGAAGCAGCCTGCTGACAGTAAAAAGCCGGCTGACTACCGGCCGATAAATAGTAGCAATACCAATGGCGATACGTAATCACCCATAGACTATCATCTCAAGCCAGTCAAGCTACGGGCGATAATCATTCGCTGAATTTCGCTGGTACCCTCGTAAATTTCCGTTATCTTGGCATCACGGAAGTAACGTTCCAGAGGAAGCTCTTTACTGTACCCCATGCCGCCATGAATCTGGATAGCTTCGGTGGTAACCCACATGGCTGTTTCACTAGCGAATAATTTTGCCATTCCAGCTTCCAAGGTGAATCGAGCCCCCGTTTCGGCCGCATGCGTTTTTGCCAGCGCTGCCTGATAAACCAATAGACGACTGGCTTCTACCCGGCACTTCATATCGGCCAATTTCTGCTGGATCATCTGGAATTGGCCTATCTTCCTGCCGAATGCTTCTCTCTCCTGGGCATAATTGATGCTTGCTTCCAAAGCCGCATCAGCTATTCCGACTGCCTGGGCGGCGATGCCAATTCGGCCGGCATCCAAAACGGATAATGCGATTTTGAATCCCTCTCCCTCTTCCCCCATTCGATTTTCAACAGGGCATTTGTAATTATCAAAGATGATCTCACTAGTAGCGCTAGCTCGGATCCCCAATTTCGGCTCCTTTTTCCCCCTTTCAAATCCCACTTTGTCGGTTTCGATCAGGAAGGCCGTAATCCCCCCGTGCTTCTTCGTTGGATCGGTCATAGTAAATACGACGATATAATCGGCCACCGGCGCCGAAGTTACCCATGATTTTATACCGTTGATTATGTAGTGTGTTTTCGTATCATTAAGTTCTGCTCGGCTAGTCATCGTTCCTGCATCACTACCGCTCATCGGTTCCGTTAAACTATAGGCACCGATCTTTTGACCGCTGGCAACCGGTACAAGAAACCGTTGTTTCTGGTCTTCAGTTCCATAATGAATCAATCCATGGCAGAATAATGAGTTATTCACAGACATAATCGTTCCATGACTGGCATCCGCTTTGCAAATCTCGATCATGGCCAAAACGTAGGCCATTGTATCCATACCCACCCCACCATACTTCTCAGGAACCTCGATGCCCATGAATCCCATTTGTCCCATTTTTCGAATCGTCTCCAGCGGAAAATCACCCGTTTCATCAAAATGGGCCGCTATGGGGGAAATTTCCTTTTGGGCGAAATCTCTGGCTGCTAACTGTATCGCTTCATGTTCTTCAGAAATGAAGTCAAACATCTAGAATCCTCCCAAGCTTGAATTATTCAATGAGTATTGTCTTACTCTTCAACATGAAGGCTGATCTTGTCAATAAATATTTCAAAGTCATCCACCGTAAGTTCTAGTCCCTGCTTCCAACGACGGCGTTCGCCCATCCAATACGGACCCATCTTGCCGGTCAGGGCACTGGTGGGCACATCCGGCCGGTCCGGCGATCGGAACCATTTTCTTAAAGGGTTGTCTTCGTAATAGTCGCCTGGCTTAATCTCAAAGTACGCCCCGACATGGAGCCAGCGAGCGGCTCGCTTTTTCGGAAAATAACCGTAGACGATTAGCCGATCTTCATCTTGTTGTACCTGACATGCCAGACAATAATAGCTGGCTGGAATTCGTTTCTCGCGCCCCCCCCTCGGAAATCCCTTTAGAGAAAAATACCATTTGGTTGCATATGATCTAAGCGACCAGTCTAGGGTTATCTGTTGGCCGTCAGGAAGCGTTGCCGTTGCCCCGAACTCGTCCAACATAACGTTTCTCCCGCTGGGCCATAATTTTTTCAAGAGATACTCTGCAACACCTGCAAAGATCAGTCCAATAACCAAACCACTCACGCAGGATAGGACCAATGAATATTCCGAAATCAGGCTTCCAGCCAATGAACCAAGATACCGATTGACCAAGATGAAACTGATGATGAAGACGACGCCTAATATAGCTAACACTAAATATCGAACACCTACGTGTTCCCTATCTGCGTAGAGAATAACTTTGCTTGAATTTGTGACTGTCATATCTAAATTGGTAAAGTGATTCACGGTTCAAAATATAAGTTAAGAAAGCCCGTGAATCACCAAGGTGAAACGGTATTCCAGATGTTATTTCTGAAATCGGGAACCGTTTCACACTAAATACAGGTTCAACTATTTGATATTGTAAACAAACCCTCAGTCTGCATTTCTTTGAACAGCTAGTGCGTTTATTTCTAGGTCCTTCAAGTGTCTGTTTTTTGGAGAAGAACTATTGCTGGCAACCAGGATTGGTTTACAAAATGTTATTATCGAGAAGCAATTCTGGCAAGTTACCACCTATCCGTTTAACCTATAATTAAACATCTAATCAAAGGAGATTTACCATCCCTTATTTCCTGTTAAAATGACATCATGTATGCCGTCATCGTTATCAATATCGAGGCTTCACTGGCTGGCAAATTTCACTATTTCATTCCATCAGATCTCAGACCAACCCTGAGAATTGGCCACCTGGTGGAAATCAGCTTCGGCCAACGGCTTGCCCAGGGTATCGTTATTGGATTGGATGATGAATCGCCGGTCGAAGAAACGAAACCTATCATCGCAATCATTGATACAGAACCGGTTGTACAGCCATGGCAGATTGAGTTAGCACGCAAGCTCAGTGATTATTATTTGACGCCTCTAAACGCCTGTCTCAGGCTCATGTTGCCCCCGGGTCTGACTCGTTGGGCTGATGTAACCTTTGATATCAACCCTAATTGGGATGGTTCTGGTCGGTTGACACAAAACCAAAGAACCTTGATTGAACTGTTGCAGAAAAGGGGTGATCTGCGGGGGCGTCAAATTGCCAGGGCCATGCCTTCTCGGTCCAATTGGCGTTCGGCCGCTAACCAGCTTGTGCGGCGGGATATTATACGCAAGGCATCCATCCTCGATCCACCACGAGTAAAACCAAAAACTGTCCGAACAGCTAGGCTCCTGATCGAGCCTTATGATTTCATTCTAATAGCCCAAGATGTCGGCCGAGCCAATAAACAAGCTGAAATCTTGTATTATTTGCTGGCGACCGATGATCCACTGCCTTCTGAAACGACAGTGCTGGAGGCAACAGGTGCCAAGATCAGCCACATCGAAGCTTTGTATCAGAATGGCTACATCCTTCGTATTCCACCATCCTCTGTCATCGTACCTTTAGGTGATCCGGACGATGTGCAAGCCGATTATTCGAGCTTTTTGGGCGAATTACCGAAGCCCCTGGATGAACTAGTCGATTCTCCTGAATTAGAGGTGATGTTAGCTCAGGGGTGGGTTCAACGCGTCGAACAGCCTGATTCGATTTCCTTGGCGGTTTCACGCAAGCAAGCCATCGAACAGATCTTCGAGTTGAAGCAAGCTGGCAAATACCTGGCCATCCTAATCTTCCTGGCGCAAGATGGCGGCCCTGTCATTTTGAGCGAGCTCTACGAGCCTACCGACAGTAAGCTAAGCCACGTCCGTAGGTTAGAAGCGCTTGGCGCCATCAAACTTGGACGAGAAGAGGTATGGCGCGATCCCCTGAGCGATCGCGATTTTGTACCCAGCGTCGCTCCACAATTAACGGCCGATCAATCGCGGGTTTGGAGCCGAATTAGGGCTTTAATGTTGGAGCACAGCTACAGAGAGGTAAAAGATATTGGCGATGGAAGGCAGGATTCCAACCACTCAAAGAATGAATTGACTAGGGGGGAGTCGATATTACCGGCTCCCAGGCCTGTATTGCTTCACGGTGTGACCGGCAGCGGTAAAACTGAAATCTATATGCGCGCCGTAGAATTAGCCCTGCAAATGGGCCGCCAGGCGATTGTACTCGTACCGGAAATTGCCTTAACGCCACAAACAGTTCGGCGTTTTGCAGCTCGATTTCCAGACCAGGTAGCGGTCCTACACAGCCGCTTAAGCGATGGCGAACGATACGATACATGGCGCCGGGCCAGGCAGAAAAGATTTAGTATCGTCATTGGTCCAAGGAGTGCCCTGTTCACCCCATTCTCCGATATCGGTGTAATCATTGTGGACGAAGAGCACGACAACAGCTATAAACAGACGCCCCCGGTTCCCCCACCCTATTACCATGCTCGTGATGTCGCCGTTTGGATCAGCCAACTCACAGGCGCGGCTGTCATCGCCGGCAGCGCTACCCCGGATTTGGTGACCTATCATCAAGCTCAAGCCGGTCGGTATGAGTTACTTGAATTGCCGCAGAGAATCATGGGGCACCGTCAGCGAATTGAAGGTCAAGCCCAACGCATGGATCTGACCAGTAGCTATTACCAGGATCCAGATGATCCAGACGATGCACTTCACATTCCCTTGCCGCCGGTGCAGATCGTCGATCTCAGGCAAGAATTAAGATCCGGCAACCGGAGCATTTTTAGCCGGGCTTTGCAGAAAGAAATCGATGCTACTATGGCTCGAGGGGAACAGGTTATCCTTTTCCTCAATCGAAGAGGGACATCGACTTTCGTCATGTGCCGTGATTGTGGCCTGGTGCTTAACTGCCCTCGATGCGATATGCCCCTGACCTATCACCGGCCGGGCGCGATGTTGGTTTGCCATCATTGTGGCCGTCAAGAACCTCCCCACCAACAGTGCCCGCAATGTGGATCCAAGCGAATCAAGTATTTTGGTCTCGGTACCGAGGAAGTTCAGCGATTGGTTCAACTTGAATGGCCTGAGGCTCGAACTGTCCGTTGGGACCGCGACACGACCACCGGGCGTGATACCCATGAAACCTTGCTGGCATCATTCATTAACCATGAAGCGGATATATTGATTGGGACACAGATGATAGCCAAGGGTTTAGATTTGCCTCTGGTGACGCTGGTTGGGGTAATTTCGGCCGATGTTTCCCTTGGTTTGCCCGACCACGGCATCGGCGAGCGGACCTTTCAGGTATTAACCCAAGTCGCCGGGCGCGCGGGGCGTGGTTTGCTCGGTGGTCGCGTAATCATACAGACTTACCAGCCAGAGCACTATGCGATACAAGCGGCCGCCGCCCATGACTATACGACCTTCTACCTCGAGGAAATCAGATTCCGAACTAGACATAATCTTCCACCCTTTCGAAGAATGGCTCGCCTCATCATCGCCGATCCGGTTGATGCCAGGGCCGAACGGGAAGCGAAACAGTTAGCCAAGGCGCTGAGAGTACACGCCCATCAAGAAGAGTACGCCGGAACCCAGTTGTTTGGTCCGGTCCCTCCCTTCTTCCACCGCATCGACGGCCGTTACCGCTGGCAAATCATCATCCGGGCACAAAGCCCAACCAAGCTGCTGAAAGATTTTCCCGTCCCCTCAAATTGGATCGTCGATATTGACCCGGTCAGCACGCTGTGAGTTGACGGGCGTCACCTAGGTGAGTTCTCATGTGTATTGTGAACATGTCTAGTCTTTACTTGATTCTGTTCTCGGCAAAAGAGATATCATTAAAATACCCTCGGGCCGACTCGAACGGCCAACCTACGCATTAGGAGTGCGTCGCTCTATCCTTTGAGCTACGAGGGCAAATACTTTACGTGTAAAATTGTAGCATTTCCACCTATAGAACGCTATTGAATGTTTTGGTTCTCCTTGTCACATGAAAGCATGAGCAAATCTACAAATAAATGAAGATGTTGAAATTCTTCGTAGATGGCACTTTGTTGCCAGGACAGCCAAACTACGACTTATGGTGTGATTCACTTAGAAGACCAGAAATCTGCGATCTTTAATAAAGGGCAGTTAATTGGTCTTGGGTTTTATCCTTTGCTTTTTGAAGGCAGAGATACACGCGTATCAGGAATGGTCATTTCAATTTCAATCAAATCCAAGGATTATCAACTCATTATCAACCGGCTAGATGGACTTGAAGGCTTTGACCATCGCAGACCAGAAGCCGGTCTTTACAGGCGTGTTGAGAGATTTGTCACTTTGGACGATAATTCGTCAATCAAAACCTGGATTTACCTGCGTAATCCAGTGAAGGTAACAAGCGGCACGATCATCGACTCGGGAGATTGGCAATTTATTCTCAAATAAAGATATTTGAAATGCCCAAATGGTGGGCTGACTAGCGTCTTGGCAAAAGTAAATAGTTGCGCCAAAATTACTGGTTATCAGTTAAAATTCGACTAGCTATTTTGTAAGCTGGAGTTGTTGACTTGAACTTAACCGTGATCCTTCGGCTTGCTTTCAGGAGAATAGTTCCGCCATTCATTTCTTACAATTGCATAAGGAACTTTTCTCCATTTAGGTGTTACAACCGTGAATAGAATTGCGATATTTACTAGTGGTGGGGATGCCCAGGGTATGAATGCCGCTGTGCGTTCCGTTGTTCGCATCGCCTTGGAACGAGGACTTGAGGTTTTTGCCATTTATGAAGGCTATCAGGGCATGGTCGATGGCGGCGATCGAA
>JAHEJP010000294.1 GCA_024638855.1 Chloroflexota bacterium
CAGATATTGGAAACACAAGCCGGGGCAATTCCAGCACCTCGACCACTTCGGCCGGACGATTGCGGATGGCACCAATAAAACAAACACCCAAGCCCATAGATTCGGCTGCCAGGGCCGAATTTTGCATGGCTATAGCGGCATCCATCGCAGCGACCAGAAAATTTTCTACTGAGTCGGTGACCTGCTCATAGCCTCGCAGCTCACAAGCTCGATCAAGGCGGCTGCGATCAGCGCACCAGGCTAAGAATAATGGCGCTTGCTCAATATGGATTTGATTACCGCATAGTTCGGCTAACCTATTACGTTTCTCTTCCGTTGTTACCGCCACAACACTGTATGTCTGTAGATTAGATGATGTCGACGCTCGCTGTCCGGCTGCGACGATAACATCAATTGAACTCTTTGTCAGAGGATCAGATCTGTATTTCCGGATGGAACTATGAGCGTGAATCTGATCTAATATTGTCTTCTCCATCATTTCACCTTTACTCGGTTTACTTTCCAGCCAAAATCATTGATAAGTATCCGGTATCTTCTAGCCAGTCGCCAACCCGAACTTCGACGGCATCCTTCCAATCTGGCTGCTGTACATCAAACCACTCGATGTCCTCATCTTCAATTCGAAACCATGTATATTGCTGCCGAGCAAAACGGTGGGTTTCAAACCTGATCCGTTCAACTGCCTGGTCCAAAGTAAGCTCATCGTCCAAATAAGCCCAAAGTTGACGATAGCCCAAACCACTCATAGCAGGAAGGTAACGATCGTAACCTTTCTGCCTCAACTCCATCACCTCGTCGAGGAAGCCGGTGACTATCATTCGTTCTACACGCTCATCAATACGAGCGTACAAAATCTCTCGGTCACAAGTAAGGCCAATATTCAGGATATCATCATCAGGAGGGTTCTTTTGTTGTAGGTTGGACATCGGCCGGCCAGTATAGACCGTCACTTCTAGGGCGCGGATGACCCGGCGAATATTCCTGGGATCGATCCGTCTGGCTGATTTGGGATCCAGAAAACGCAGCCAGCGTAGAACTTCTTGATCGTCCATATTACCGAGAATCTCGCGAAATCGCTTTTGGGGCGGCACTTCCGGTATATCCCAGCCTTCTACAATTGCTCGAATATATTGGCCAGTCCCGCCCACGAGAAAAGGTACGCGTCCTCTAGTTTGAATATCTCGGATAACGGCCATCGCCAACCGCTTATATTCACCCAAGGTTATCGTTTCATCTGGTTTACAGATATCAATCAGGTGGTGCGGTACCAGGGAACGTTCAGCGTCGCTGGGTTTGGCTGTGCCAATATTTAATCCAAGGTAGAACAAACGAGAGTCCGCCGACACGATTTCTCCGCCAAATCGAGTAGCTAGCCGCAGGGAAATTGCCGTTTTTCCAATGGCCGTCGGTCCGATCAAGACAACTATCGGTCGAAAACCATTTTTGTCGCTTTTTCCGCTCAATTCCTTACCATCCTAACACGGCGCCAGTGATATGTTCGCAACGAAGCAATTTGCCACTCTTATCTAATTCAATAGCAACTAAATCGATACGCCAGTCTGCGTCGACGTCCTTCTCTGAGAGGTAGGTTTGGGCAAGCTCAATCAGTTTTCGTCCCTTCTTGACTGTCAACCCCTCTTCCGGTGTACCCAATATCCTGCCCTTTCGAGTTTTGACCTCGACGAAAGCTAGCTCATCCCCATCAATGGCCACTATATCGATCTCGCCACGGGCGCAGCGCCAATTTCGAGCCTGGATCTGATAACCTTTTGCTTCAAGATGTAAGGCTGCGACTGATTCACCCCACTTTCCCAGATCTATCCTACCGTTGCTCAAATTGATGGTCCTTCATCATCACATATGCCAGAAAGCCCCGTTATTCAGGGCTAGCCCCATAATAATCGCTCGCTTCGGACCGAAACCCTTGTGTATTCCTGTGCTGGGCATAACCAGATGTGGTCAGCAATTTTTGATAGAGGTTCAACGTTCGCTCTATGGTAATCTTAATGTCGAAACGCTGGCTCTCCACCCGCGCCTTTGCTCCCATGGCCAACCGCCTATCGCGAGATCGTGCCATTTGTTTCATAGCCCAGGCCAAAGCCCCCTCGTCGTCAGTCACAAGCAATCCACTTAATTTATGCTCGACGGCATCGTCGAGTCCTGGCGAGGATATACCTACGACAGGCAGACCGGCCGCCATCGCCTCGATTATCGCCAAAGAGTGGACTTCACTCATGGAAGCTGTCACGAATATATCGGCCATTGCCAGGTGACCGGGAATGGCTTCGGGATCAACCGCTCCGGCAAAGCAGACTTGATATCCCAGACCAAGCTCATTTACCAGCTGTTTCAGTTTGTGACTACTGGGGCCAGAGCCAACCAATAGAAGGTGGTATGATGGGTTTATTCGTGCGACTTGTGCGAATTCACGTAGCAAAGTCTCCGGTCTTTTTTCAGGCGATAAGCGTGAGACATTAATAAAGAGGGTAGCTCCGGCAGGGATGTTATAAAGTTGACGCACATCCATATGATTAATCCGTCGATAACGATTTAACTCGATGCCATTTTGAATGACGACGATTGGTTTCCTTACACCAAAATCGAGTAAAATCTTCTTGAGGCTGTCTGAGGGAGAGATAATTGTGTGGCAATAATCCGTCATGTATGGCCAAATGCGCTTCATCAGGCCATCGGCTACATCCTGTGGCAGACCCGTATAGGCTCCTGTATATAAATCATAGCGCGTATGGTTTGTATAAACGATCGGTCCTCGACCATAACGCCTGGCGAATTCCAAACCCATGAGTAAATGGTGGCAGTGAATGATATCAACCTCGGCCATAATACGCCTGGCTTGTTTGCTATATCTTGTTGTGAAGTAGTAGCCGCTGCTGCCTAGGGGAATAGCCGGCGAGCGATAGATACCTCTTGCTTCAGAACTATTCGAGTGACTACCCAGCGTAAACACAGAAACCCGGTGCCCGGTGGCTTCCAGATGGTTTTTGTATAAGGTGATCATGCGCGTTACGCCGTTGACCACCGGCAAGTAACAGGCAGTCACCAGGCCGATGTGCATAATTAATCAGCTCTTCTTGGTTAACTTTTCGGTTTTTTGTTCCAAAGTCGTTAATAGAGAATCGAATGAGCTGCTGAATGCAGCTACACCATCATTCTGAAGTTTATCGGTGACCTGGTCTAAATCGATGCCTAATTCCGCCAAGTCATCCAGAACTAGCTGGGCACCGGCTGCATCTTGCTCTAAAGTGTGACCTACCCGTCCGTGGTCACGAAATGCTTCAATGGTCTTTGGCGGCATGGTGTTAACCGTATTGGGTCCAATGAGTTGATCCACATACATCGTGTCTGGGTAATCTGGGTTTTTTGTACTCGTTGAAGCCCAAAGCAAACGTTGGGCCTTAGCTCCTGCCAATGCCAGTTTAGTAAAACGCGCCTCAGAAAATAGCTTCTTGAAGCGTTGGTAAACAACCTTCGAATTTGCCACGGCCGTTTTACCCATTAATTCTTGTGCGGCCTGCTCGCCTGAGGCAATCAACTGCCCGTCAACTGCTGAATCGACGCGGCTGACGAAAAATGAAGCCACAGATGACACATTTCCAGGATCACCCCCGTTCTCAACTAGTTGTTGAATTCCTACTATGTAGGCCTGAGCGACCGATTCATAATGCCCCATGCTGAACATCAAAGTCACGTTGATATTGATTCCAGCGCCAATTAGATGTCGAATAGCTGGAATGCCCTCAGCCGTCGCAGGAACTTTGATCATCACGTTTGGACGGTCCACTTGGGCAAATAATCGCCGCGCCTCTTCAACGGTTCCTTCTCGATCATGGGCCAGATGGGGCGATACTTCGAGGCTCACGTAGCCGTCTGTCTTGCCGCTATCTTGGTAAAGGTCGCCAAAAAGATCGCAAGCCAAACGGATATCGAACAAGGCCAGGTGTTCGTATATCTGTTTGATATCCGCACCCTTCAGCGCCTCTTCCTGAATTTGTCGGTCGTACTCCTCCCCGCCTCCGATCGCTTGCTCGAAGATGCTAGGATTAGAAGTCATTCCCCGGAGGCCGTCGAGGTCGATTAATTTCTGCAATGTGCCATCCAATAAAAATTTGCGGCGAATATTGTCGTACCAGAAACTTTGTCCGTAAGCATGTAGTTCGAATAATGGATTCATACTATCTCCTAAGTCCTCAGAACATGACCTTTCACCAATTAGAAGTAAGGGCTAATTCCTTCAACCGTGACTGATGATTAAGAAATCATATAATCAAGAGTGTAGCCACTCGCCAGGCAGGTGGCAAGGCAAACATTATGCATACGAATGAGGAGAGATCATCGTGAAAATTGTGATCGGAGCTGACCATGCGGGTTTCGAATTGAAGGAAATAATTAAGCGAGAGCTAGAAAGAAACGCCCATACAGTCCTCGATGTGGGCGCCCATGATTATGATCGGGTTGATGATTATCCCGATTTTGCCGCGGCCGTTGGTCGGGCTGTTGTCGATGGTCGCGGTGAAAGGGGAATCCTTATATGTGGTAGTGGTGTGGGCGCTTCCATCGCGGCCAACAAAATAAAAGGGGTGAGGGCCTGCCTATGCCACGATATCTATTCGGCTACCCAAGGCGTTGAACATGATGATATGAATATCCTCTGCTTGGGTGGGCTCATTATTGGGCGAGAACTGGCGAACAAATTGGTCACAGGCTTTCTCCAGGCTCAATTTATCGGTAGCGGCCGCTTCCGACGCCGGCTCGATAAAGTATTAGCACTAGAAGCCTGATCTTTACTCCCAGGGATTTTCCATAGTCTGGATCAAGATCGGCCGCCCAATTTTTACATTTGAGCGGCGGGTCAACAGCCAGAGAACCAATTCAGAGATATCTGCCGGATAGAGGCACTTCTGGTAGTTGAGCCCTTTCGAGCCTTCGCTCATAGGCGTCACCACCATGCCCGGGCAAACCGTATCCACCCGGATATTATAATCCTGGTTTTCAGATTGTATATATTCGCCTAGCGCATTTAGCGCATGTTTTGAAACACCGTAAGCACCATTGCCAGGATAATATTCCAGCCCAGATTCCGAACTAATATGAATGAAGTGTCCCCGCTTACGATCGCGCATCTGGGGCAAGGTGTGACGGGCCAGAAGAAACGGACCTCGTAAGTTCGTGGCCATTACCTGATCCCAGACCTCTACAGAGTGGTCATGAATTCCCCCAGAACCGCCAATGCCAGCATTGCTGATGACAATATCGGTGGGGCCAAAGGTTTCGTTACTTTTCTTTACCAGGCGAATAACATCATCTTCAAGGGAAACATTGGCCGGGACCCCTATTGCCCGATCGCCATTGGCGATAATCTCGGAAACAACTTCCTCAAGTTGACCAGCCCGACGGCCGGCAATAACGACACAAACTCCGGTAGAAGCCAGGTCAATTGCGATGGCCCGGCCGATGCCGCTGCCGCCGCCAGTCACTATCGCTGTTTGCCCCGTCAAATCCTTCTCATTCAAGGTCTATTATCTCCAGCTGATTCTCGATAGATTGGATCAGTTTCATTGAAATCCCCCATGCCAAAACTAGGCACCTAGCTCAAGCAAGTTCCGCTTCCACCTTTAATAGCCAATTGACCAGCGGTTGGCAATGCTTGTCTAGATTCTCGGTAATCGCTTCCCTGTAGGCCTGTGTGTAGGCCGGCATCAAACTTAATTGCATTTTTCTATTTAAGAGTAAAGCCTTGATCCAGCCTATCTCAACATCCAGATAATCAAGTTCACCAAGTGAGAGGGCAGCCAGTATGTTGCGAGAAAAATATCCATTGGCGTCCTGCATTTGAGCGTAGGGAAAGTCATGGGAAGCCAGCTTAGCCCAAACCGCTCCTTCGATCGCTGCTAGTCGTTCCTGGTATTGGGCTAATAAATCATCGTATTCGGCCGTGGGGTTTTTGATCTCAGGCCACGTAAAAGGACGGATCATGATTCGTTCAACCTTTTCTGCCGTCTCTTCAAGCTTATCCCCCAAGAACCGACCTGAAATACGTTCTTTCAAATCAGGAATCAGATTAAAGATTCGACCGCCATAAGCCAAAGAAATATTTTGCTCTTGAAGCATGATCGCCGTTCGTTGCAAGCTTGCCGCAGTTATTAGCATTTGGGCAGATAGAATAACAAGATTGGGTTTTATGGCCAATAATGTGGCTTCTAATTGGTCTACAGGAACATTTGCTCCAAGGTAGGTAACATCCCAACCGTTGCGGCGAAGAGTGAGTGATATTAACAAAGGTCCGAAGGTATGTTCTTCTCCAGCAGGGCAGGCGACTAAAATCCGGCCGGGTCTCGTAGGTCGCGGAGAGGCGGCAACCATTGCTTCCAATCGCCTGATAGCCAACTCAGAAGCAAAATGCTCTTGTTGGACAGAGATCTCTCCTTTATACCAACCGTCACCCACTTCATGTAAGCCGGCAGCCAGTAGTTCAAAGCACACCTGTTCGACAGGATAAAGTGCAAAAGCCTCTGCCAAAATCTGTTCGGCCCTTCTCTCGTCAAAATCCATGCAGGCAATTACCCATTCCCGGCGAAAATCAGCCAATTTTCCACCAGAAATCATCACCGGAGCGGCCGTCACCTCGCTCACTCTTGGAAT
>JAHEJP010000295.1 GCA_024638855.1 Chloroflexota bacterium
GCCTGCGGCGGTGATGAGGCGACGGAGGTTCCGACTGAAGCCGAAGCGCCAACGACCGAAGCTGAAGCGCCGGCCGAGGAAGCCGAAGCGCCGGCTGAGGAAGCCGTAGAAGTGCCGGCCGAGGCCGATGTCGAGGGCATTGAAGGCATTCGTATTGCCGTCGTGATGCCCAGTACCATCACCGACCTGGCCTGGAGCCAGGCCATCTACGATTCCCTGCTGCGCATCCAGGAAGAAGCCGGCGGCGCCGATGTGGTCGAATTGGCCTATTCCGAGAGCATGTTCAACGTGACCGATGCGGCAGCGGCCATTCGTGATTATGCGGCCGACGGCTACAACATCGTCATCGCCCATGGCACCCAGTACGGCACGTCAATGTTCGAGGTCGCGCCTGATTTCCCGGATACCAGTTTCGCCTGGGGCACGGCAACCGATGTCGGCACCGACCTAGGCCTGGATAATATCTTCGCCTATGAGGCCCGGGCCGAGGAAGGCGGCTACGTCAACGGCGTCTTGGCCGCCAACCTGTCAGAATCGGGCATAATCGGCGTAGTCGGCCCTGTAGAAGCGGGTGATGCCAAGTTGTACATCGACGGCTTCGTCGCCGGCGCCATGGCTGCCAATCCTGACGGCCAGGTCAATGTGTCCTACACCGGCTCGTTTGGCGATACGGCGCTGGCGGCCGAAGCAGCCAACACCCACATTCAAGCTGGAGCCGATATCTTAACTGGTTCGGCGCAGCAGGTTGTGGGTGCCATAAGCGTGGCCGCCGAACAAGGTGTGCCCTGGATGGGCACCCAGGCCGACCAGAGCCCGATAGCCCCCGATGTCGTGGTGGCCTCCCAGCTATACGACTGGGACGGCGTGCTGACTGACATCATCAAGAAACACCAGTCTGGCACAATGGGCGGGACAGCTTACGCCCTCACTTTAGATAATGGCGGCCTGGTCATGGACTTTGACGACAGCCTGGACGCCGATGCTGTAGCGGCGGCCATGGCGACCGAAGAGCAGATCAAAAGCGGTGCCGTCGACGTCATAGCCATCGTGGAAGGCGCCGCGCCGCCACCGGCCGAGGAGCCCATGACCGAGGCAGAGCCAGTGACCTTTGGCATGATCCTGGTTGGTCCTAAGAATGACCGCGGCTGGAGCCAGGCTCACTTTGAAGGCGGCACCTATGTCGAGGAGAACCTGGAAGGAGCGACAATGATCGTCTTCGAGTCGCTTAACCCAGCCGACAAACCGGAAGCAACGTTGGAGGGTGTGGTCGACGACATGATCGCCGAAGGCGCTCAGCTCATCTTCACCACCTCGGACGAATTCGAAGAAGATACGTTGACCGTAGCCGAGAACAACCCCGATGTGACCTTCATCAATATCAGCGGCGATGACGCGCTGACCGGTGAAGCGCCGTCCAATTTGGGCAATATCATGGGTCGCATGCCAGATATGAAGGCCATCGCCGGCTGCGCGGCCGCATTGGCCACTGAAACGGGCAAGATTGGCTATCTTGGGCCGCTGATCAACTTCGAAACTCGTCGCCTGGCCGCTTCGGCTTATCTCGGCGCTCGCTACTGCTATGAGAACTTCCGTGGCCTGAACCCTGATGACCTGGAATTCACGGTCACCTGGATCGGCTTCTGGTTCAACATCCCCGGGGTTACCCTCGATCCGACAGAGGTAACGAACAGTTTCCTCGATGCCGGAGTGGATGTGGTCCTCAGCGGCATTGATACCACCGAGGGCATCGACGTGACCGGACAGAGAGCTGCACAGGGAGACGCCGTTTGGTCTGTGCCGTATGACTTTGAAGGCGCCTGTGAGAATGCGCCCGACATCTGCCTGGGCGTGCCCTATTTCAACTGGGGCCCGGCATACCTGGAAACGGTCACAGCCGTGGGTGATGGTAGTTGGCAACAATCCTGGGATTGGAATGAACCATACTGGGATGACCTGACCGACAACACCCTGACGCCTGTCGGCTGGGTGAATGGCCCAGGCTTAACCGGCGAAATGCAGAGCAGTCTAGACGAGTTCATCGCCAGCCTGGCCTCCAGTGATGTCAATGTCTGGACCGGGCCAATCAATCTACAGGATGGTTCGGAATATATCGGCGACGGTGTGGCCGCCACCGATGAGGAAATCTGGTACCTACCTCAATTGCTTGAGGGTATGGAAGGTCCCAGCGAATAGTATGAGTGAAGAAGCCAGGCTCATGAGCTGAGCCTGGCTTCTTCTTCTATAGTGGCTAACTCGCTAACTTTGCCTACTTGGCGAATAAACCATTTGGTCCGTTACGTATTTTTTTAGCTGTAGAAGCCAGGCTATTCCATGTGGCTTCTCCCACATGTCGCCGCCGGTGATAGGTTAATACAATTAGCGCTTCACCGCCGTTGACGAGAGAGGAGGGTCGTGGGCAAAATTTCCAGGAATTACAGCTTTGGCCGGCTGCTAGATATTCTGGTACCGTTTATCGCGGTGGCGGCAGCTCTGGCTGTCGGAGCCATTATTCTGCTATTGCAGGATACCAACCCACTGACGGCCTACGGGGCGATGTTAAGCGGAGCCTTCACCAACAAGAATGGCCTGGCCGACACAATGGTGAAGATGATTCCCTTGCTGCTGGTGGCCTTGGGTGTAGCTATCGCCTTTCGTGGTGGCGTGATCAATATCGGCGCCGAAGGCCAGCTTATCGTCGGCGCAGTCTTAACAACTTATGTCGGGCTTCAACTTGGCGACAAATTGCCTGGAGTCGTGGTTATCATCATCGGGCTGCTGGCGGGCACTCTCATGGGCGGCTTTTGGGCCGCCATACCCGGTTATCTAAAAGCTCGCCTTGGTGTCAATGAAATCTTGAGCACGATCATGATGAACCAGATCGCCATCCAGATCGCTTTTTACCTGCTGCGAGGCCCGATGATCGATCCGGCCGAGCTTGAGGCCGGCACCAATATCCCCCATTCAGCCCGGCTGCCTCAATCCACCGATCTGCCTCGCTTCACTGACATGGCCAAATGGATCGGCCTGGACAAGTCGGCCGATGATCTGGGCCTGACTGGTTTCGCAGCCGAACTATATGGCCTGTTCGTAGAGCCTACCCGACTGCACTTTGGCCTGATCATCGCCATCATCATGGCCGTCCTGGTTTATATTTTCCTGTGGCGCACGACCATCGGCTACCGGATTCGGGCTGTTGGCCTGAACCAAAATGCTTCGCGCTATGCTGGCATCAACGTCCGGCGTTATATCGTCTTGTCGATGACCCTAGGCGGCATGTTCGCTGGGTTAGCCGGCGCGATAGAGATCCTGGGACTGCATCACCGCATGTTTGAGCCCCAGGCGGTATCGGCTGGCTATGGCTTCTCAGGTATCGTTGTCGCCCTCTTTGGCTCGCTGCACCCGCTGGGCATCATCCCATCAGCCCTGTTATTTGGCGGCTTGCTGGTCGGCGGGGACAAGATGCAACGGGCCATACAAGTGCCCCAAGTCCTGATAACCGTCATCCTGGGCATGGTCGTCCTGTTCGTGGTCAGCGCCGACATTTGGGTCCGGCGGCGAGCCACCCGTCGTGTCTCAATAGACGATGAAACATCCCCTGCCGAAGCTACCCCGGAGGCAGCCTCATGAATGAGAATCTTACCGTTCTAGCGATTGTTCTGGGCATATTGCACTCAGGCATCCGGTTGGCAACGCCCTATCTCTTTGCTTCGCTGGGCGAGATGTTCTCCCAGCGTTCGGGCGTGCTGAACCTGGGCGTGGAAGGCATCATGCTTATGGGCTCTTTTTTCGGCTTTTTCGTCGTCTTTCAGACAGGAAATCCGTGGCTCGGATTTGGCGCGGCTGCCCTGATCGGGGCTCTGATGGGCCTCTTGATGGCCTTGATCAGCGTCACTTTCAAGGCCGAGCAGGGCATTAGCGGCATCGGCTTATCCTTATTTGGATTAGGCGTATCAAGCCTGCTCTTCAAAACCATGTTGGGTTCGGTAGAAGGGGTCGAAGCTTTTTCCGAACTCAAGTTTTGCCTATCTTCATTTGGCATCGACTCGTCGCTCTGTTTGAGCGAAGTGCCGGTCGCAGGTGATATCATCTTCAGCCACGGCATTATGACCTATATCGCCTATGCCCTCGTGCCAATATCAGCCTATATCTTGGCCAGGACTACCTGGGGGCTGAAGATTAAGGCCGTCGGTCAAAACCCGGAAGCGGCCGATTCCCTAGGCGTCAGTGTATCCATTGTCCGGTACTTTACCGTGACCTTGGGCGGTATCTTTGCCGGTATCGCCGGGGCTTCTTTGTCCATTTCCTTGTTGGGAATCTTCCAAGAGAATATGACCAACGGCATCGGCTTCATCGCCGTGGCCCTGGTTTATTTTGGGGGCTGGTCGCCCTGGGGCGTTTTGGTCGGTGCGTTGTTATTCAGTACCGTCAATGCCCTGCAATTATGGGGACAGGTCCTAGGCTTAAACATCCCGTCTGATGTGGCCGTGATGCTTCCTTACTTGATGACCATCATCGCCCTGGCACTGCCCATCCGGCGAGCGGCCCAACCGGCGGCATTGACCAAACCATTCACGAGAGGGGAAGGTTAAATGAGCGAAAACAATTTATTGCCATCTGGTCTACCCCGGATTGAAACGCTGGAGATGCGGGGCATCGTCAAGCGCTTCCCCGGCGTGCTAGCTAATGATCACGTCAACTTTGATATAAAGGCGGGTGAGATTCACGCCTTGTTGGGCGAGAACGGCGCCGGCAAGAGCACCTTGATGAAGATCCTTTACGGGCTTTACGCACCTGAAGAAGGCGAGATCTATCTCAATGGCGAGCAGATCACTATTCACTCGCCAACCGATTCCATCAACCATGGTATCGGTATGATTCACCAGCATTTCATGCTGGTCGACACCCTCAATGTGGCTCAAAACGTGGCTCTGGGGCTTAAGTCGTCGCGTGAGCCGCGGCTGGATCTGGATATCGTTTCGGAGCGGATCACGGAGCTATCGGAAACCTATGGTTTAAAGGTTGATCCGCAAGCCAACGTCGGCCGGCTGGCCGTGGGCGAACGGCAGCGGGTGGAGATCATCAAAGCCCTTTACCGGGGCGCGGCTCTGCTGGTCCTGGATGAACCGACGGCCGTGCTGACACCCCAGGAAGTGGACGATGTTTTTATCATCTTTCGACAGATGGCTCGCGACGGTCACGCGCTGATCTTTATCAGCCATAAACTAGACGAGATTACGGCTCTAACCGACCGGGTGACTGTTCTACGTGACGGCAAGGCCATCGGCACCCGGCCGACATCCGAGGTCACCAAGAAGGACATGGCCAATATGATGGTTGGCCGCGAAGTATTATTGGAGCGTTATCGACCTGAGGCCGAGTTAGGCGAAGTACGCCTGAAGCTGGAGAACATCAGCGCCGTGAACGATCGCGATCAACAAGTGCTGAAGGATATCTCGCTGGAAATACACAGCGGTGAGATCCTTGGTGTGGCCGGTGTGTCGGGCAATGGCCAGCGGCCGCTATCCGAGGCCATCGCCGGTTTACAGCCGGTCGCTGAAGGCAGCATCTTCATGGAGGACAGTGACGTAACCGGCTTCACCACTTCAGAGATGCTGGGGGCCGGTCTGTCCTACATCCCTGAGGAACGCATGCACGATGGGGTGATCAAGGATTTCAGCGTGGCCTGGAATTTCATCTTGCAGGACCATGTTCGCGAACCTTACAGCAAGGGCATATTCTTGAATTTTAAATATATCGACGAGCATTCACAGGAACTGATCAATAGTTTCAATGTGAAGACGCCTAGCAGGGAGACGCCAGTCAAGAATCTCTCTGGTGGCAATATCCAGAAGCTCATCCTGGCCCGGGAACTGGACCGGCGGCCGCGAGTGCTCATCGCCGCCCAACCGACGCGGGGGGTGGATATCGGGGCGACGGAATACATTCACAATCAACTCTTGCTGCAGCGGGCCGAGGGCCTGGCCACACTGCTCATTTCTGAGGATTTGGATGAGATCCTGGCCTTGTCAGACCGCATCATGGTCATGTTTGGCGGCGAGATCATGGGTATCGTGAAAAACGAGGGAGTCTCGGCCGAGGATCTGGGCTTGATGATGGCTGGAGAACGGCTAGAAGCCGTGTTAGGCAAGAGTAAATGAGATCTGATGGCACTCTAGCCAGCAATACTTTTATCTAGTTCTGATAAGATTGACCGGCATGATCATTGATGGTGGTCAATTCTGCCTCGTAATGGGACATGGCTGCTCCTTGCCCGCCCACCCTCGACAAAGCTATCGCCTCTTGTATATCTTGCCGGGCTAACTCATAATTCTCTTTGCGGCGATAAGCCACGGCTCGATTGTAGAGCAACTGACCCTTCAATTCCGGGGAGCTGGATGAACTCAACATTTCTAAAGCCTGGCTGTAACTGTTAATGGCCTGATCCAGGCGGCCGACCCCTAGATCATATTGGCCTATGAGCTGGTTGGCATAGGCATTCGCCGCCGGACGAGAAAGCCCCAGGCTCAAGGCTCTGGCAGCATCATCGCGAGCCCCTTTTGGAACCTGGCGTTTATTCTGAGCCTTGAGGGCGGCCGATTGCAAATA
>JAHEJP010000296.1 GCA_024638855.1 Chloroflexota bacterium
GATTTCGTCATACAAAGTGGCCAAGACGCGACCCAGTTGCCGACCACGCTTGTTCTTCTGCTTGGCAAAGTAGCCTTTTTCCACCCCTTCGCCTTGTCGGCCTGCAGGCATGCCGCTCATATCTACATCCAGCACCTGCCAACCTTTACCATAATGATGGGCATATCCTTGCCCATAGCGTTGGTAAATAAGCTGCAATGCCTGGCGCATCTGGGCGACATTTTCTTCTGTGCAGGCATTGAGGGTGTCGCTGATTGTCGATTGCTCTGCGCAGCGACTTCGTCCGAATGCCTGGAACAAAGCTGTATCTGGTCGAACACGATTGTTCACTTCCACCAAGCCGTGTCCGCCGGCCATAATATTGATGAACGCGTCTTGCAGTTTTTCCAAGGGTGTGTGAATCATCACTTTCTGTTTTACGGTCACATGTTCGCTAACCATTTGCCAGATGCCCATCTGTTGCATACATATGCCGGTCATGGCCAAGCTGGCTCGTGGCGAAAATCTGATATGATTGTTCATGGCGATAGTTTTCCTTTAGCAAGTTTGTTGGTCTATTCTTGCCGGGAAGTCTATCGCTTTTTTTAATCTTTTATGATTTGTCCCCTTATTGGGGCAAAATTTGGGTAATTAGAATTTAGCTTCTTAGAGAGAGCTCCCTTATGTTCAACAGTTCAGATACAGGATGCCTTTATGATCATCTTCGGTGGCCTCCAAAATAAGAGAAGCTACTTTCGCCGGCTTCGGACCGCCAGCTGGGACCCACACGAGGGCTTTATCCCAATACGAAGTGACCACCGCGATTGGCGGATGATTGGCACCCGCTTTTTTCCTTGTTCTTTACGTAGCGTCTCCCCAAATACTTCCAGGCCGTCTTTCGATGCAGCATATGCTGAGAATCCATGAACCAGCCATTGTCAATAAGCCGATTATTATGGTGGCTAAGAAAAGCGCAGCTAATATCAGAGAAAACTGCTTCATCTTTTTGTATTTAGCAACAAATACCTAGAGATTTTCCAGGAATTGTTCCCCCTGTTCGATTACAGCCTGCCTTTCTGCATCGTCCAGATACCGCAGCCCGAGTACATTGCGTCCCAAGCGAGGGTTGGCGCGCAGGAGTTCCTCTTTCTTAATCAGAAAGTTCCAGTACAGCGTATTGAAGGGACAGGCCTGAGGACCGGTTCGCTTCTTCTGATTGTAACCACAAGACTGACAATAATCGCTCATCTTGTTAATGTAGTTGGCCGAGGCGATATACGGTTTGGTGGCGATGATCCCGCCATCGGCGTTCAATCCCATCCCTAGCACATTGGGGACCATCACCCATTCATAGGCGTCGATAAAACCAAGGGTGAACCAATCTTTTACAGCGATGGGATCTAATCCCGCCAGTAGACAAAAATTCGATAGCACCATCAACCGCTCTATGTGATGCGCGTAACCCTGTTCAAGCACACGTGACAACACATGCTGTAGGCAGTTCATCTCGGTTTTTCCATGCCAGAACCAATCAGGAATTGGCCGATTCCCTCCCCAGAAGTTGGCCATCAAAATATCGGGCATAGTTCGCCAATATTGCCAGTAGATAAACTCCCTCCAGCCGATAATTTGGCGGATGAAACCTTCCACCGAATTTATTGGGCTAGTCTTAGCACGATAACGATCTTCAGCAGCCCGGGCTAGGTTCAGCGGCTCTAGGAGGCCCAGATTAAGGTAAGGCGAAAGGACCGAATGGAAGAGGGTAGTGTGGTCCCGGCTCATGGCGTCCTCATATGGGCCAAAATCCGCCAGGCGCCTGGTCAGGAAATCATCAAATGCCGCCTGTGCCTGTTCACGTGTCACGGCCAGGTCGAACCCTGCGAGTTTCCCAAACCCTTCTCCCGAATCCTCAATCTCTTTCATTACTTTTAAAGTGATCTCATCAGGCGGAAAACGGGGAATTTCAGGCAGGGTCAACCCTTTTGGCAATCGTTTCCGGTTCAACTTGTCGTAGTTCCACTGACCACCAACCGGGTCCCCCGCCTCATCTATCAGCAGCCTAAAATGGCGGCGCATGGCCCGGTAGAAGTGCTCCATCACATAGCGCTTCCCAGGTGTTGGATCCGGGTACGGATTATAATGTTCTGATAGGAACTGGGTGTTTGGGAGTACGGTGACGGGGAGGTCGAGGGCATCTGCCAGCCTAGCTTCCTGGAAGCGACGGCCGCCGTATGTGCTAGCTGCCATAGTATAAAGATGAGCGGAGCCATGCGCGAATATATGCGCTTTCAAGCCCTCCAGGAAGGTTTCAGTCTGCTGATAATCGACAACATAGCCTTCTGTCTGCAGGCGACGGGCGTAGTGGCGCATAGCGCTGAATATAAGGACCAGTTTCTTTCGGTGGTAGGCCAACCTGCGTACCCGGCGTAGGCTCTCCACCATCACAATTCGGACAGATCCGCGGCCGTGAGTTGTTTCCGCAGCCTCTATTGCGGGATGTTTATTTAGTAATTGATCACCGAGAACCCAGATGCTGACTCTGTGCTTATTCACCATAAACAATTATACCAAATCTTCACCTTAACCATCTTGACACGCGTGCTAGGTGTCAAAAGGCCAGGTATTATGAAGGAATCTGTCTCGCTGGTCTGCGGAGGCACCACCTGCGTTTCAGACTATGCTACACTGGCATCCAGCAAATCGATAGCGTCACTGACAAGGATAGGCTATCGAAGAGCGGAACAATGTGCAAGACCAATTTCGCCAATCTGGACTATAATAGCTTTACGCAACTCAGTGCGCAGCAATAAGAAATCTGTGAACGGCAATGTGATAGATTCTAAAGGAGGAAAATTAGTATGAGTTCAAGGATGAGATTTGCAAAGGCATCAATTTTGGTAGCAGCCTTTTTGTCATTCCTTTTGTCTGTATATCTGTGGTTCAATGGCTCGGAATCACAAGGTATCTTCGTCGGTATCTGGGTTCCCTCTATCCTTAGCTTTGGGGCTTTAATATTCGCCGGGAGCAGCAAAAATGAATGAAACATTTTTATTTGTCTTCGGCCTCGTTGCATTCTTGATGGCGGTTGGTCCCTTGGCCGTTGCGGCTTACCTTGACTACAAGGAATCGAAGGAGGAATAACGATGGAGGGAGCGGAAAGGCGAGCAAACAAAACCTCGGTGCTTGTCACTGGGGTTACCGGCTATGTCGGTGGCCGTCTGGTTCCACACCTCTTGGAGCAGGGTTACCGGGTACGGGTCTTGCTAAGAGGAAACGCTACACGCCTGAATGGCCGCAGTTGGAAAGAGCAAGTAGAGATCGCTTTGGGTGATGTCTTAGAACCCAGCTCCCTGACCGCAGCCATGCAAGGCATAAACGTCGCATACTACCTCATTCATAGCATGGGTGGGCACACCGAATTCAGTGCACGCGACATAGAGGCGGCAGAAAACTTCGCTGCAGCGGCTGCAGATGCTGGTGTAGAAAACATCATTTACCTGGGCGGTTTGGGAGACCCGGATAGCAAATTATCTAAGCATTTGCTGTCACGACAGCAAACTGGTGACGCCTTGCGACGGTTCGACATGCCCGTCACTGAGTTTCGTGCAGGTATGGTCGTTGGATCCGGGAGCCTTTCCTTTGAAATGATGCGCAACCTCACTGAACGGCTACCAGTCATGATCGCACCACGCTGGGTGTATACGAAAATGCAGCCCATTGCTATTCGTGATGTGCTCAATTACCTTAACGCTGCCCTGCAGACGCCGGCAAGCCAAGGTAAAATCATTGAAATAGGCGCCCCAGACGCATTGACATATGCCGAAATGATGATGACCTATGCCCGCATTCGTGGCCTGCGTCGCCTGATCATCCGCGTGCCTGTCTTGACGCCGCGTCTCTCATCCTATTGGGTGCATTGGATGACGCCGGTTTCAGCCAGCGTAGCCACGCCACTTATTGAGGGCTTACGCAATGAGTTGCTTGTGCGAGATCAGTCGGCTAGGTCTTTGTTTCCTACCATCGATCCGCTAGACTTTGAAACGGCTGTTCGCTCAGCACTCGAGCAAATTGAAGAAGGGGATATCGAAACCCTGTGGAGCGACGCTCTCGCCTCCAGCCAGGGAGATATTGAACCCGTTCATTTGACACAGGAACAAGGTATGCTTATTGAACGGCGGCAAAGAGTGGTGAATGCGCCGCCGTCGGCCGTTTTCCAAGCATTTTCCGGCTTGGGCGGAGATCGAGGTTGGCCTCCCCATAACTGGCTATGGCAAATGCGTGGGGCATTGGATCGCGTGGTAGGTGGTGTGGGCATGCGTCGCGGCCGTCGTCATCCTGATGATCTTAGGCAAGGCGAAGCCTTGGACTTCTGGCGCGTGGAGCTAGTGCAACCCAATCACCTGCTCCGCCTACGCGCGGAAATGAAACTGCCCGGTCAAGGCTGGCTTCAGTTCGAGGCCAACAAACAGGATGATGGCAGTACTGATCTAGTGCAGACTTCTTATTTCGCCTCAAAAGGTCTTTCAGGGATGCTTTATTGGTACGGGCTTTACCCATTTCACAGTCTTATCTTCTCCAGGATGATCGATTCAATCGCCCAAAGAGCCATTGAAATCTCGCACACGCCATTACCTGTCAGGTAAGTAATGGCCAAATGATTATCACTGCAACAGCAACTACTGCTGCCAGTGAAAGCGCGCCAGATAATTGTTCTTAAAAGTACGGTGATGATAACGGTGATGCCAAGCAAAATTGACGGGTTGATGTTGGTTGCTGCGCTGAATCAATCAGAGAAAGGCCGTCGGACTAATCAATAAACAAGAGGGTTAAACATGAAATTACCGCAGGTCAAAGGTAGCAATCTAGCCCGACAGAAGATGGCCTTTCCAGATGATTTCGCTGGGCAAATCAACTTAGTCTTCATTGCTTTTTTACGTTGGCACCAAGACCAAGTAGATGAATGGGTTCCTTTTGTGGAAAAGTTGGCGAAAGAATACCCTGGACTCCATTATTATGAATTTCCCACCTTATCAGGCAGGGGATTCGTTTATCGCACATTTTTAAACGAAGGCATGCGCGCGGGAATTCCAGACGAAGCGACACGCTCTCGTACGATCACTCTTTATCTAGATAAAAACGCGTTTAGAAAAGCCCTCGATATTGACAGCGAGCAGAACATATGGGTTTATCTGTTTGAAAAATCGGGTGACGTACTGTGGCGTACAGAGGGAAGGTTCACGATGGAAAAGGGCAAAGCTCTACGTAATTTTCTGGATCAGTCCAAGTTCTAAACTATCCATTTGCGACCGGGGAAACTGATTCACTCAATAGCTTATTTCTGGCCAAATAGATTCTCGAAGTCGATACCCATGAAAAACAACATAACGACATTTATCGGTGTCGATCTCGCATGGAGGACCGGAAAGAATCCAAGTGGTATCGCTGTTGCCCAGGGAAACTCTGAGGGAGCTGAGCTCATTTGCTATTACGCCCACCGCTATTCTTTGGTAGAAATCTCAGATATCATCCTCAGCCTGAGTACAGACAATACGGTTATTGCCGTCGATGCACCGCTGGTAATAAAAAATCAGGCTGGGCGACGTCCCTGCGAGACACAGATTAGTAAGAAGTATGGAAATCGACATGCTTCGACACATAGCTCCAACTTGACCCTCTATCCGGATGCCGAGAGCGTTCAGTTTGCTAAAAATCTGGAAGGCTACGGTTTCTCACAGGATATCGATCCACATTTCGATATAAGGCGGGGCGGCCGGTGGTTCTTCGAAGCGTACACCCATTCTGCATACGTGGTATTGTTTGACCTACCCAGGATTATAAAGTACAAAAAAGGTCGCGTAGCTGATAAAAAACGAGGCTTAACAGAATTTCGGCGACTTCTGTGGGAGAAGCTAACGGTCGCTGAGCCACCCTTGCGACCGACAACTAATTTCAAAGATTTAACGCACATAGATTTGTCACCAATAAGAGGCAAAGCTCTCAAAATCTATGAAGACACGCTGGACGCTGTACTATGCGCCTATATAGCCCTCTTCTATTGGCGCTGGGGGAGCGAGAAGAACGAGATGTTTGGTGACCGTGACTCTGGAATTATCATCAATCCAACTACTTCATTGCGGTTAATAAGCTCGTAAATTGATTAGATAAAAAGGTACTTAACGAGGACTCAAACCTCTTGTTCTCAGCCTCACATAGGATAGAATAAAATATTGTGAAAATAATCACATAAAGTATGAGGAAACAGGAAATATCTGATGATCACAAGAAGACTGAGTGTTAATTTTAACAAGGCTGATACTATCATTGTCGAATGGATGGCTAGGCACGGCTTAACCTTATTGCGCATTTCTGTTGGCATTGTCTTTTTCTGGTTTGGGGCTCTGAAACTCTTTCCAGGTGCGAGTCCGGCCGAGACACTTGTTCGCGAGACTTTGCCTTTCTTGCCGATGGAACTTTTTCTGCCTGTCCTGGCTATTTGGGAAATGGTAATAGGACTGGGATTTATCACCGGTAAGTTCATGCGGCTTACTATCCTGCTATTGTTGTTCCAAATGATTGGGGCAGCTTCTCCAATTGTTTTGAACCCA
>JAHEJP010000026.1 GCA_024638855.1 Chloroflexota bacterium
TCACTCGGGAAACAGTGATGGGAGCGACCCCCGCTCGTTTTGCCACATCATTGATAGTGGGCATCGGTCAATTTCCCAAAAATATTGGCACTAAAGAGGTCAAGACAAAGACATGGTAACGTTACCTTATGGTATCGTTACCATGCTATCACGAATTGCTACAGATTGTCAATAGAAATAGCAAATCATGTTATTGTTCAGGGAAACGTGTTCGATCAGGGCTGGCAGTTTTCATGGTAAGCGCATTGTTAGGACCATCTATAACCCCTAGGTCATCTGTTCCTATAGTAACCACATAAGATATAATTGCGTTACCAGTCGGTTAATCTTTGATAGGGAGCAAAAGACAAGCCAGGCGGTTGTTGTCGGCGAGTTTTGGTTATGCTTCGTTATTCAGGTGGCGTCTCGATTATGCATACCATCAAGAAAATAGGATCGATCCCGGTCATGCCGGCTGCTTGCGTGCCGGTTGTGATGGTCTTGAACACTATTGTACTCTTGCTAGCTGCCTGTTCAGCGGGAAAGGAAATGCCAACGCGGGTACCCACGGCAGCTGCGCCGATTACTCAGGAAGAGTTGAGTATGGCGCCAACCCCCACCCCACTACCGGCTAGCATTACAATTGATTTGCCGATCGACGGATTGGTCATCGATCTAGGCCAGCCGGTTCAGTTCTCCATTTCGGCCAGCGATCCCCTTGGCGTTAGGATGGTGGGCCTGACCGCAAATGGGCAAAACATCGGCACGGTTGATGCTGTAGAACAAACAACGCTGGAGGTCAATCAGACGTGGACACCCAATTATCCTGGCACGCACGAGGTCATCGTCTCGCTTACTGGTCGAACTGGGCAAGTGCTGTCGGCCGAGCCGATCTCAATCCGAGTCATCGACCGCGAGTTGCTCGCTCGCTACGCGCCCATATGGGCCAACGTGGAGGGCAATGTGACCGAGATGCGCGGCTTGGCAAAAATAGAACCCATTGAACCTAGCTTACTGTCGAGTTCCGAGTTGAAACAGCGATTGCAGGCTCAGCTCTTTTACTCGGAGGAGGATGCGCACCGGGACGTCCTGGTCTTTAGCGTATTTGACTTCATGTCGCGCGACTTTGATCTGTACCAACTTACACATCGCTATATTGGAGAGAATATCGCCGGATTCTACGATCCGGCGACGGAAGAGTTCGTGGTTCTCAGCGAGGACAAAGAAGTTGATGCCCTGGAACAGTGGATATACGCTCATGAGTTCGTCCACGCCTTGCAAGATCAGCACTTTCAGTTGGAGTTGATAACGGATACATCCTTAGGCGACGAGGCTAATTTGGCCATCCGCGCCCTGGCCGAAGGAGAGGCCGAACTGTTGCAAGAATTTTATATCGAGCAGGGTTTTTTCAGCCAGGAAGAGCTGGTCGACATCTTCAACCTGTCCAGCCGGATGCTCAGCACAGAGGTGCCTTATATGCCGCCGGTGTTGGTCAACAGCTTTTTGTTTCCCTACACAACCGGCCGTGATTTCGCCAGGAGCATTTATGAGCAGAGTGGCTGGGACGGCCTAAATAACACTTGGGATAACTTACCGGGCTCGACCGAGCACATCATCCACCCCGATCGCTACCTTGCCGGCGACACCCCGCAAGTCGTGGCTCTGCCGCCGCTTACCGATACCTTGGGCCTTGATTGGACGCGCCTGGAGGAAGCGACGCTGGGTGAATTTCTCTTGCGCGAGTACCTGGGCCAGCAGCTGGACGAGGCAAGTGTGGATACGGCCGCTACCGGCTGGGGCGGCGACCAATACGCTGTCTACTGGCAAGAGGAGACTAATGCGTTGCTGATGGTCCTACGCCTGGTGTGGGATACGCCGGTCGACGGGGATCAGTTTTCGACCGCCTTCGCCAATTTTGCCGCCAATACCCATGGCACACTTGATCGGACGGAGGTTGAGGGCGGGACATGCTGGAAGGCCATCGACGTCCTCTGTCTTTATCGATTTGGCGCCGACTCCATCGTCATCCGCGCCCCTAATCTGGAAACGTCCGCCACCGTAGCTGAGGCCATACGTTGATAGATGGTTAAACAAGACGGAGAAACCGGGTAAATCCGAGTACGATATTATAACCGGTCTTGACTAATATTAGTGCGGCAAACAAGCCTTCACTGGGGACGTTAGCTGAGGTCTATACGGCTAACTCTTCGTGGACTTTCTTCTTTGCTCCAGGACGTGGGTACAGGCCAACCCGGGAGACGATCTCGGGAACTGAGTCGGCCCAATGAACGGCCATAATGTGTAAGCCGGCAACGCCTGGTATCTCTCGCACTTGCTCAATGATCTCGGTGCAGATGCGAATCCCCTCTTCGGGTTGGGCAGCCTTGGGGGTCTTGGCCATACGATCGACCAGGGCCTGGGGCACGTCCATGCCGGCGACCTTAGAGGCCATATACTCGGCCGCGCGTACTGACTTTAGAGGACCGACACCGGCAAAGATATAAACCTGTTCGGCCAAACCCAGATCGTTGACTTGTTTCATATAGGAGCGAAACCGGTCGACATTGTAGATCAACTGAGTTTGGATGAAACGAGCGCCGGCGGCCACCTTTTTGGCCAGGCGATACGGCCGGTAATCGTAAGGTGGCGCGAAAGGATTGGCGGCCGCGCCGATGAAGAAATTTGGTGCAGGCTTGATATCTCTACCGTTGTCCAGGCAGCCGTTATCCACCATGTTGCGGACTAAACGGATGAGGTGTATGGAATCCACATCGTACACGTTCTTGGCATGAGGATGATCGCCCCATTTGCCGTGATCGCCGCTTAAGCATAGTACATTTCGAGCGCCTAGAACGGCCGCCCCCAGCAAATCGGACTGGATAGCCAGACGATTGCGGTCACGGCAAGTCATCTGTACCACAGGTTCAATGCCATGCTGGATCAACAATGCGCTGACCGCGATGCTTGACATGCGCACACTGGCTGCTTGATTATCGGTCACGTTCACCGCATCGGCGTAATCTTTCAATATGTTGGCATCCCTGGCGATGGCCTCGAGATTAACGCCTCTCGGCGGCGACAACTCGGCCGCCACGGCAAATTCGCCGGCCTCCAGGACCGTTGCCAGGTTGCTCTTCGAATGATTATTATCGTTCATGATCGTTAATGACTTCGAGCGCTGAATCCGGCTGACCATTGCAGCCACTAACCACCTGATCACGACCGGTAAGCGCGTTTATCCACGAGGAGGAACCCTGCAGAGACCAATCCACTGGTGGTCTAAGATCGTGTATTTCTTCAGGCCAAAGCAAGCGCTGTGATTTTTGGTAGGCGCCCACCCAAACGCAGCCCATTTCGGGAATTACTTCGCAGGAGCCATCTTGACCAACGCCACCGCAGGGACCGTTGCGAAGATTCTTTGGACAATTCATAGGACACACCATGCCGGTGGAATGCAGCACGCATTGCCCACACATTTGGCAACCAAAGAAGGGCCCCTTGGTCACCCGTTCCACCGGCCGAAGCAGACGGTCGAGGAACACCTCAAGACGGTGATGGTGGTGGATGAATTGACCTGATAAGCTCCAGAGTGATCGATTAGCCACTTTCAATTTCCTCGATAATGACCCGGCGAATGGCCTCTTCCGATTCGGCTCCGGTCAAGCACGGGCGACCGTTGATGAAGATACCTTGGGCGGCGCCATAATCCTGTAAGGTTTCGGGCGTCAAAGCTACCTGGCGAAGGACAACTTGATTGCCAAATTCTCGAGCGACTCCAGGGAGCAAAATAAGCGTAGCTACTTCAAAAGGGCAGAGATAACCGCTAAGAACCAAAATCTCTACTGGAAGGCCTGAACGCGGGTGGATCTGCGGTTTTAGCGCTTCAACCTTTATCTCGGTTTGGTTAATCGGCCGGTATAAGAGCTTCTGGTGTCCATTTTCAAGGACCACTGTGAAACCACGCGAGAGATAGTGGTCCATGTGCATCTGTCCCTCAATGTCGGTGGCTTCTAATAAAATGCCTTTGGCGCCCCACTCTTCCATATCTTCCAGAAATGTATCGAACAGCAGCCGGCCAAAGCCCTGTTTTTGGTACCGTTGATGTACCCATTCACAGTACATCACCCCTACCTTGCTCTCCACTTTATATGGGATAAGAGCACGCTCAGCCGGCGCAAAGTAAAGGTGACCGACAACGCTACTTGCTTTTAGCTGCAGGTGATATCCCTCGACGTAGTGACCCAAGTTGATCGCCAGCCAGTCTTGGCAGTGGCACAGAGCCTTGGGCCAGGGCGTCGGCACCTCGGTCATGCAACAGTAGCCCTCACGGGCATCCTCAGGGCCTTGTAATCGATGTACGACAGCTGGCAGATCTTTCATGGCATCACCTCTGAGCCGTTGAACATGGGAGCTGGATAGAGCTTATTGCGTATCTCAAATAACCTCGGCTGTACGTTTAAGTGGGTTCGTTATCTTGTCGATTTATGAACTATATTCAAATAATGAATTGTCCTCAATAATTGAATTTTAGTTAGCCCTTGTAAGATTGTCAAGCATAGCCTTGGATGTCTTCCTCTACTATCATCTGGGCATATGTGCTAAAGGGGCGCGGGTTATAGCTGGGCTCACTCTTTTACGTAAGGAGTGCCCAACGCGGCCGGAGCGTCCGACTTATGAACACCGGCCATCAGAACTAAAATCGTGAGTACATAAGGCATCATCAAGAATACTTCATAGGGTATGACGGCGATGTTTAATGCTTGGGCGCGGAATTGCAGGGCGGTCGCCGTGCCAAATAACAGCGCTCCCAGGAAAGCCAGTCCGGGCCGCCAACGGGCAAAAATAACTAAGGCCACGGCGATCCATCCGCGTCCAGCTGTAAGACCTTCATTAAAGATGCCTAGCTGGACCGTTAGTGCCGCACCGCCTAACCCGGCCAAACCAGCACCAATCAAGACGGCCGCATAGCGTACAACATTCACGTTGACACCAGATGTATCCGCGGCCGCCGGTTGTTCGCCCGAGGCTCGAATATTCAGACCCCATATTGTTCGAAATAGGAAATACCCACTTATAAAAAGAATAATTATGCTGAGATAGGTCAAGATATCATGACTGAACAATACCTTACCGAAGAAGGGGATGTCCGAGAAAAACGGGATATTTAGTTCTTGGAAGCCGGTGATACGTGCGTTGAGTTCGCCAAATTGCTGGCGGAAAATATAGGTTGTCATGGCTTGCCCCAAGAAGACGAGGGTGATGCCGGCGACAACCTGATCCGTGCGCAGCGTAATGGCAAGCACAGCCATAATCAGACCTAAGGCCATGCCGGCTATTATGCCGGCAGCGAGACCGGCCCAGGGAGCCAGCCACAATAATTCTGCGCTAGCCACCTGCTCGAAATAGTACGCCCCCATGAAGCCGCCCAATGCCCCTGCCAACATAATTCCTTCTATGCCTAAGTTTAATACCCCGCCCCGTTCGGTGATGATTTCGCCCAGGGCGGCATAAAATATCGGGATCGCCAGGCGGATACCAGAGGCAAACAAGGCAGCCAAAAAAGTTAAAGAAAGAAGGTTACTATAATCCTCCATGCATCACCTCCACCACCTGCGGGCTAACGCATCGGCTGCCAAGACAAACAATACGATCAATCCCTGAATAACCTGGGCTAATGATATAGGCAGACCATAGACGCTATGCATTGTCTGCGCGCCATTAGATAGCGCAGCAAAGAAAAAGGCGGCGATAAGCACGCCAACAGGATGCAGCCGGCCTAGAAGCGCAACGAGGATGCCGGTAAAACCGTACCCCCCTGAAATACCATCCTGCAACCGCGTGTGCAACACACTCACTTCGATTGCCCCTGTCAAGCCAGCCAATGCGCCACTAAACATCATGGCAAATGACAGGCCAAGGACGACGTTCATTCCTGCATACTTGGCAACCCTTTGGTTCGATCCAATAGCCCGTATCCGCAAGCCAATGGGCATCTTCCAAAGCAAAACATACACCAGCGGCACCAGTAACAAGGCGATGATAACGCCAGCATGTACACGTGTGCCAAACAGCGTCGGTAAGCGGGACGCTCCCAGTAGCGCCGCGGTTTGTGGCAGAAAGCTTTCTGGATCTTTCATTGGTTCTCGAGCCAGGTACAAGATAAAAAACTCAGCAATGAAATTCAACATGATGGTCGTGATAATTTCGCTAATGCCGAACCTGATCTTCAGCAATACGGCGATTCCAGCCCAGAGAGCGCCACCCAACATGCTGGCCAGCACCATCAGTGGGATCAAGATGACGGCCGGCAGCGAATCTTGAAATGTTAAGCCGACGATTACTCCGGCCAGCGCACCCATGAAATATTGCCCTTCACCCCCGATATTCCACATCTTACTGCGAAAGGCGACGATCAAGCCCAGGCTCATTATTAAAAGCGGTATGGCCTTGAGTATCGTTTCCGTAATTTGCCGTTGCCCGCCAAATGCGCCTTCCAGCATCACTCTGTAGGCGGCTATCGGATCGTCACCAGCCAGCCAAATCAGGACGGCTCCAACCAGCAGACCGGCTAAAACACCAATTAGTGGAGCGCCAATTAATCGAGCCGCGGTCGCCCATCTAGACCGCCCTTGTTCCTCAGGCCCATCAATGGATATGAGCTCCTGTGGGTCGGATATCGTTTCGCTCATTGATTGCCTTTTTCAGGCCTTGGCCAACTCTGTACCTGCCATCAGCAGTCCCAGTTCCTGCACATTATATTTAAATTCCTCCGCCCGGCGCTCGCCCATTACCCGTCCTTCGTACAAGACAATGACGCGATCGCTCAAGTCCAATATCTCTTCAAGTTCGGTGGAGATTAATAAGATAGCCACACCTTGATCTCGCTGGCGTACCAACTCTTGGCGGATATATTCGATGGCGCCGACATCTATGCCGCGGGTAGGTTGAGAAACCAATAATACCTGAGGCTGACGAGACAATTCTCGAGCCAAGACCACCTTTTGAGCATTTCCTCCTGACAAACTCGAAACATCAGCTCCAGTTGATGAGGTGCGAATGTCAAAGGCTTTCACAAGTTTCTGCGCGTTACTCTTGATAGCGGCCTCATTCAGGATGCCCTGTTGGGTAAAGGGCGCTTGATCGAATGTCTGCAAGACCAGGTTGTTGGCTACACTGAAATCAACCAACAATGCGGTCTGGTAACGATCCGAAGGGACATAGCCCAGGCCAGCGTTAAATATCTTCCGGGGCGAGGCATTGGTTATGTCTTCGCCGCTCAATATCACTTGACCTTGCTCAACGCGCCTCATGCCGCTAATAGCCTCTTCTAGCTCGCGTTGGCCATTACCCTCTACGCCGGCAATGCTTAAAATCTCACCGGCTCGTAAATCCAGGCTGATACCACGTAACGCTGGCAACTGGCGATCTGTATTAACCTGCAGATCGCGCACAGATAATTTTATCTCCCCTGGTGCAGATAGCTCTTTTTCAACCCTAAATAACACATCCCGGCCGACCATCATCCGGCTTAGTTCCGTCGGATTTGTGTCTACCGTCCGCACCGTTTCAACCAGGCGCCCATCGCGTAGCACGGCAATGCGATCGCTTATCCGCATCACTTCCTCTAGCTTATGGCTGATAAAGATCAGAGAACGCCCGTCAGCAGCCAAATTGCGCATGATTTTTAAGAGTTCGTCTACCTCTTGGGGAGTAAGAACGGCCGTTGGTTCATCCAGTATGAGGATTTCAGCGCCGCGGAAGAGCGTTTTTAAGATTTCAACCCGTTGCTGCTGGCCTACCGATAGCTGCCAAACCTCTGCATCGGGATCGACTTCTAGACCATATTGCTCAGAAAGCTGGCTGATGCGCTTGACCACATCTTTATTATTTTCCAGCCGCGGCCAACGGGATGATGGTTGGCCAAGGACCATATTTTCGGCGACGGTGAAGGGTGGAACCAGCATAAAATGCTGGTGAACCATACCCAAACTGTGCGCGATAGCATCATAAGCCGACCGAAAGTTAACCAATTCACCACGAAGATAGATATCACCGGAATCCTGCTTATATAAACCATAGAGGATATTCATGAGCGTACTCTTGCCGGCCCCATTTTCGCCTAGCAAGGCAAGAATCTCGCCCTTATTTAACTGCAGGTTTATCTGATCATTGGCCAACACACCACCGGGAAAGCGCTTGGTGATACTGCGCATATCGATGACTAATTGAGAGGATGTTTCGGAATCGGTCATTATGCCACCCGGTAATCCTGCCTGTAATTTGAGGGTGGGAATGCTAAATATGTTATTAACGTATTTAGCATTCCCTGTTTATCAGTTCGCTAGATCAGATGGGATACCAAGCGCCTATTGCGGGACAAAGGGCACTTCAAGGGAGCCATCGATAATAGCGGCACGCGCTTCTTCGATGGCAGCCATAGCCTCCTCAGGTATCGTATCGGCCAAGGCCGGGTTGAGCACGATGTCCAGAGCGTCATCGGCCACGCCGAATTGGTAATAAGGTCCGTCAAAAGATCCGTCAACCGTTTGCGCGGCCATCGTCTCAAAGATGGGGCTCATATTCCAGACGATGCTGGACAAGACCACATCTGGTCCTAACTCCGACATATCGCCCACGTAACCCGTGGCGTAGCCGCCTACTTCCTTGGCCGCTTCAATGGAACCAAAGGTCGGACCTTCACCGCAACCGATCCAGAAGTCAACCCCGGCGGTATCAACCTGGGCCAGGCCGGCTTCCTTGGCAGCGGGCACATCTTGCCAGTCGCCAACGCCCGTTATGGTGAGCGTGGCATCGGGGTTCACCGTTTGAGCGCCGGCTAGCATAGCCTCGCCCATAGCATGGCAAGCTGGGATGTCAAAGCCATAGAGCCCACCCAGGCTGCCTGACTCGGACATATGACCGGCCAGGATGCCTACCAGATAGGAAGGTTCATAAAAGGGCTGGTCGTAGTCGGCCACGTTTTCAGCAGTACGGTTAATGGCTCCGGCCCAGGCGAAGTTCACGTCCGGGCTTTCGCCGGCCACTTCAAAAACGGCTTCCTGGTAGTTGAATCCATGGGCGACGATCATGTCAAAGCCCTGGTCGACGTATTCACGCATCACCCGGGCTGAATCGGCAACCTGCACAGATTCTGAAAAAGCGGTTTCCGAACCCTTGGCAGCCTCTGCTTTTAGGGCATTGTTGGCCGCCTCGGCCCACGAATTGTCTTCGATGGGTCCATCGACGATTAAGGCGATGGCCGGCGGAGCGGCATCTGCTTCAGCGGGTGCTTCTTCCTCAGGTTCCACATCGGCCGAAGGTACAAAAGGCACCACGAGGGAGCCATCGATAATAGCGGCGCGCGCTTCTTCGATGGCAGCCATAGCCTCCTCAGGTATCGTATCGGCCAAGGCCGGGTTGAGCACGATGTCCAGAGCGTCATCGGCCACGCCGAATTGGTAATAAGGTCCGTCAAAAGATCCGTCAACCGTTTGCGCGGCCATCGTCTCAAAGATGGGGCTCATATTCCAGACGATGCTGGACAAGACCACATCTGGTCCTAACTCCGACATATCGCCCACGTAACCCGTGGCGTAGCCGCCTACTTCCTTGGCCGCTTCAATGGAACCAAAGGTCGGACCTTCACCGCAACCGATCCAGAAGTCAACCCCGGCGGTATCAACCTGGGCCAGGCCGGCTTCCTTGGCAGCGGGCACATCTTGCCAGTCGCCAACGCCCGTTATGGTGAGCGTGGCATCGGGGTTCACCGTTTGAGCGCCGGCTAGCATAGCCTCGCCCATAGCATGGCAAGCTGGGATGTCAAAGCCATAGAGCCCACCCAGGCTGCCTGACTCGGACATATGACCGGCCAGGATGCCTACCAGATAGGAAGGTTCATAAAAGGGCTGGTCGTAGTCGGCCACGTTTTCAGCAGTACGGTTAATGGCTCCGGCCCAGGCGAAGTTCACGTCCGGGCTTTCGCCGGCCACTTCAAAAACGGCTTCCTGGTAGTTGAATCCATGGGCGACGATCATGTCAAAGCCCTGGTCGACGTATTCACGCATCACCCGGGCTGAATCGGCAACCTGCACAGATTCTGAAAAAGCGGTTTCCGAACCCTTGGCAGCCTCTGCTTTTAGGGCATTGTTGGCCGCCTCGGCCCACGAATTGTCTTCGATGGGTCCATCGACGATTAAGGCGATGGCTGGGGGGCCTTCCTCTTCGGCAGGCGCTTCCCCTTCAGCAGGCACTTCTTCTTCGGCTGGAACTGCTTCTTCCTCGGCCGCCGGCGCTTCCTCTTGGGCGGGCTCGGTCGGAACAGGCGCTTCCTCCCCTCCACAGGCAGCCAAAACCAACATTAAAGCGATTAAGAGTAACAAAACAGGTCGTAATCTTAACATTTTCTTCTCCTCCAAATATAGTAATCGTGACTGTAAATATTAAGCGGCGATATCATATTATTATCAACCACTGCCAATACACACAAACATGAACGCCTAAGAAGTTCCAAATGTGAGGCCGAGTTCGTTCAACCAACGCCTATAAGCAATTGCCGTCCGGTCAGATCGCAGGTGCAGTTCGGCTTGCAGATCCAAGGGCAATAATTCCGGCCGCTGCGACTGTAGGATTGGTAGATCCTGGCCGAATATTTCGTCCTGGTAAGCGACAAGTTCTTGTTCTGGAATATCATATCCGTAATTTTGAGCCATCCACACCCAGGCCGTGCTTTCAACCGTCTCGTGGGGGGTAATTGTCAGGTAGATGGAAAAACGGGGTCCATCAGATTCCTTAGTCAAGCTAGCCGTCAGCGGTCGGTGGGCCCTGTAGGTATAGGTTACAGAATCACCTCGTCCGGTGCCATAGGGGTCCGGCTGATAAACCCGAACGCCTTTGGATATCACGCCCTCTGGTCCTATCTGTGAATCATACTCTTCAATCACCGGCCGGTCCCTGACGCCTAAAATACCTTCGTGAACGAAGGGAAAATGGCCGACATCAAGAAAATTTTCGATAACACGCGGGCCAGCAGCCTTTACCTGGTAGGGGCCGCAAAAAATCTTGCGGTAGGAAGCGTCATCCCACTCCGGGAACGGGGAAATCTCGTGTTCGGGATCAGCCAGCGAAACCCATACCAAACCATACTTTTCCTGAGCTTGGTAGGTCTTGACGACAGCCTTTCGCGGTGGCGTTTGTTCAGGGTGAGCGGGGATGCTCACACATTTTCCGACCGTATTGTATGTCCAACCGTGGTAAGGGCATTCCAATTTATCCCCTTCTACAACTTGGCCTAAAGAGAGACGGGTTCCCCGGTGAATACACAAATCCTGCCAGGCCAAGGTTTGGCCATCAACTCGCCACAATACCAGGTCTTCGCCCAAGAGTCGTACGGCTATTAAATTGATCTCCTCAAGCTGTTTGACCACAGCCACCGGAAGCCAATCATTGATAAGAACCGGATCGTTTATCATTGAAGATCCTCGCGCTGGTACCGAAACAATCCTATCATCCTATTAGTGAATGCTCGCAACTGTCAAAGTATGTCGATGACGCTCTTTGATTTCCAAATTGATGTTACGGACTAATCGACTTCTTACCTGACCAATGCTAACTGCTTATTCACGACAGTTTCCTTTGGTAATTCTACCGCAGCGAAGGTCTTTGGTGCACGCTAAGAAGTTCCAATAGTCAACCCTAATTCATTAAGCCACCTACGGTAGGCAATAGCCGTCCGGTCAGATCGCAGGTGCAACTCGGCTTGCAAATCCAGAGGAAGTAATTCTGGTCGCTGAGATTTTATAATGGGCATGTCAGCGTAGATTATCGAGTCGTTGAACGCTCTCAGCTCCTCTGTAGAAATGGTGTACTTTTCATTCAGGCCATAGTGCATCCACACCGTGCTCTGGGTCTCTTCATGCGGTGTAACGGTAAAAAAAATAGAGAAGCGCGTTCCGTCTTTTGACAGCTTATCCAGGTAAGCCGTCAACGGCCGGTAAACCCGGTAGGTGTAGGTCACCGTTTCGCCGCTGCCAGTGCCGTATGGATCAGGTTGGTAAATGGAGATGACCGAAGTCTCGATGCCTTCTTGCCCCACGGATACCTCATATTCAGGTATGTCAGCATGATCCCGATCGCCCAAAATACCCCCGTGTACAAAGGGAACATGGGCCACGTCGAGAAAATTCTCGACAGCTCGCGGCGCGCTGGCCTCAAAGGGTCCGTAGGGTCCACAAATCACGTTACGATAGGCTGGATCATCCCATTCTGGGAAGGGGGGAACATCATGCTCAGGCTCGCCTAACGAGACCCATACAAGACCGTAACGTTCCTGGGCCAGGTAGGTTTTAACCACTGCCTTTCTAGGGGGGATTTGCTCGGGATGGGCAGGGATACTCACGCACTTACCGGTTGTGTCGTATGTCCAACCGTGGTATGGGCACTCCAATTCATCGCCATCCACCCGGCCTAGAGATAGTCGCGTACCGCGGTGGATACACAAATCTTGCCAGGCCAAAGTCTGGCCATCGACCCGCCACAAGACCAGATCCTCGCCTAAAAGACGGGCCGCTACCAGGTTGGTTTCCTCAAGTTCCCGGACAGTGGTTACAGGATGCCAATCATTGACCAAAATCGGATCATTTAACATCAAGATCCTTCCTCAGCAAGTATCGAAAATCTAACCATCGATGTCCTCGTTGAACTGTGGAATACGTCTCTCATAATAGTAACAGAATTCAGATGATCAGCGATGTTTCGAGGGAATAAAACAAATCAGCCATCTCGGGAATATGGGACGCCTAGGGCGCCTGGTTCTTTAGATCGCGTCCGGCCGACGATCATGGCTACGATAGCCAGGATGAAGGGCAGCGCCAGAAGAAACTGATAAGGAATTTTCACGCCAATTCCTTGGACCTGAACCTGAAATGCATCCAAAAAAGCGAAAAACAAAGCTGCTACAAGTATTCGACCCGGCCGCCAATTTCCTGCAATCACAATAACTATTGCTAGCCAGCCTCGCCCAGCAGTCATTTCTGGGAAAAAGCGCTCGACCGACCCAACGCTTACAAATGCGCCGGCTAGTCCGGCGAGCAATCCACCGGTAACCACAGCCAAATAACGCAATCGAAAAACGCCAATTCCACCCAAGTCCGCAGCTCGCGGGTTCTCTCCCAGGCTACGGATCTGAAGACCATGCCTAGTCCGGTAAAGGAAAAACCATACAACGGGGACAAGCAGAAAGGCGATATAAGTAAGCAAGTTGTGGGAAAACAGTATTTCACCCAGATAAGGGATTTTTGAAAGCAACGGTATTTCCGTAGCTTTCATGGCATCTATAAGTGGTGTACCGGCCGTATCATATTGGGTGTAGATAAGCCTGAAAAAGAAAAGCGTACCACCGGCCGCGAGCAAATTAAGCGCCAAACCTGATATGATCTGATCGACACGCAGGGTGATGGCCATAAAGGCCAGCGCAAGGCTCATTGCTCCACCGGCCAGGGCGGCCATGCAGACCGCAAGCCAAAGAGATCCTGTTTTTTCAGCAACCAGGAAGCCGACGAAAGCCGCAGTAAGCATGGTCCCTTCAAGCCCCATATTCATCACGCCCGAACGCTCCGCGATAAGCTCGCCCATAGAGGCAAGCAAAAGAGGCGTGGCGATCCTTACCGTTGCCGTCAGTATGTTAATGACTATCGCAGCTTGCAGAAGATCCTCAAGCATCCTGAGCTCCCCCAAGTTGAATAGTTGGTTCCTCAGGCCCGCCAGCGTGAACCCGGCGCACTCGGTAAGCCAATATGGCACGGGCAGCAAGCAGGAATAAGAGCACGACCGCCTGCATTATAACGACGAGCGAAGATGGCACACCGGTGGTAATTTGAAGCATAAAAGAACCATTGATTAACCCGCTAAATAGAATTGCCGTAGGCACGACTGCCAGGGGGTGCAGTCCGGCCAACATTGCGATAATGATCCCTGTAAAGCCGTAGCCAAGAGAGATTTCAGATTTGAGACGGTGATGTATCCCAAATAGCTCTCCAGTGCCGGCCAACCCGGCGATAGCGCCGCTGATTAGCATAATGACGATCACAAGTACGCCAACATTCGTTCCCTGAAATTTGGAAGCATGCGGATTATTTCCAAAGGCTCGGATTTCATAACCTAGTGGCGTTTTCTCTAAAATCAGATAGACCAGGATTGACACCACAATGGCGATAACGAAACCAATATGCAGACGCGAATCCTGCAAAACAACCATAAATCGCGACGCTTCAGCAATTTGTGGTGAGTGTTGGTAGTAGGATTCTGGATCACGCCATGGACCCGAAAGGAGCCAGGACAATAAATAGAGTATGATGTAATTCAATAAGACAGTGGTGATGATCTCATTTACCTCGAACTTGACCTTAATGACTGCTGCAATCGAAGCCCAGAGGGCGCCCCCCACCATACCGGCAAGCAAGATCACGAAGAATAATGCTAGCGGTGGAAACGAGTCAAAAGTTATAGAAGCCCAGTAAGCTATGATGGCCCCGGCATAGAGTTGTCCCTCAACGCCAATGTTCCAGATCCGCCCCCGAAAAGCTATAGTCGTTGCCAACCCTGTGAGAATTAAGGGCGTGGCCTTCACGAGAGTGGCTACGAATGCCTGCCAGCTACCAAAGGCCCCCTCATACAGAGCCGCGTAACCTTCGATGATATTGGCTCCGGCAAGGATCATCAAGACGGCCATTACTATAAGAGCGGCAAAGAGCGCAACGCCCAAAGCCAAAAGTTGCTGCCCAAGTCCGACATCCTCTCTTTTTTCAAGGGTGAACTTCAGATTACGAGCCACGATTAATGATCCTTTACACCGGCCATTAGCAGGCCGACTTGCTCTAGATTAGCATCGCTCGTATTGATAACATCCATTATTTGTCCCTTAAACATCACGGCAATACGATTGGATAAGGTGAAGATTTCGTCAAGATCTTCAGAGATCAGAAGAATCCCAAGGCCATCATTCCTCTTCTCCAGTAGTTGTTGTTGTACGTACTCGATAACGCCGATATCTAGCCCCCGAGTCGGTTGATTCGCAAGCAAACATTTTGGATCCTGCTCCAATTCTCGAGCCAGGATCACTTTTTGCAGGTTGCCCCCTGAGAGGAACTTTGTTTTGTGATTCAGTGATGGTGTTGCAATACCAAATAACGAAATCATTCTGCCAGCCGCGGACTTGATACGACCTTGGTCAAGAAAAGGCCCCTGCCGATAATGTGCTTGTCTCTGCTGTCCAAGTATCAGGTTCTCTGAAACCGAGAACTCCATAATGAGACCTTCGTTTATTCGGTCGTCTGGAACCTGGGCAATTCCCCGTCGTTTAATGAGTCTCGGGCTGCGATTGGTTATATCCTCATTCTCGAACAAGACTTGGCCACTCTCCGCCTTTCGAACACCTATTAGGACTTCAAACAGCTCCCTTTGTCCGTTTCCCGCAACACCCGCAATCCCGAGTATTTCATTCTTGTGCAGTTTTAAGGTAAGGTCTTTCAGCGCCGTTTGTTCTCTGTCGTTTAATGCTGACAAATTTGAGATTTCCAGAATGGGCTCGCCGACGGGCAATTCTTTTTTATCAATGTTCAAAACAACGTCACGGCCCACCATCATGTTTGCCAACGATTCTTTCGTCTCTTGAGATGTAACAACCGTGCTGACAACCTTCCCTTTTCTTAAGATGGTGACGCGATCAGATATCTGCATCACCTCATTGAGCTTGTGGGTAATCAGGATGATAGACAAGCCTGCCGCCCTCATTTTTTCCAAAATTCCAAAGAACCGCTCGATCTCTTGTGGGGTTAGGACGGCCGTCGGCTCATCGAGAATCAATAAATCGACTCCTGAATAGATTGCCTTTAATATCTCAACCCACTGCTGTTCTCCAACCGATAGTTGCCATATTTCGGCATGCAGATCTAGATCAACCCCATAATCATCACACAGGGACTTAAGCTTGACTTCGGCGCTACTGAGATCCGACAAAACCCCGTGAGATTGTGATACCAGCACGATGTTCTCAATGACAGTGAACGGCCGCACCAGGACAAAATGCTGGTGGACCATACCGATCCCTAATTTGATAGCATCGTCGGGGGAAGTGAGTTTTACTTGTTGGCCTTTAAAAAATATCTCGCCTGAGTCAGCTTGATAAGCGCCATAGAGACATTCAGCCAATGTTGATTTGCCGGCGCCATTCTCACCCAACAAGCAGTGTATTTCACCCTTCTTGACACCAAAGGAAATACGGTCGTTAGCTATAACGTTTGGGAACTGTTTGCTTAGGTTAACAGTCTGGATAACAAGTTCCGGGTCGCGGTCCCTGTCTGCCGCTGTGTCAGCATGGGTCATGCAAGAAATGCCTCATAAAAGGATATGCCCTCAACAAAATGTTTGTCATTTTTATGAGGGCATATCTGATCCAGTATATTTTTCTGAAAGAGTTGCCTAGAGTGTATCTAGTCTGATACCGGGGTCTCCTCATTAAGTGGGACTTCGAAGGAGCCGTCCAGAATCTGCTGCCTTAGCTCCTCAACCTGATCCTGTACTTCCTGTGGAACGTTAGCGGCCAAGTCATGGAATGGCGCTATATCCGAGGCGCCTTCTGCCATAGAGAACCAGATTTTCTCCTGAGGGGCGTCATATGGACTGCCGGTGGTTTCATGTTGCCACCATTCATCAATGATGTACATAATTGACGGGTCCCAATTACCAAGAGCACTTGACAGAACTGATTCGGGAGCCATGAAGTTAGAGTCGGCATATCTGGCGTAACAATAGATGCCGGCTTCTGTACAAGCCTCATAGACCTCGCCACCTTGCAGGATGTGATCGGCGCCGGCCGCGATCATGGCGTTTGTTGCTTCTGTGGCCTTCGCGGGATCATACCAAGTCTCAATGAAGGTCACTTTTGCTTCGATATCAGGGTTAACGGACTTTGCGCCTTCTATGAAGGCATTGGCATCATCGTTCACGTCGTCGGCCGGGAATAAGCCAAGCACGCCAATAACATCCGATTCGGTCATCAATCCTGCCGTCACCCCTTCGAGGTATGACGGTTCGTGAATGCGCATATAAATATTGTAGACATTGCCGCCAAGCAATTCATTACCCGATCCGGAAACAACCCAAGCGATGTCGGGGTAATCATCCATTAGATTCTTGATCTGGTCGGTGAAAGAAGCCTGGGCGAAAATGATGTCATATTCACCTGTTTCAGCGTATTGTCGCAATACGGTCTCTGCTTCATCGCCAAAGACGCCTTCGGTGAAAACAAGATCATTGACCGTGACACCATGAGGGCTCTCCTCTTGTACCCGCTGAAATGCCTCGTAAAATGTGGAATCCCAGGTGGATTCAAGACCGACGGATAATAGAGCAGCCACATTTAATTCTGTAGGCTCTTCCATAGCAGGTTCCTCGACAGCGGGCTCTTCGACCTCGGGCTCCTGTGTTGGTTCTTCAACCACAGGCGCCTCAGTAGCAGGCTCTTCTGTCGGGCTTGAGCTACAGGCTGTCACTAACAGAATAGCTATCACCAGAACGGTGACAACAAACCATGTCTTTTTTATAAACATTATTCTTCTCCTCTTGATTTTTTAACCAATACAAACCTTCCCATCATTGCTGATGTCTGGGGCTACCAGACAAGGCGATTTAGGGGCAAACCCATCTTCACAAGCTCATTACGAACTTCATCATAAGTACCTTGCCACTCGGGCGTGGGTTCAATCTTCTCAACATCGTAAACCTCTTCAAACGGCTGGCCTTGTGGGTTGGTAGGTAAGTCCGGTTCGTAGAGGGTAATCAGTTGCTTGACCAAATCGTTAGCTTGCTCGCGACCCATACCACTGACAGCGTGGACCACCTCGCCGCAAATTTTAGAATCGAGACCACTGGCATGCCGGGGAATGGCGCCGCCGGCCGAATGACTAGAGGTCATCACTGACTGGCCGGAGACCGTGTTGGCAATAGTGAAAGCCGCATTCTCATATAGCATTGTCTTGGTGCCAGGTCCACCGGCAGGCCCGGTTAACGTAGCGATGAGCAAATTAGTGTTGCGTGTCAGCGCTTGGACTCCTAAGCTGGTCGCCCAGATCAATTCTGGCGTCGTATCGCAGTTATAGAAGGGATGGTTGGGACGTGTGTTGTAGATGTGGCCCACATCCGTTTGATTAAGCAGCACTAATCCTGCGACGATGGCTACTGCCACTCCCTCGGCGCCTCCTACATAGCCCCCATAGATGGGATTGTAATAGGCTTCAAGCCCGCCACCGATACGAGCGACATGGGTAGCAATCGAAAGTATGTCATGATTAACTTTCAGCTCGCTAATCGTCGACACATGGTGCCAATCACTGGGCCGGTACCCACCCCACGATGCCCCGGCCAAAGCGCCTAATTGGGTCGGCGACAATTCAACACAACCCAACGGTATTCCAGACCGGCCGACCATGTTTGCCGCTAACAACGCCAGTTCAGCTTCGCGCCGGGCGGCCAATACTTCCCAGGCTGTTGCAGCTTTGACGGGATGGCCGTAAACAGTTTCTAGCGAGGCGTTGTCAATAGAGTCGAATATGGGTTCCTTGAGGTAGCTGAGACTCATGGGCACATACATATCCTCAGGCACTGGAACTCCAAATGGACCACCCACGATGGCCACGCGATTGGCATCTTCAGGAACCCGTGACCTGATCGTGACGGCATCGACGCCAAGGCCCATTGTTACCTCATTAGGACAATATCTTAGACCTTCCTCAAGCTCATTACGCGTCCAGGTGATGCGCCGGCTCGTATCTTGGCAAAAGAGGCCGACCTCAATAGCAACATCCATTCCTGCCTGGAACACACGATCTACCAGGTCATCGTCACTGTTTACGATCGTATTACCATCAAATTTGATGTCGTAACTCTCTACCGCCTTCTTTATCGTGGGGGCAACAAGTTTGCGTTCAAAATCTTTCTCTTCCATGATTGGACCGGTTTCAGCCCTGTAGAGGACCTCAATCAGTCGTGCGCGTTGATTCATGAATTTATCTCCTCATCACAACATTTCGCGATTTTTCAATTACAAGTCTTGGAACCTCTTTCTCAAAGTTTAGAATTAAGAAGCGCGTTGTTCCATCAGCAACATGCACTTCTCTACCGCTTCAACCGCGCTCTTGCCGAAAGCATCAGCGCCGATCTGGGCCGTGTATTCGGCCGTGATGGGTGCGCCGCCAACGATGATGGAGAAGTTTTCTTTCAGTCCAAAGCCATCTCGCAGCTCAACGCACTCCTTCATATAAGGTTGGGAGGTAGTCATGAGCGCCGAGAGGCCAAGAATGTCGGCCTCCACTTCCTTGGCTCTGTTGAGGGCTTCGCGAGGGGGCACATTGATGCCCATGTCGATGACCTCAAAGCCGTTGACCTGCAGCATGAGAGAAACCATATTCTTGCCTATATCATGCAAATCACCCTGGACGGTGCAGAGAACGATTTTGCCGCGCGACATTTGTGTATCGCCGTCCTCCGCCTCGAAAATTGGCGCCAGTACATCATTGCTGATCGCCTGCGCCCTCTCGGCCGAGTCAATCAGCTCCGGCAAGAAGATGTCAAGCCGGCCGAATTTATCGCCAATGGCCGCCATTGCCGGCGTAAAGACCTCGTTGAAGAAATCAATCGCTTCCGTGTCACCCGCCACGACTTCTTTTGCCCAGGCAACCGGGGCATCGGGATCATCGCCTAGTAATAGCTCTACCATCTCGTCTATTAGAGTTTCATAATTTGCCATGTCAACCTCCTTCTTAATTATTAGCTAACACACCTGCTATCTTTATCCTTAAACAAGCCTGTCCAAAGGTAATCCCATCTTGATCAAATCTTCACGTACTTCATCGTATGCGCCCTGCCACTCGGCCGTAGGTTCGACCTTCTCGACGTCGTATACCTCTTCAAACGGTTGGCCTATGGGCTTGGTCAGCATGTCCTGCTCGTAAATGGTCAGAAGTTGTTTGACCAGGTCGTCGGCTTGCTCACGGCTCATCCCACCCACTACGTGAGCGACTTCACCGCATATTTTGGCGTCGAGTCCACTGACGTGACGGGGGATAGCGCCACCGGCCGAGTGACTGGCCTCTATAGCCGATTGTCCGGCGACGGTGGTCGCTATCGTGAATGCCGCGTTCTCATACAGCATCGTCTTGGTGCCGGGCCCCCCGGCGGGCCCGACCAGGGAGGCAGTAATCAGGTTTGTATTGCGGGCCAGCGCCTGTAAGCCAAGGCTCGATGCCCATAGAAGTTCAGGGGTGGTATTGCAGCTTAAGAATGGGTGATCGGGACGTGTGGCCAGGGTGTGCGACATGTTAACCTGGTTGAGTGAGATAAGGGCCGCGGCTATGGCGATAGCAACCCCTTCAGCGCCGCCGACGTAGCCGCCATAGATGGGATTGTAATAAGTTTCCATCACGCCGCCCGTGCGAATCGTGTGGGTTACTTTTGAAAGCTGGTCATAATTAGTCTTAAACTCACTAACCGTGGATATATGGTGCCAGTCGCTAGGTCGGAAGCCACCCCAAGATGAAGCTGATATCTCGGCCAGGGCTGTAGGCGATGTTTCCACACAACCAATGCATAGACCCGGTCGCCCGGCGCGATTGATAACTTCAAACGACAATTCAGCTTCGCGCCAACCGCCTAATATTTCCCAAGGAGAGGCAGCTTTGATTGGGTAGCTGTAGACAGATTCGAGGGTAGCATTTTCGATGACGTCAATCACCGGCTCCTGGGCGAAACTGAGCATGACCGGCACAAAAAGATCTTCGGGAAAAGGCACGCCATAAGCGCCGCCGATAATGACCACTCGTTCATCATCTTCAGGTCTGCGAGTTTTGGCCACGACAGCATCGTTGCCCAGCCCCATCGTTACCTCTGAAGCACAAAAACGTAGTCCCTCCTCAAGTTCATTGCGCGTCCAGGTTATGCGACGGCTCGTATCCTGGCAAAACATGCCCACCTCGGCGGAGAATTCTAATCCGGCCTGAAATACACGGTCAGCCAGGTCATCGTTGCTGGGCACGATGGTCGATCCATCGAATTTGAGACCATATTCTTTTACTAAGCGTTTGATCGTCGGAGCGACTAACCTTCGTTCAAAATCCGCTTCCTCAATAATTGGTCCGGTTTCAGCTCTGTGAAGTACTTCAAGTAATCGGGCGCGGTGCCTCATGTTCTCCTATCTCCTTTGATCTCGATCAAACTTGGTATGTCTTATTTAGATTCAAGCAAGTTAACGGGTGCATCTGAAAAAACTACCTGATTCTTGTTTGCTGTTTTTTACAAGATGCCAATCGTCCTTTGTCAGCCTGTTTGGTAGAATAATGAACACGGCAACAGGAGGTCACTTGGTGCGCTCCGCGTAACAAGACCTATCGAATTGCCGTTTGCACTAAGGAGATGCGGTGACCGACCAAGTCTGATCGCATCTCCTTGTTTTTAGGTCAAATAATCGTGATTAGCGTTCTCCTCCTAGTAAATCAAACCTAAACTATCGCGTCCGGCTTCGCCGGCGAACCAATTCGAAGGTCATTTGATTCTCAGGATGGTATTCGAACGTATGGAATAAGGGGCGCCCATCAGCGCTATAGGCGATTGCATCAATGACAAGCACCGGCGTTTCCGGTTCGAAGGGCAAAACGTGACAGAATTCGCACTTCTTAGCGATAGAAGGCCGGATCTTGGCAAAATGATATTCGACGATCTGGTTACAGCATTGTTCTAAAAATTCGTATAAAGGTTCCGTAATGTCCGGATTGGCTTGCATCTTTTCAAGCAGGTCCTCATCGAACATCCACATAGGTATGGTGTTGACACAGAAGATGACCCCTTCGCCATCGGCCGTAAAAACTTTATGCGCTTCAAGTACTTCTGTGCCCGCATCAATTTGTAATGCTTCGGCTATTTTCACGGTCGGACGCACGGTTGACAGATTCGCGTGTTGGACGCCGGGCTCGAAGCCGTAGCTGGCGATCAGTTCTTGAAAGTCAATGGCTTCGTCGAGGGGATTCGACATAGGTGACAGAGAGCTGACAAATGTGCCCGCGCCCTGACGCCGTATCAGAAGCCCCCGCGCGGCAAGGGTGTTCAAGGCGCTGCGTACAGTGGCCCGGCTAACATTAAATTCGGCCGCTAAATCAGATTCGGGGGGAAGTTGGCTATCTGGAGGATACACACCTGAACTGATGCGGGAAATTAAGATTTCCCGTACTTGTTGAGTGAGTGGAAGCTGTCTTACGGGCGATTGCACTGACATTACCGCTACAACTATCTCCGAAAGGTCAGACGATTATCATCTTCTTAACGACACTATAAACAAATCTTTCGAAGGTGTCAAGTTGGATCTGAACGATGGATCCATGAACAAGTTGCCGACAGATTTAGATCGGCTGAGATCGTTTTTGCAGCCAGAAGGGTCTCCCATGGAACCGGAGATGGCCTCACGTATTCGATTGTTGTAACGGCTTTGTTTCTGTGAGCCCGATGCGGCTCTATTCAGAACAATTTAGATTCAAATTCTGGACCTAGGCTGCCTTACGCTGGCGATAGGCTTTGATCCAGCGCATCGCATGAACATCTCGTCCGAGGGTTAGATCGGCCGCTAAGATGGCGGTTCTGATCTCGGTGACCAGCGGGTTGGTGATCGGGCAGGTCGCACCGGCGTAAACGGCCATGGCAACCGAGGCCGCATTGATGTACTTCCGGTCGGGAAGGCCAAAAGAAATGTTGCTGGCCCCCATGGTGATGTTGACTCCAAACTCTTTGATCACGAGCTCAATGGTCTGTAAGGTAATTTTACCAGCCTGACTGTCGGCGCCCATAGTCAAGGTCAGCGGATCAATAATCACGTCTTCTATTGGGATACCCAAGCTAGTTGCCCGCTCGATAATTCTTGCCGCTACTGCCAGCCGGGCCTCGGGTGTTTCAGGGATGCCATCATCGTCCATACACAAGCCAATAACGGCCGCGCCATGGTCTTTGACAGGTCCCAACACGGCTTGCAGCGAGCGCTCCTCACCGTTAACCGAATTAACCAGCGCTTTGCCTTCGTAGAGTTCAAGTCCGGCTTTTAGAGCCTCTGTATTGTTGGAGTCAATGGATAATGGCACATCGGTCACTTCCATGACAACACGCATGACTTGCCGCATCAGAGTCGGCTCATCTGCGCCGGGCACACCGGCATTCACATCCAATATGTCTGCACCAGCAGCAACCTGGTCGGCCGCATCCTGACGAATAATATCGAAATTACCCGCTTCCAGAGCAGCCTGCACCTTCTTACGGCCGGTAGGATTGATCCGCTCGCCGATAATGACGGTGGGTTTATCACGACTGATTTCAACGGTTTTCGTTTGTGATGAGAGTATAGTTTTAAGATTTTCCGCCATTTTTACCTCACAAGAACTTAAGAAATGGTAATAATTTACACAACCCCAGATCTCTCTATCATTTCCATACTAAGCTGGTTATGCTTTTTAACGACTGGTTCTAACTCAAAGGGCAAGA
>JAHEJP010000027.1 GCA_024638855.1 Chloroflexota bacterium
GCTGGTGTCCTATTGGCCTTCGGCCCCGGACTTATCATGTGGGTCGTGCCAACCTTGCTCGGACAATCCCCTGGCCAGCTTGTTGTCTCACTGGCCTTATTAGCCATACCCATCATGCCCTTTTTTTTCGCCTACGCTATATACAAACACCAGCTTGGCGCTCAAGAATCACGCTTAAATCGACTTCTAGCCACTTATGCGCTCTTCCTCTTGTATCTGACAGTCCTCGGGCTCGCGTTTATTTTGGCCGGAAGCTGGTTGGGTTTTGTCAGTGAAATTCTAGTTTTTAGCGTGGTAGTCGCCGTATCTCTAATACTAACCTTAATTCCTCTACGTCACTTTGCTACACGAGCCATGGACCACCTAGCTTATGGAACTGATTATAGCAAAGAGGAAATAGTACATGAGTTTGCTCGTCGCATACCTGCAGTTACCCAGAAAGAGGAGTTGACAGAATTACTCGAACATGATTTGCTTCCCATGTTCGGTATTCAGCAAACGGCTCTTTTTCAACTAAATCACGAACAAGTTGATATTCTCTACCAAAATGGTCTACAAGAAAACCTGTCTGATCTGTCAATCAAACGATATCGGAAAATGTCAAAGCCGGCTGGTAAATATCGGGCTCCAGATAATCATTTGAATGTGGGTTTCCCGGGTAGAGACGATTGGATTAGGCTGGCAATTCCATTAGAAGGGCGCACGTCCAATATCGGCTTATGGCTTTTTGGAAATCGTTTCCCGGATAATTATTACTCTAAAGACGACATCGAATTGCTTATCACTTTGAGTAATCAGATAGCTATTACCTTAGAAAACGCGCATCTGTTTACCTCACTGCAAAAAGAACTTGTTGATCGTGCGCGTGCGGAGCAAGAACTGGCTCGGTATGCCGAACGACTAAGCCTAATGCATGAACTAGACCAGGCAATTCTCGCGGTCGACTCACCAGAAGATATCGGCCGGGTTGCGCTACGAGGCGTTGGTGAGCTTGTGCCAAATATCCGGACCAGTCTCATACTCTTCAATTTCGACAAAAAAATTGCTGATGTACTGACGACGCGAGGCATTGTCGCTGGTAATAATTTCCACGAATCTCAATATCCCCTAGAACAGTTTCAGAGAGTATTGACAAATAACAAAGTTGAAATCTGGGATTTAGAAGATCTAAATCGGATGCTTGCTGACTCTTCTATTGCTCGATCATTACTACAACAAGGGGTATGCTCAATTCTTACGGCACCTTTGGTAATCACCGAAAAAACGATTGGGGCCATAACTATCGCTTCAAATGAATCAAACATGTTTTCATCAGAACATGCTGAAATCGCCCTTGAAGTCGCGAATTCAGTGGCGGTCGCACTCAATAATGCGCGTCTTCGATACACAATCACCAAACATGGTCAGGACCTACGCAAATTATCTGCCAGACTAATTCGAGCTCAGGAAGACGAGAGGAAACGCATTTCGTACGAACTTCATGATGAAATGGGCCAGGTTCTAACAGCCATAACTTTCAATCTGTCAGCGATAGAAAATGATATTGCCAGAAATTCATCGATCCTTGCGGAGGAAAAGATTGAAGATACACAAGTTATGGTGGAAAGTCTCATGGCTCAGGTGCGCTCGCTGGCTCTCGAGTTACGTCCCACGATGCTTCAAGATCTGGGACTCGTACCAACTATTCGTTGGCATGCTAATGCACTAACCAAGCGTCGGGGAATAACTATTCAATTTGAGACGTACAATGTCGACGGCCGTTTTTCGGAGGATATCGAAACGGCCTTGTATCGTATCATCCAAGAAGCATTGACCAATATTTCACGCCATTCTGAAGCTAGCCATGTGCACCTCAACCTTTTATGCCAGGATTCCAGTATTTGTGCGACAATAGAAGATAATGGGATAGGCTTTGAAGTCGACCAAATCTTATCGTCGGCAAGTGAAGGAAAAGGAGTAGGATTAGTTGCTATTCGAGAGCGTGTTGCAGTATTTAACGGTCGATTTGATATTCACTCGGCGCCAGGACTTGGAACACGCCTTTCAGTCCAGTTGCCCATTTTGAGGTAAGCCGTGAGCGATATCCGAGTCATTTTAGCAGAGGATCACACAATTGTAAGGAAAGGCCTTCGTGCGCTTTTAGAAGAATCCGAGGGTATCGAAGTTATTGACGAAGCAGATAATGGTCACGAGGCTGTGGCAAAGGCTATGCAGCTCCAACCAGATGTCGTGATTATGGATATATCTATGCCACTTCTAAATGGCCTGGAAGCGACTCGACAAATCAAAGAACAGCAACCTGAGATCAAGGTAATCATATTAACGATGCACTCTGATGAGGAGTACGTTCTACAGAGTCTACACGTTGGTGTTGAGGGATACCTCGTAAAGAAGACTGCGCCGGCCGAATTAGTTACAGCGATCCAGGCTGCCTATCGAGGGGATTCATTTTTGAGTCCATCAATATCAAAAACCGTTGTCAACGAATATCTCAGGCAAAGTGAAGTAACGCCTCAAACGAACACCTTTGAATCACTGACAAATCGCGAACGGGAGGTCCTCCAATTAATTGCCGAAGGCAAAACAATACGGGAGATTGCAGAGCTTTTCTACATCAGTGAGAAGACCGTGCGAGTCCATCGGACGAACCTGATGAATAAGCTCGGCATATTCAATACAGCGGCATTGACCTTATATGCGCTCCGAAAGGGAGTCATTAGTCTTGATGAATAACTGTGGATCTCCCTCCCCAATTCTTGACAATATTTCTGTATTGTTCAGACACCCCTCAAGCATCGTCCGCAGGTCTGAATTGGCTAAAAATCTTCTTTAAATAGGCATTTTGCCTAGAGACAAATTTCATAATCTGGATTAATATTAAGTTACTTCTTCCCGGAGGCCTTTAACATCGATTAATTCTAATGCTGTGGGCCGATAGCACAGGGCAACCCGTGTGTTGGGCATCTCTGGATGGGCCGTTCAGTCGCTAAGCGACGCCCTCTGGGTGGCGGAGTAAGTGTATTCTTAGCACTTATAGGGACGGGAACATCAGCACAAGTGGGCTAGGTGGGGAGCCTTTATTTTGTGGCTCTCACAAGTTCATCCATCTGTACCCGGTTAAACTTTTTCCTTTTCCTCTTTAGGCGCAATTCGAAGATTTCGACGGATGATTTGCGCATCCTCATGCAGACTACACAGCCAGTCAGCAAAATATTGAACTGCGAAATGTATGCCAGCAGTCGGACGCGGGAAGCCGACTTCATGCAATTGGACTATGTATTCCTCCTGTTCTCGTCTTCTAGCCATCAAGAGCACACGCTGTTCCAGTGGATCTTCACGAACGTAAGCATCCACTACTAGGATTTGTCGACTTGGCGATTGATAGAGACTGATGTAGCGAACAGAAAATCTATCCTCAGATAAGCTGTAGGGATTAAAGTGGCGACTTACCTCTCCGACCGTCATAGGCAAGCGAAGAACCACATGAGGCATTGGCAACTCCTTGGGAATTAGAAATTGGTTGTTTGATTCGATCTCATTCCTTTCCCAATCAAAATAAATGCAAGCCTTCTTTTCGGATAAGGCCATTCGTTCGTATTTTGAATTGATCCGTTTGGCTTCTCCTCTGACATAGGGCTGGTTAAGACTGCTTACAAAGCATTTGGTTTGTTGCAAGCAACTATTAATCCAATAGGCGTATTCTTCGTGATCGGTAGCAATTCGAAGAAGCGCACCTATTTTCATTCTTGTTGCTGCTAGCTCCAAGAATCTCGCGTTTATTAGTCGGCGCTCATGATGACCAGATTTTGGCCACGGATCAGGAAAGTTTATATAAAGGGCTTCTATACTTCCAAGATCACACAAGAACCATAAAAATGCTAGGCCGCTTACCTTGAGCAGACGAATATTGCCAAGTTTCTCTTCCTCAATCTTTTTTATTGCTCTGCGAATTGAGGGACGCGAAATTTCCAAACCAAGGACGTTAGACTCAGGAAAATTACGTCCCAGTGCAGTCAGGAAGGTTGCATCTCCAAAACCCACTTCAACCCTTAGCATTGCCTCGCGGCCGAAATGCATAGCCCATTCCGTAGGCCACCCTAATTGCGTTATTGATGGAATTTCTAAGCTCATCTAAATATTGATCTTTACTGTCTGACTATTCTAAACGATAGCTACAGTACTAGTTTTTTGGAATACTACTTCTCTTTTACTGATAGACAATAAAGTCGACGGCAACCCACCCATCATTGCCAGCTGGAGTTCTCACAAGCTGCCACTCAGTATCATCTGCGCTTTCACGATCTGGCAGCAATATTAGAACAGCACCGTCAGTTATTAATTCCAGCTGCTGTGTTCCGCCTGGAGCTTCTCTCAGCCACAAGCCATTAGGACTGTTGACTACGGCTGAGGGAACGGCCGGCGTCTGGTTAGGAGTGGTGGTGTCTGTAGCATCCGGTGTCGGTGAATTTATCGGGCTAGTCGGGCTTGACATCGGGGTTAACACTGTAGGCGGGATAGAGGGCGTCGAAGTTTGAGGCGGTATTGTTGGAGAAACAAGATCTTCAGCCGGAACAGGTTTTGATTCCTCAGGTGTTCCGGTTCGAATTAAGCTCAGCCCAATTATTCCAAATAGTACGATCGCCAACAAAAGAAGGAAACCACCGCGATAGTAATCAACGAGCATATCCTGGCGAGCTTCTTGTTGTTGGACTCCGTACGGGCCATGGAAACCACTTTGGCGAGACGTTAAACCTCTTATTAAGAATACTATTGCCACCAATAAACAAACACTGGCTACGACAACTAGCACAATGCTTATGATAGGCATCATGCTGCCCTTCCCCCTTGTCCACTTATTGGTCGTGGAACACGGCCATCTGCTCTCTCTTTCCGCTGCTCCTTAATATCATATTCAGAATCAAAATCAATTCTTTCCTTTGATTCTTGCCAAAGCTTATCGAGATCATTTAGATCAAGTTCAGAAAGCAGGAGTCCCCGGTCCCTCGAAATTTGTTCCAATTGTCTGAATCGTTGGGAAAATCGACGATTGGCTTTGCTGAGTGATGTCTCGGCGTTAACGTCTAACCACCGGCACCAATTAACAATGGCAAAAATTAAATCTCCCACTTCCTGTTGCCGGGTTTGATTCGTCGACGCTTCCTGCAATTCAAGTATTTCTTCATGCACTTTGGCGATGACTCCAGCTATATTTGGCCAATCAAAGCCAACCTCTTTCACTCGTTCTTGCACCTCTTGAGCTTGTGCCAGTGCGGAAAGTGTTGCCGGGATATTATCAAGCAGCGACGAGTTTTCGTCGCCAGACTTCTTCTCTTCCTTCTTCAACATCTCCCAATTTCTGATAACTTCATCGGTGTTATCGACCTGCCAGTCTCCCCAGACATGCGGATGTCGCCGCTTAAGTTTTTTCTCGATATCAGCAATCACATCATGAAGTTGAAATTCCCCCTCCTCGCTGGCTATCTGAGCTTGCATGACCAGATGATAGAGCACATCTCCCAATTCTTCGCGCAAGGCATCTGAATCATCATTGTCGATAGCTTCAAGAACCTCGCTTGATTCCTCAAGAAAACCTGCTCTCAAGCTATGGCGCGTTTGTTCCTGATCCCAAGGGCATCCATCCGGACCGCGTAGAAAAGCCACGGTTTCAGCCAGTGCCGTTAAGGAACTGGCATTCTTTAAGGACGGTATAAAAAGACTTGAGAGGTGAGCTAGTCGACTACTATGATCCATAGCATGAAGTGGAACCTTTTCCACTAACTGGTTTTCCATCCCTGCTTCATGAACCAAGGATACCATATGTTCATCTGGATACATGCCCATTAAAGTCAGCTTCAATTCATTGGCCAGATGCTTATTATAAACCTGTGCGAGCAGTACCGGCGCATCTCCATTCAAGGGTGGATGATTAAATTGAGCAATTTCGATAGCGTCAAAAATTTGCAACCCATCAAGAGCATCGATTCCCAAGGCCGTGAGCACTGGCTCGATAAAACTCAAGCCAGGTATTATTTCAACCTCAATTCCAAGGTTTTTGGCTTTGTGTAGCAGCAATGTAACTGTCGACTCACCCACCATTGGATGACCAGGAACCGCGTAAATGATATTTGCATCATTTACCATTGCTTCCCGGGCAATACGTAAAAGATCTTCAACGATAAGAGAATAGACCTGGTCAAAACTTTCTTGAGATTCATAGTAGTGATCGAAACTCTTTAACGATAGAGTTGCAGGTAGTTTTTTTACAGCAGGGTGCTTATTGGTTCGTATGTATACAAAATTAGCCTGCAAAAGAAGCTCGAATGCCTGCAGCGTAAGTAGTTGACCGTCACCCGGTCCCAAACCCACAATCGTAATGCCCATTTATAATCCTACATATGAATAATAAAAAAGGCGAGTACTTGCGTCTCGCCTATTTAAGTCTTATATACATAGCAGAATATGCAACCAATCGTGGAGACTTAAATAGTGTCCAGCTGATTGGTCCTTCCCGCATACATTTATGGAACCATTGGTTACCGTTTCGTATAGGTTGGAGCCTTTCGTGCTCTCTTAAGACCTGGCTTCTTACGTTCTTTTACCCGAGGATCGCGCGTCAGATGACCACCAGCTCTCAAGCTATTTCTGAGGTTTTCGTCGTATTCCACTAGAGCTCTAGCCAAACCTAGGCGCACAGCATCGGTTTGGCCCGTAACGCCGCCACCTTCAATTAATACTGTAACATCAACCTTACCCATTAATCCGGTATCGGATAATGGTCCAGTCAAGATTATGTGGTCACCAAATCGGGGGAAGAACTCCTTAACCTCTTTGCCATTTACTATGAATGTTCCATCCGCCTCGGCATCGGTATAAATCCTAACGCGGGCAGAGGCTCGTTTTCGGCGTCCAATGCCCTCGAAATAGCGACGATCTTCGAATTCCATCTATTGTGCTCCTACAGTTCCAACAATTCTGGTTGCTGGGCCCAATGAGGATGATCTGGGCCAGCATATACCTTCAACTTCTTAATCATTTTTCGTCCAAGCTTGGTCCTTGGTAGCATTCCTCGAACGGCCGATTCAAGCACCCGGGAAGGATACCGATCTAACTGCTGGCGAAGTGTTACCTCGGTTAAACCGCCCATATACCCTGAATGATGATAGTATTTTTTCTGGTCTAGACGACGGCCGGTTACGTGAATTTTTTCTGCATTAATGATGATTACAAAATCGCCACAGTCCACCGCTGGACTATATATCGGCTTATGTTTGCCACGCAGTATCTTCGCCACCTCCGATGCTAATCGACCGAGTGTCTTACCTTCGGCGTCAACGACATACCAGTCTCGTTTGACATCGGCCGGTTTTGTCACAATGGTCTTGTTCATAATCATTTCTCCTAAAACGCTTTATTGGTAGTTGATGGCCGTCAGAAATAAGCCTTGTGGCGGTGCTGTTTTTGCTGACCGGTCACGTTCTTTGGCCTTTAGTGCATCGATAAATTCTTCAACCGACCAACTACCTTCTCCTACTACTTTCATGCTGCCAACTAGGCTTCGTACCATGCGGAAGAGATAAGCGTCAGCTTCTATCGTAAACTTAAGTAATCCATCCTGCGCCCGCCAATTAGCCTGAAAAACTTGGCGAACCGTGCTTCGACCTGAAGGAGACTGTCCAAAAGTAGCGAAATCATGTTGCCCAACTATACTTTCTGCAGCCTTATTCATACTATCGACGTCAAGCGGTTGGTCCACATGCCAACTCACTAACCTGCTCAATGGACTACGAATCGATTGATTGTAAATGTGATATTGGTATGTTCGGCGTTTTGCATCAAATCTTGGATGAAATTCTGCTTTTTTTTCTGATAAACACTCTATCGCAATGTCATCCGGCAGTTTCGCGTTCATCGCCCGCAGAAGATCCTGTGTTCCATGGTTCCAATCCAAATCAAATGCTATAACTTGGCCAAGCGCGTGAACGCCGCTATCGGTACGGCCGGCTCCTATTACGGTAACCGTCTTACCACTTACAGAGCTAATTGCCCTTTCCAATTCTTCCTGAACTGTAGGTCCATTTTTTTGCTTCTGAAAACCATAGTAAGCACTGCCATCATACTCGATTGTGGCACCATATCGCATGTGAAACGGTCGCTCGTAAAAACTAATAAATTCCTAAGCCGATCGCTTGCATGTGGCTTTCTGAGCCGGGGATTTCTCAATCCTCGACCAGCATCAAGACCGCCATATCGGCGTTATCACCAGGTCGCTTGCCAATTTTGACCAGCCTGGTGTAGCCACCGGGTCTTTCGGCATACCTTGGTGCGATTTCCTCGAAAAGTTTTTTCACTACGTCCACATCATTTCGGCTACCGTCCTCGTCCTCTCGAATTCGAAAACGGGATATGCGCGATGCCGTCAGCCGCCTTGCATGGACTTCCGCTGCAGGATTATCTTTCCCTTTTACAATCCCTCTTTTGGCGAGGGTTATAACCTTCTCTGCTGCTGGTCGAAGGGTCCGAGCTTTTGCTTCTGTAGTCATCACCTGCTCGTAGCATATGAGGTCCGCAATTAAATTCTTACGTAAAGCCTTACGATGCTCGGAATCCCGACTCAACCGGCGGCCGTGTACTCTATGTCGCATATTAGATCCCTTTACTCTGCCTCTACCGGTTCGCCGTCTTCATCCATAAAACCCTTTTCCTGAAGTTGGGTTTTTAGTTCTTGAAGTGATTTATCGCCAAAGTTTCGGATCGCCAGCATTGTCTCTTCGCCCTTATCGAGCATATCAAGTAATTCGCCAACCTTGGTGATGCCTGTTCGTTTGAGCGAATTAAACACCCGCACGCTAAGGTCTAACTGCTCGATTGGTGTGTCATATAATTCATTGGAAATTGTTTCGACAACCTCTTCAACCTCAACCGGCAACAAGCTTTCTTCACTAATACCCGCAACTGGTCGTAAGTGCTGGACCATGATTTGGGCTGACTGGGCCAATGCTTCTTCTGGTTTGACACTCCCGTCAGTCCAGATTTCCATGACAATCCTGTCATAATCGGCAATTTGTCCAACACGTGTCTTCTCAACTTCGTAACCAACACGCTCAATCGGGCTGTACAAGGCATCGACTGGAAGTTCACCAATTGGTAATCGACCCCTCTCTTCGGCAGGCGAATAACCGCGACCGGTCTCGGCTGTCATTTCAATTTCTAAATACGCCTCATCGGAATCAACCGTAAACAGGTAGAGTTCAGGATTAATGACCTCAACCTCAGGCGGAGCGATGATGTCGGCCGCCGTTACCACGCCTGCACCTCTGACTTCTACGCGCAGACGGGCGCTATCTGTACCCACCAATTTCAGGCGAATTCGCTTTATATTTAATATGAGCTCCATCATATCCTCTCGGACATGCGGTATAGCCGCAAACTCATGCGAAACATCGATCACCCGAATAGATGAGATTGCCGCACCGGGCAGGGAAGCAAGCAACACCCTTCGCAGGGAATTACCCAGCGTTGTACCATAGCCCCTCTCGAGAGGTCCGATGGTGAACCTACCATACTTACGTGACATGGCTGTGCTTTCAATTTTTGGTAGGACAAGATTCATTATCGTCAAGGTAAAACCTCCTCAACGGCTTCAATCAAAGAAAGCCTTTTTATCGGCTTGACTTCGTTTAACCACATAAAAGTACCAATACCCCAAATGTAATCTATCATCGAGAATAATACTCGACTACTAGTTGCTCGTTTAGCGTTACGTCGATATCTTCTCGTTCCGGCAGTTGAACCACTTTAGCTGACAAACCCTTCACATCTAAATGCAGCCATCGGGGTACCTGCCTATCGTCAAGTTCTTGTCTCATCGCCTTGAAATAAGTTCGTTTCGTACTTTCCGGTCTGATTGAGACGGCATCTCCTGCCGATACCAATGCCGATGGAACATTCGTCTTACGACCATTGAGCATAACATGGCCGTGTAAAACTAATTGACGGGCTTGGGCGCGAGAATCGGCGAATCCAAGACGATAAACGACATTATCCAGACGACTCTCAAGCACAGTTAACAAATTCGAACCGGTTAAACCTGAACGCTGCTCTGCCTTGCGAAAATAGTTGCTGAACTGTCTTTCATAAACGCCATAAATTCGACGCATTTTTTGCTTTTCTCGCAGCTGAAGCAAATAATCTGATGCCCGACCGCGGCGAAACTGACTATCTCGTCCATGTTGACCAGGCGGATACGGCCGTCGTTCGATGGCGCATTTAGGGGTCATACAACGCGACCCTTTCAGAAAAAGCTTCTCGCCTTCGCGACGGCATAATTTACAAACAGGACCTGTATGTCTAGCCAATTTAAGTCTCCTTCACTTTTCAAAGATTAGCGAGAGGTTTACAGGCTTGGCGACCTTTCTTCCCTCTCTCAATGTCCATTATCACTATACGAATACTAAACTATACTCTTCGTTTCTTTGGCGGCCGGCATCCATTATGCGGTACGGTCGTGATGTCACTGATCGAGCGTAAGGAAATTCCAGCACCGGAAATTGCTCTTATCGCTGATTCGCGACCCGGACCCGGGCCCTTGACAATCACATCTGCTTCTTGCATGCCATTGTCCATAGCGGCTCGGGCCACGTTGCGAGCAGCCAATCCAGCAGCATAAGGTGTACTCTTTCGCGAGCCCTTGAACCCAGTGCTTCCGCCGCTAGCCCAGGCAATCGTATTGCCATCCAGATCTGTCACAGTGATGATCGTGTTATTGAAGGTGGCGTAAATATGCACGACACCATACGGCACCATTTTCTTCGATTTACGCGGTCCTTTTTGCCTTCTCTGTCCCATTGGTTAGACTCCTACTATTTCTTGGCGCCTCTTCGTCGGCCTCGTCCTGCTACAGTCTTCTTCGGTCCCTTTCGAGTGCGAGCGTTCGTCTTAGTTCGCTGTCCGTGAACGGGTAAACCTCGCCTGTGGCGAAGACCTCGGTAGCAGCCAATTTCGGTCAGGCGTTTAATGTTCATATGCGTCTGTCTTCGCAAATCACCTTCCACAGTATATTCCTGATCGATAATTTGGCGTAAACGCGACACTTCAGCTTCGTTTAAATCTTTGACCCGTGTGTTTGGATCTACGTTTGCTTGCGCCAATATATTTTGGCTAGAGCTCCGGCCAATGCCGAATATATAGGTTAGGCTAACCTCAACCCGTTTATCGCGTGGAATATCAATGCCTGCTATACGAGCCATCTTTTCTCCGTATCTTTGCCCTGGGATAACCTCTATCACCAGGACCTACAACATCCCTTAGCCTTGTCTCTGTTTGTGGTTTGGATTTTCGCATATCACTCGAACCACGCCTTTCCTCTTAACTATCTTACATTTTGGGCAACGACGTTTAATAGATGATGATACCTTCATTACCTTTACTCCATGTCAATTTGTGGCGTTCACTTCGATTGCGTTGTGAATCGCCTCAACTAAATCTCGATGAACAGCTTCCATTGGCTGATCGCCATTTATTTCGACCAACAACTCACGCCGTCGATAATAATTTAAGAGAGGCGTCGTTTGATCATAATAAACCTGGATACGTCTCCTCTGAGTCTGTTCATTATCATCTTCACGCTGGTAAAGAGGACTGCCATCAAAGTCACATATGCCTGGCACTTCTGGTGGCCCAAATTCAATATGAAACACGTGGCCGCATTTCTTGCATGTTAAACGACCGGAAAGACGTCGCAACAACACCTCTGAAGGAAGGTGAATATTAGGCGCAATGATGACGGGATCCTGCATCTCGCTCAGAAACGAATCCAAGGCTTCAGCCTGGGCCGTCGTCCGAGGAAACCCATCCAGGATGGCACCACGAGCACAATCTTGATAGAGCAAGCGTTCACGTACCATTTCAAAGGTTACGTCATCAGGTACTAATTCACCCATGTCTATATATCGGTGGGCTAGCTTACCCAGCTCTGTCTCATTATTAAGGTGCTCGCGAAACAGGTCACCAGAGGCAACCTGTGGGATGCCAAGCGACTCTTGTAATTTTCGCGCTTGGGTCCCTTTTCCCGCACCGGGACCACCCATTAATACGACAAATAACATTTCAAATCTCAAATGAAGCTCTCGTAGTGTCGCATGATAAGCTGCGATTCCAGCTGTCGCATGGTATCTATGACCACACCTACAACAATAATCAATCCTGCACCAGTTATGACCAGGGCACTCTGCTCAAGCCCCGGAATTCGTAATAGCCGGCCGACAAATTGCAGAATACCGGGCAGGATAGCGATAGCGCCTAAGAATATGGCGCCGACTAGCGTTATCCGGCGCACTACTGACATGATATAGTCCTTAGTTTTCTTACCGGGTCTGATTCCCGGAATAAACCCACCTTGCTTCTGCAACGTATCCCAAAGTCGTTGCTGCTGAACCATGACATCAGTGTAGAAAAATGTAAAACCAACGACCAAAATAAAGTAAATGAACCAGTAAAGGAATGTGGATTGGGTGCCGAATTGTTCACCAACCCATTGGGCGCTTTGGTCCAAAAAGCTGCCACTATTATCAATGAAAAATTGGGCTACAAGAGCCGGAAAGGTGAGGATCGACTGTGCAAAGATGATCGGGATCATGCCGGCCGTGTTAACCTTTAACGGTATATAGGTGCTTTGTCCTTGATATACCTTACGGCCACGCACTCGGCGCCCATATTGCACCGGTATTCTGCGCTGACCTTCCTGAACGATCACGATGACCAACACAGTCAAAACCGTTAGAACCACAAACCCGGTAAAGGAGAAGATCCGAGCAGTCTGGCTAGGTAAGTTGAGAAGGCCTACCAAATTGGTCGGTATCATGGACACGATGCCGCCAAAAATGATCAACGAAATGCCCTGGCCAATACCATTCTCAGTGATCTGTTCACCCAGCCAAATCGCGAACATCGTGCCTGCTGTCATGGCGGCGATAGTCGTGAGTGTCGGCAACAAATCGCCTGATCCCAGACCGAAGTTGGGCAGAATCGTTTCTAAACCACCTTGGACATTGAAACCGATGAGGCGAATCTGGCCAACAGCTTGCAGGATTCCCAACGGAATCGTCAGATAATAAGTCAGCCGGTTGATTTTATTTCGACCCGTCTCACCTTCGGCAGCCAACTCTTCTAATTGTGGCACGATCGGCGTCAACAAGTTGATTATAATTGAAGCTGTGATATACGGGTAGACGCCCATCGCCATGACCGAAAACGTGCTCACAGCGCCACCAGAGAGCAGGTTTAGAACTCCCAGAAGCCCACTGGACGAACTGGTCGCATTGACGAAAGTCAGCCATGCCTCCAGATCCACTCCTGGGACCGGAATATTGGCTACCAACCTATAAATGACGAGTATCCAGACAGTATATAGGATTTTCCGCCTTAAATCGGGTAACGCAAACGCTACGCGCATTGATTCAATCATTAAAAATCTCTCCGATCAGAGTCCAGGTAATTAGTTACCTTGGCGTTCCTTTAGGGGAATAACATTTACCGTACCACCAGCTGCTTCAATCTTCGTTTTCGCCGATGACGAAAATCGATGGGCACTTACGGACAGGGCGACAGATAAATCACCTCCACCAAGCACTACGACAGGGTCACTTACTTTTTTTATTAGTCCCTGCTCGACCAACAGTTCGGGATCAACCTCAGTATTTGGTACAAAATGAGCCAGTTTACCGACGTTCACTGGATTGTAGACAACTTTGTTTATGTTGGTAAAGCCACGTTTAAATGGAAGACGTCGAACTAAGGGCAGCTGACCACCCTCAAAATATTGTCCTTTACCGCCGCCACTTCGAGCGCCTTGACCCTTGGTACCACGTCCGGCCGTTTTGCCTTGGCCAGCAGAGATACCACGACCTACTCGCTTACGCTTCTTCTTGCTTCCAGGATTTGGACGCAGATCGTGTAATTTCATCTTATTTCACCTCTTCAACAACAACAAGGTGACTTACCTTGCCCACCATACCACGGATGACAGGTGTGTCATTGTGTTCCACACTCTGATTCAGCTTACTCAAACCAAGCGCCTTTATGGTGGCCTGTTGCTTTCTATTGTATCCGATTGAACTTTTCTTATACGTTATTCGAATTTTTTCCGCCATCGCTCAATTCTCCTGCACCATTTTTTTTACTTTCAGCGTCTAGTCCAGAATGGAGCCACATCAGATACATCTTTTCCTCGAGCAGCAGCCACCTCTCTAACGCTCTTAAGCCGGTGCAAGCCATCCATGGTCGCCAAGATAACATTTAAAACATTGTTACTGCCCAAAGATTTGGCAAGTATATCCCGGTAACCTGCAGCCTCGATAACAGCCCGTACACTACCACCGGCTATTACGCCAGTACCCGGTGAAGCCGGCTTAAGCAGAACCTTGGCTGCACCATGCCGACCGACGATCGCGTGCGGTATAGTGCTACCAACCATCGATACAGGTCCCATATCTTTGCGAGCGGCTTCTATTGCTTTACGAATGGCATCAGGCACAGATCTAGCCTTGCCCATCCCAAAACCAACACGTCCTTTGTTATCGCCTACGACAACCACGACGCGAAACGCAAAGCGACGACCACCTTTTACAACCTTGGCAACGCGGGTAATATCAATGATTCGTTCATCAAATTCGCTGCGGTCACCATATGACTGACGTCTTTGGCCCATAATCTTCTCCAATACCTATTAGAACCTGAGACCACCTTCTCGGGCAGCATCGGCTAATGACTTTACTCGACCGTGATAAAGATATCCACCTCGGTCAAATACCACTTCATCTATTCCTGCAGCAGTGGCACGTTCTGCAATCGCTTTTCCGACCACAGCTGCTTGTTCTTTTTTTGTCTTACCGCTAGCTCTTCCAGTAACTTCAGCATCAAGCGTAGACACCGATACCAGGGTGTTACCAACCGTATCATCAATTATCTGAGCGTAGATGTGCCTTGAACTACGAAAAACGTTGAGCCGCGGCCTTTCGGTTGTTCCTGATATTTTTCTTCGTACGCGTTTATGGCGATTTTTTCGTGCAATTCTTGTCTTGGCTGACATGTTATCAAACCTCAATCATAATGAAACTGGTGAGACTATATCTTACCGGCCTTACCGGCTTTCCTACGCACGTATTCACCTTCATACCGGATGCCTTTCCCTTTGTAAGGTTCCGGTGGGCGAACTTTTCGGATCTTAGCCGATATCTCACCAACCACTTGTTTGTCAATTCCTGTAACAATTATAAGCTTGCCCCTGTTTTCAACTTCAAATTGGACATCGGCTGGCGGTTCTATCTCAACCGAATGTGAATAGCCAACATTTAAAACCAGGTTTTTACCGTTCAATTCGGCCCGGTATCCAACTCCTTCGATTTCTAGTCTTCGAGTGAATCCCTCAGTGACACCAACAACCATGTTGTTTAACAATGCGCGAGTCAATCCGTGAAATGATCTATGTTGGCGTGAATTGCTCGGCCGATCGACCGTCAACAATCCATCTTCGACTTTGATCATCATGTCTGGCTGGAAAGATTGTGACAACCTGCCCTTTTTGCCAGAGACAACTATGTCCGCTCCCGTGATGTCAACCTTCACACCCTCGGGCAGCTCTATCGGCATTTTCCCAATTCTTGACATGCCTTTTCCTCCGCTACCAAACTTTACAAAGCACTTCGCCGCCGATACCCATTCGCCGAGCCTGTTGACCGGTCATGATACCTTTGGACGTTGTCATTACTGCAATGCCCATGCCACTGAGTATCCAGGGAATTTCATCCTTGGCTACATAAACACGTCGACCAGGTTTACTTACCCGTTCGATGCCGGTGATGACAGACCGTCGAACTCTGCGGTCACCAGTATATTTCAATCGCAAAAGTAAAGTAGGCTGAGGACTACCAGGTAGCTGCTGGTAATCCGCTAAATACCCTTCTTCGGTTAAAACTTTAGCCAATCGTTCTTTCATACTCGAATGTGGCATTGACACTGTTTCGTGCTGCCGCATCATCGCGTTGCGAATTCGAGTCAACATATCAGCAATCGGATCGCTCATCGTCATAATTCATCCACCCTTACCAGCTAGACTTGACTACGCCAGGAATATTGCCTTTCAAAGCCTGTTCACGAAAATGAATGCGGCATAATCCAAATCGACGCATGTAACCACGGGGCCGACCACAAGTATTGCCAGTCCTTGGATCAACAAATTGGCACCGGTTACGAACCCTAACGGGATATTTGCGGCCTGATTCCCTGGAAACCATTGATTTTTTTGCCATACTTTACTCCTAAAATCCGTCTACTAAGGCCATTTGCCGGAAAGGCATTCCAAGGTATGTTAACAATACTCTGCCTTCCTCATCGCTTTGAGCAGTCGTGACGATATTTACTTCCATGCCGCGAGTCTTATCGATCTCGTCGTATTCAATCTCTGGGAAAATCAACTGTTCGCGTAATCCCAGCGAATAATTGCCTCTGCCATCAAAAGAATCGGGGGACACGCCCTGAAAATCTCGGGTCCTGGGCAAAGCTATGTGAACCAGCCGTGTATAGAAACTCCACATCCTTTCACCGCGCAGCGTCACCTTAATGCCAATAGACCGTCCTTCGCGTAACTTATAAGTAGCGATTGACTTCTTTGCCTTAGTCACCACAGGTTTCTGCCCCGTGATAAGCTGAATGTCATTAAGCGCGAAATCAATAGCTTTTGCATTTTCCAAAGCTTCTCCAAGGCCGACATTCACGACGATCTTCTTAAGCGAAGGAACTTGCATCACACTCGTATACTCAAAATCCTTCATCAGAGCGGGGACTATCTCTTCCTTATACTGTTCTTGTAATGACTTGAATGCCATATTAATACCTTTCTCTCTCAATCTGAAGTGTCATCGAGGCCGCTATTTGGTGCGAGTTCCATCCAAATGATTAATCGATGTCCTTACCACTCTTTTTTGAATAACGAATTCGAACTCCGTCTTCATCTCGTCTTACACCAATCCTGGTTGGTTCACCCGTATCAGGGCAAACCAACATCACATTGGATATATCAATGGGCGCCTCAAATTCGATAATGCCACCTTGAGCAGGTGCACGACCACCAGTTTGTCTTGGTTTTTGATGTTTTTTAACGACATTGACGCCAGAGATTACCAGACGATTCTTATGTGGTAAGATGCGTTGCACTGTGCCTCGCACACCCTTATCGTTGCCGGCAATCACCTCAACTTCGTCACCAACCTTGATTCGCATACCCTTAGTTCCTATTAGCCAAATGGTTCATTAATTCAAGCCCAAAATCCAACGCAGTCGCTGCTACAATACCTCAGGAGCCAGGGACATTATCCGGCCGAAACCCCTCTCTCGGAGTTCGCGTGCAACAGGACCAAAAACTCGGGTTCCGATTGGATTTCGTCCGTCTTGATCCAGGAGTACAGCGGCATTATCGTCAAATGCTATATAACTACCATCTTCTCGCCGGTATTCCTTTTTTGTGCGGACAATTACCGCTTTAACGACGGTACTCTTCTTGACAGGGGAATTAGGGACAGCCTTCTTAACTGTGCCTACTACAACATCCCCGACACCGCCGTATTTTCGACCGGTGCCACCTGTCACCTGAATAACCAGGAGCTCTCTGGCCCCGGAATTATCTGTGACATTCAAACGGCTTTCTTGCTGAATCATCGTTTATGCCTCTTCAAAATGAGCACGTAAAGCATTGCTCAATCAAAATGCGCCAGTGTTTGGCAGCCCTAGCGCACGCGCTCCATGATGGATACGACCGACCATCGCTTGTCTCGACTGATAGGCCGTGATTCTATAATCTGCACGCGATCGCCGATATGGCATTCGTTACTCTCATCATGAGCCTTATACTTCTTAACCATACGCACCACTTTTCCATATTGCTGGTGCCGTCGAGTGGTGGTCACCGCTACAACCACGGTTTTGTCCATCTTGTCGCTGGTAACGACGCCAATCAATCGTTTTCGTTGTTCTCTCATTGAACCTTATCCCATTACTAACCCAGATCTGTCAAGGTTAATTATTAGCTCTTCGTTGAGCCCGACGACCCTTTTTTATCTTCTTGTTCAGATCAACAAGTGCTGTTGCTAACTCATCCTCATCATCGCCGGAGAAGGTTATTTCCCAGGCGCTCTCTTCGTAATTGAAATGGGCTTCCGCGCTCCAATCCTTACCGTTGAGAGCAACAGCAACATCTTCCTGGTCGGCGGCTTCCTCAATGGCTAAATCACGCATGTGCAAGACCGTCTCCAACTGGGCGATCTCGCGTCTGACCGTTCGCAAACGCGACACATCGCTTAATCGGGCAGAAGCATGCTGAAATCTCAGGTTGAACAACTCTTCGCGTGAGTCTTCCAGCCTCTTAAGAAGCTGATCATCACTCATTTCTCGCAATTCCACGATGTTAGCCACTAGACCCCTCCTTCTCGAGCAACGATTTGGGTCTTTATTGGAAGCTTGTAGCTTCCTCGTCTGAGCGCTTCACGCGCAATTTGTTCCGAAACACCGGATACTTCAAACATCACGCGCCCAGGTTTGACTACTGCTACCCAATGGTCAACCGAACCCTTACCTTTACCCATCCGGGTTTCGGCTGGTTTAGCGGTTACGGGTTTATCGGGAAACACACGAATCCAATAACGGCCTCGCCGGCGCATTTGCCGAACGATAGCTCGACGAACAGCTTCGATCTGCCGGCTCGTTATCCAACCGGGCTCTAGAGCTTGAAGGCCAAAATCACCTTGAAGGAGTTCGGTCCCACCTTTCGCCATTCCTCTCATGCGGCCACGGAACTGCTTCCGGTATTTAACGCGTTTTGGCATCAACATGGTAATTCTCCAAATATCAGTCTGTGATTACTACCAGGTCCGAACTAACGGCGATATGGTAGCCAACCAATTGCTGACATCTATCCTTATTCACTGATATAAACGTCCGTTGCTTCGCTTTTTTGCGGCAGGACTTCACCTTTATAAATCCAAACTTTCACACCAATTCGGCCAAAAGTAGTCAGGGCTTCAGCTGTACCAAAATCAAGATCGGCGCGAATCGTATTTCGAGGGACACGACCATCCCAAATCTTTTCAGTACGGGCCATCTCTGCACCCGATAGTCGGCCGCCACATTCAATTCGAATGCCTTCTACGCCCTGGCGCATAGCCTGCATTGCTGCCCGCTTCATCGCCCTGCTATGGGAAATTCGCCTATTCAATTGCCCAGCAATGTTTTCGGCTACCAATCTAGCATCCAGATCAGGTAAAGCGATTTCCTCTACATCCAATTTCACGGATTTCTCCGTCATTTCTCTCAGGTTATTGCGCAATTCCTTAACTGTAGCACCCTTTCGACCGATTACGATACCCGGTTTTGATGTCCAAATCACTACTTGAATTTGGTTGGGGAAACGCTCAATCTCGATTTTCGAAATCCCTGCTCGAGGCAACTCTTTTCTTATCAGTCTTCGTATCGCGAGATCCTCTAGCAACAAATCACGATAACGATCACCTTCAGCATACCAACGAGCATTCCAATCTCGAATGTATTTGAGGCGAAATCCAATAGGATGTACTTTACGTCCCAAAGCCGTTCCTCCCTAAACCTCGTAATCCACGACATCACGCTCAGCCAAAATGACCGTCACATGTGATGATCGACGGATGATTGGCTTGAACCGTCCACGCGCACCAAATCTACCACCATAAGGCGATAGTCGACGCCTCGGACCGTCATCAGCATAAATGCGACTAACGAATAATTCATCAATTTCTAAACCGTAATTCTGTTCTGCATTTGCAATCGCGGATTGGATCAATTTGTATACAGGTTCCGCTGCTTTTTGTGGCATAAAACGCAGCATTTCCAACGCCTTCTCGGCATCTTTCCCGCGAACCACATTCACTACTAATCGCACCTTTTGGGGCGATATCTGCAAATGCCGGGCGACAGCTTTGACTTCAAATGCTTCAGCCATGATTAAATTCGCCCTCCTCGCTTCTCAGCTCTGGATATATGACCCCGATAAGTACGCGTCGGAGCGAATTCTCCTAGCTTATGACCGACCATATTTTCAGTAATGTAAATTGGCACATGGCGACGGCCGTCGTGTACGGCAATCGTATGTCCGACCATTTGCGGAAATATCGTGCTGGCACGGGACCAAGTCCTGATGACTTGTCGCCCACCGGAGGCATTCAAACCCTCGATTTTTGCTAACAGCTTCGGGTCAATAAATGGTCCTTTCTTCAGAGAACGTGACATTTGGTATTCTCCTAGCGGCGTTTCTTTGAACGACGACGAAATATAAACTTGTCGGTTGATTTATTGCGGCGTGTCCGCTTGCCTAGAGCAGGCTTGCCCCAAGGCGTTTTCGGACCCGGCATTCCCACTGGCGATCGGCCTTCACCGCCGCCATGGGGATGATCATTGGGATTCATAGCTGAACCACGAACAGTCGGTCGGATACCGAGATGACGTTTCCGACCGGCTTTTCCTAGCTTAATATTGCCGTGTTCGACGTTTCCAACCTGGCCAATAGTTGCTAGACAATCCTGTCGAATGAAGCGCTCTTCGCCGGAGGGAAGCCGGACAATTGCATAATCTTCACCTTCCTTAGCCAAGATTTGCGCTGACGTACCGGCTGATCTGACCATCTGCCCACCACGACCAACCTGGAGTTCAAGGTTGTGAATCATTGTGCCCTGCGGGATTCTCCTCAAGGGCAAGGTGTTTCCAGGTCTAATTTCAGCCTGCGGACTACTGACGATCGAATCACCTACCTTAACGCCTAAGGGAGCTATGATGTACCGCTTATCGCCATCCAAATAATGGACTAGCGCAATTCTCGAAGAGCGGTTTGGGTCGTACTCAATCGACTTGATCGTTCCAGGTACCTCAAACTTATCGCGCTTGAAATCAATTTGGCGGTAAAGTCTTTTATGCCCGCCACCACGATGGCGAATTGTTATCTTTCCTCGAAAATTACGGCCGGCTCTTTTTCGCAGGCCCATGACCAAAGATCTCTCAGGTCCTACATGCGTAATCTCTTCGAAAGTCTGACCGCTCATATCGCGGCGACCTGGAGATGTTGGTTTATAAACTTTGATTGGCATTTTATCCTCCAGAGACGAAATTTATTCTCAAACGCTATGTAGGAACATAACCCTACATACGACGCTCGATACCAGTCTCTGCTTAAACTCCTTCAAATAAATCAATACTGCCACCCGGAGCCAAGGTTACGATAGCTTTCTTATATCCGGGTTTACGAACAGTCATTCGCCGCAATCGTCGTGCTCGTTTCGAAGGCATATTGGCTACTCGAACTTTCTCGACTTCTACATTCGGCCAGGCGAGTTCAACAGCCTCCTTAATTTGCAATTTGTTAAACTGTGCACCGACGACAAAGGTGTATTGGTTATGCTCGGAAACTAGATAGCTGCTCTTCTCCGTAATCACCGGCCGGCGAATGATCTCACGCCAATGCATTATTACTCCTCCTCTTCCGTTTCCACAGCACTAGCATCCAATTCGGAGACAACAGGAACAGCATCACCCTGTCCCAAATTGCCCAAAATGACGTCCAATGCGGAAAGTGGCATAACCAAATTATGATGTCCCAACAAATCACGAATATTCAAATAATTCGCCTTCAATGCTTTTATGTCAGCCACATTGCGCGCTGAGAGCTCAACATTCCTATCCTGTTCGGCCGTTAATATCAACGCGCTCTCAGATCCAGTGAGCTTCTTTAATAAAGTAACCAACTCTTTCGTTTTTGGATTATCCAATTGCAAATCGTCTAATAAGACGATTTCACCATCGCGCGCCTTAACTGACAATGCCGATCTTAGAGCGGCCCGACGCATCTTGCGTGGCATATCCTTATTGTATGATCGAGGTTTGGGTCCGTGCGCAACGCCACCACCAACAAATATTGGCGCTCGTTTGCTTCCATGCCTTGCCCTGCCTGTCCCTTTCTGACGATACCATTTTGCAGTAGTCCTATTGATTTCTGACCGGGATTTGGCTTTGTGTGTGCCCCGGCGACCATTCGCGAGTTGTCTAACTAGGGCCTGATGCATCAGATCTCGATTTATTCTTGCCTCAAATACGCTCGGAGGTAGCTCGACCACTCCAACCTGTTTTCCGGTCATGTTTAGCACTGAAACTTTCATCACTAACTCTCCGCTATACCTTCGCTGCGTCCCGTATAACAACCAATCCGCCTTTTGCGCCGGGTACTGAACCCTTTACAGCGAGAAGATTGCGCTCGAGATCGATGCGCACAACCTCAAGATTCTGCGAAGAAACCCGGGCATTTCCCATTCGGCCAGCCATACGCAATCCCTTGATAACCCGACTCATACCAGATGTTGCACCGATCGAGCCAGGCGCTCTCAGACGATCAGATTGGCCGTGAGTTCTTGGTCCGCCGCTAAATCCATGTCTTTTCACGACACCAGTAAATCCGCGACCCTTAGATTTTCCAATAACGTCTACACGGTCGCCCTGCTCAAACTGTTCAACGGTCAGAACTTGACCTAGATGGTATTCATCGACCCTGCCGGTCCTGAATTCGCGCAGATGTCGAACAGCAGGAATGCCAATATTCTTTTTCCTGCTCGGACGTTTGTTGTCGGTTTTCAGCAAGCCTAGATGACCTCTTTGGGCCATGGTCAGGCGCTGCTCTTTGACTTCCCCAAAACCAAGCTGAATGGCCGTATAACCATCCTTATCGTCTTTTTTGATTTGCGTTATGTAGCAGGGACCCGCTTGAATAACAGTAACAGGCATTACCACGCCGTCATCGTTGATTATCTGGGTCATGCCCACTTTTATGCCTAGTAAACTCTTCATATACAACCTCCCAGGACTGTCAGCTACTAGGCTAGAGCTGCATCATCCTTGCGGTTGAAAATTGGTGATTACTGCTAATTCCAATACACCAATCTCATCAATATTCTTAAATCTGTATTTCGATATCCACTCCGGCCGGTAAGTTTAGCCGCATCAACGTGTCAATTGTCTTTGAATCTGGATTAAGCACGTCAATCAGTCTCTTATGGGTGCGAATTTCGAAATGTTCGTGCGAATCCTTGTCAATAAAGGTGCTTCGACGAACCGTGAATCGCTCGATCCTTGTAGGCAGTGGCACCGGACCGACAACCTGGGCCCCGGTCCTTTCAGCCGTTCCAACAATCCGTTTCGCAGACTGATCAAGTACTCTGTGATCATATGCTTTCAATCGAATTCGTATCTTTTGTGCCATATAAGCCTCGTTACTGTGGCGGTGGCGTCAAACGGTTATACGCGTCGCCAAGGATTCTGTACGTAAATCTATTCAAGAATCTTCGTGATGACGCCGGCGCCGACGGTCAAGCCGCCTTCGCGAATGGCGAAGGTGCTGCCCGCTTCAAGGGCCACTGGAGTAATCAGTTCTACCTGCAAATTCACGC
>JAHEJP010000297.1 GCA_024638855.1 Chloroflexota bacterium
CCTGATCTACCGCCGACGGATGAATTGGGTCCCAGCAAACTTGGGCTGCATGTGGTGAGAAATAATGATCCGGCTATCATGGAATTCGTTCGCCGCTCCCAGCCTGCGGTAATGAAGGCAGTGGACGACCTGGGTTTTCTAGCCGAAGTCAAAGAGGTCTCCCCAAGAACAATTACTGTTGGCAGGCATAGCATAGACCATCAGGATTACAGCGGGAATCCGGAAGAAGCAGCCCAACGTTTTGTGGCCAAGTACCTGAAAATATATCAATTGAATCCGGCCGTTGATTTTTGGGAGGGTTGGAACGAACCTGATCCGAATTATGATAATATGATCTGGTATTCGCGCTTTGAGCAGGAAAGGGTTCGCCAAATGGCGCAGCATGGTTTCAAAACCGCTATCGGCGGTTTCGCTACGGGTGTGCCGGAACTTGATGAGTTTCAGCTATTCTTACCAGCCATTGACGTTGCGATGCAGCACGGCGGTGTCTTAACGTTGCATGAATACAGCGCTCCCGATATGACTTATCTGTACGGCGACTCGCTGCCGGGATATCCGGCTTACCCAGATCGAGGCTCGCTTACCTTTCGGTATCGTTGGTTTTATCGAGAGATCTTGGAGCCTGCTGGAATGGTCATTCCCTTGATAATAACTGAGGCCGGCATCGATGGAATCATAGGCAATCGCCCTGGACCACCGGGCCTGGGTTGGGCAGACTTTCAGAGTTATTGGGAGCAGCAAGGATTGGGAGAGACAGGTCGTGAGGCATTCATCAATCAATTAGGTTGGTACGACTCCGGCGTTCGACAGGATGGCTACGTCATTGGTTTTACAATATTTACAGCGGGTGGCATTGGTTACTGGGAGAGGTACAATATAAATTCGATTTTGCCCGAACTGGGTGATTATGTTATAGGTCAACAGTAGGCTATGCAACCAAGTTAGATTATCTTGCGTATTGAGAGGTGCTAAGTGAGTGACCAAAACCGCAATGACAATCAAGAGGAGCACATGGAAGCAAGTGATACAACGTTGACAACCCGCGTAAAGGACGAGGGATTTTGGAGAGAGATGTGGCGCCAGACGCGTCTGGTCTGGCAGCTGCTCCGCAGCCCAGAGGTCCCGCTCTATTTGAAGATATTACCCGCCCTGGCTATCGTCTACATATTAATTCCAACAGACTTGATACCGGACTTTATACCGGTGATGGGGCAACTGGACGATTTAACCGCCTTGTTGGTTGGTGCCAAGGTCTTCATCGAATTATCACCGCAGGATGTCGTGGCCAAACATGTTCGAGCCATGCGGCAGGCGGCCGCATCGCCTGAAGTTGAATTTGAAACCGGTGAGCAGCCGCACCCGGATGCAATCGACTCTATCATTATCGAAGGTGATTTCCAGGTAGTCGACGACGAAAACAACAACCGGGCTAACTAGTAGCTCGGTTGCAAAGTACATATTAAAGTATTTAGGGGCAGCTCAGGAGAAAAAGCCCGCGATCCTTTTATTTCATCGCCAAGGGATACTAGAAGAGCAAGTGTCCCTTTACAGTGCTCGCGATTTCCAAGCCTCGTTCCATATAGACCACACTGTCAAATTCACCCTGTGAAAGTGCAACGGCACCCAGGATTAATAAGCAGCAGCAGCACAGAAGTAATACCACGACAACAGCAATAATGATGTTGCGATTCCTGGTGCTGTCCCCTTTGCCCGCGGCGTAGTCGGCAGGCTCTTCCAAAGCCGTTCCTCCTATAGGTTTGGCCTCGAAATCGGGTAGTGGTTCACCTGAATCAACAATTGTTTGATCGAAGTTATCTTCAACCGGTTGGGCAATATCGTCGAATACAGGTGGTGGTTCTGGCTCTTCAAAAGAAGGTAGAGGTGAGGGTGTTTCATAGTCGGGCTCTGGCTCAGGTTCTGGAACCGGCTCATCAAATGTAGCAACAGGCGCAGGTGTTTCAAAATCGAGGCTCTGGTCAGGATCCGGGAGCGGCTCGTCAAATGTTGGTAGCGAATCTGTCTCTACCTCGGCCGCTTCAATGACCGACGCTTGTTCTTCATACATAGTCTCCAGGGCATCTTCTTCGTCAACTTCTGGCACTGATTCTGGCGTCTCATCGACGAGATCTACCTCGACTGGTTCAACCACAGGCGGTTTGTCCAATTCTGGTTCAACAACAATCTCGACATCTGGCTCTTCGGCAGGGGTTTCCAACTCTGGATCAGGGGCGGGAACTTCATGTTCTACGGCAGCCGCTGGGGCAACCATCGTCGCCAATGGATCTGACGCCGGCGCAGCCTGGTAAACCAGGGTTACATTACTGCCCAGCATCACCACCTGTCCTGGCTTAAGATCCTGGGCCTCGCCAGCCAATCTTTGACCATCGACAAAGGTGCCGTTGGTACTGCCCATATCTTGAAGCTGGTAGCCGGCCTCGATTTGAGTTAGTTTCGCATGGTGGCGCGACACTTCAGGATCTTCCAGAACGATGTCGGCAATTGGATCTCGTCCTAAAGTCAAAACATCCAGTTCCAATGGAAAAACCTGGCCTGGACGCGGACCCTTGCGAACAACTAATTGGTACACTTCATTAGCCATTTTTCTTTATCCTTTGTTTTTAACTAATTTGTGAGGAGATACACGGCACGGCAATTGATGAAACAAACAATTTGTTGGGTCTAACCGAGTCGTCATACGTCAGGTCAATGGCCTGAGCCCAGACATTCAAAACAGCCTCGATATAATAAGCTACATTCACCCACCAACCCAAAAAAACATTGTACACGATTTAAGTATGTTGACCAACCGGGTAAGGAGCGAAAATCAGCGCTGCGGTCGAACCCGCCGCCAGAATAGGTACCACAATGATTTGGCGTCTTGGATATTGAGTAGAAATACAAAGGCCAGATAAACCAATAGTCCAACCAGCCCTGCTACCAGGACGATCACTAACTTGCCCACGAAGGCGGTCGTTGGCAGTACAGAGGCGAGTAAGATGGCGCCAATGTAAGCGGCCGCTCCGGTGACGAAGGCTGCCAACAGTGTCTTCATCAAGGTATTTGTTATCCTAAATCCGGCCAGACCGCCAAGCTGACGCTGGAAGATGACGAGCATGATCACGGTGTGAATGATGTGTTTTACGGCGTCAGCCACCATGAGACTGAGCAATCCAAGTGTCTCTAACAACGAGGCTGCGACCACGGTATAGATGACGATGCTGATGATTCCTGCTAACGCGGGTCGCCAGGTATCTTTTCGGGCATAAGAGGCAAAGACCAGCATCTGATCTACAGCGGCAAAACCTAGACCAATCAAGTAAACGCGGAGTACCTGGGTAGTTATCTCAGTATCAGCAGCTGTAAATGCGCCATGTTCGAGCAATAAGGAGATGATTGGCCGGGCCAAGACGAATAGGCCTACGGCCGCCGGCACACCCAGGACGATGACCAATCTAATTCCGCCGGCTAAAGTTTCCTTGTAATCCCGCAACCGATCGCTCGCATCTAGCGCATTATTTTCGGCCGCCGTTCGATAAATCGTTGCCAACCTAGACAAAGTAGGCAGTGTGGCTACCGAAAGAGCAGTTACCACCAGACCCAACGGAAATTGGTATAGCGTGGTTGCGTAGGTCATATAGGTGACCGAGTTGTCTCCGGTTGTGATGGCGAAATTATAACTGATCCAAATGGCGATTTGATTCACGACTAAGCCGACCACGATTGGCGCATAGAGGATAGCGATTCGTTTAATGGCCGGGTGCTGCCAATTAAAACTGATTTGCAGCTTGCCATCGCGCAGGCCTGGCAGCTGCATGATAACCTGCAAGATAGAGCCGAGCAGCAAGCCCCAAACAAGGCTCGTAATCTGGTCCGGCCGGAGTAGGGCCACGATCACGATAGTCGCGTTGAATACGGCCGTTGTAAATGCGGGCAGCGTGAAGCGTTTTAGAGATAGTAAAACGCCGGTCAAGATACTGGCGATACTCAGGAACAAAACCGCAGGGGTGGCCAGCCGCATCAGCCTCACCGTTACTGAGAACAGGGACTGGTTATCAAAGTTACGGGCGCCAGCTAGCCAGGCAACCTGTGGAGCAAAAACTTCGATCAATAAAACGACGACGATTAGGAAAATCGTAGCCAGACTCAAAAATACATTGACCAGTTGCCAAAGCTCGTGGCGACGCTCTTTTGCCGCGTAGTCGCTAAAAACCGGGACTAGAGAGGAACTAACCATTTCCCCACCTGTTATCAGGTTAAAAAGCGTCATCGGCACAAGCACGGCAACAGTGTATGCAGCCAACAAGGGGGAGGCGCCAAACATATTGGACTTGACTATCTCCCGTAAAAGACCAAAAATGCGGCTAGCGACATTTCCGATGGCCAATATTGCAGCCGCGCGAATGAGGCCGGGGTCGTCCCCAAGCGTGGCTGGCACCTGGGATGGATCTGTGGAGGAAACGTTCGTTGAATCTATCAATGGTGGAAGTCCAATTGGTGGCGCATTCTAACTGATGGCTCCTATGCCAGCAACCACATAACGGTGATTGTAAATCAATGTTATGCTTCCGTATGCCCGCCCCAATAGTATGCTTGCCCACTCGCATGGGTATGATCGGTCAAGTATAATCGACAAGACTTTTGGAACTTCGAGCGCAGGATTTCCATAGCGGCAGCTAAGTCAAATCTTTGATAACTCTTGCCCAATGGAGAGCGACAACCAATGAACGATTATAAAAAACTGTCCGATTTAGTCCGGCAAAAAGAAAAATGGGAAGAATCGATAAATAGGCCCACTCTCGCCAACCTGCCTAAACGCCGTGACAAGTTTATGACCACATCGAGCGAGGTGATCAACCAGCTTTATACGCCGTTGGATGTTTCCGAATTGGATTATATATCCGATCTGGGTTTTCCCGGTGAGTATCCATATACAAGGGGGATACATGCCTCGCTTTACCGGGGAAGGCCTTGGACGATGCGTATGTTCGCCGGATTTGGGACGGCTGAAGAAACCAATGAGCGCTACAAGTATCTATTGAAGCAGGGGAATATGGGTTTATCAGTCGCCTTCGATCTACCGACCCTCATGGGTTACGATACAGACTCTCCTGAAGCGATAGGCGAATTCGGGAAGTGTGGGGTGGCTGTCAGCAGCCTACAAGATATGGAAATCCTCTTTGATGGTATCCCGCTCGACCAGGTCAGTACCAGCATGACTATTAATAGTCCGGCCGCTGTCATTTGGGCAATGTACATCGTTACAGCCGAGAGACAAGGCGTTCCGATGGACGCTCTACGAGGAACTTTGCAAAACGATATCTTGAAGGAGTATATCGCCCAGAAGGAGTTCATTTTTCCGCCCAAGCCGTCCATGCGTCTCGTGGTCGATACCATTGAATTTGGCACGCAACGCCTGCCACTGTGGAATACAATATCAATCAGTGGTTACCATATTCGCGAGGCAGGATCGACGGCCGCTCAGGAATTAGCTTTTACTCTGGGCGATGGTCTTGAATATGTACGCTGGTGTATTGAGCGGGGCATGGATATCGATGAATTTGCGCCTCGTTTAAGCTTCTTCTTCAATTGCCACAATGATTTCTTCGAGGAGATCGCCAAGTTTCGCGCTGCCCGTCGAATATGGGCCAAAGAAATGAAGGAAACCTTTGGTGCGAAAAATCCGCGATCCTGGTTGTGTCGGTTTCATACCCAAACGGCCGGTGTGTCTCTTACAGCTCAACAACCCCAGAATAATATTGTGCGCGTCACTTTGCAGGCGTTGGCTGCCGTGCTTGGCGGTACGCAAAGCCTGCACACCAATAGCATGGATGAGGCCTGGGCTTTACCTAGCGCTGAAGCGGCTACGATTGCCTTAAGAACCCAACAAATCATCGCCGAAGAGAGCGGGGTGATCAACACGGTCGATCCCTTAGCCGGTTCCTATTTTGTGGAGCATGAGACCAATAAAATAGAACGCCAAGTTTATGAATATTGGCAACAGGTTGACGACATGGGCGGCGTGCTTCCGGCCATTGAGCTCGGATTCTATCAAAGCGAACTGTCTTCAGCCGCCTTCGAGTACCAGAAAGAGATCGATAGCGGAGAGCGCGTTATCGTCGGCATAAATGACTATCACGATCCTGATGAAGATTTGAGAATACCGATCTTGAATATGGATCCTCAAGGATACGAACGCCAATTAGGGAGATTGCACCAATTGCGGCTTGAACGAGATAATGAGCGCCTGTCCCAGAGCCTAAGCCGATTACGCCAGGCGGCCCAAGGCACAGATAATACGATGCCATACATCATCGATGCCGTCCGGGCTGATGCGACCTTGGGGGAGATAACGGACGTCTTCCGCGATGTTTTTAGTGAATACCAGGAACCGAATTGGATTTAGAAAGATCGTCAGCGACGGTCACCGGATTGCCACCGAATTGACTTGACAACAATATACGAAATCTAATATACTAACACGTGTTAGTAACGCGTGTTAGCCACTTTGTGATTTTGGCAGCATATGG
>JAHEJP010000298.1 GCA_024638855.1 Chloroflexota bacterium
TGGCGCAGGTGCCGCAGGTGGTGGGAGACGGCCGAGTGGCTGATGCCCACGATGGCGGCAATTTCGCCCACGCTCAACTCCCTGGCGCTCAAAGCGCCGACGATGCGCACCCGGCTGGTATCGCTGAGGGTGGCAAAGAGCTGGGCCATTTGGGCGGCTGTCATTTCATCCACGGTGGTCAGGGTTATCATATTAACTCCACAAGTTGATACATGAATATGTATTCATATGTTATGTGAATTTTAGCACAAAGGGCTGGGGGAATCAAGATTAGGTTTTGTTTCAAGGGGGAGGGGGATATTCGAACGCAGGACCAGTCTGGCTGTTTTGCTTGCGTCAAATTGATTTTGGAATAACTGGAGGAATAAGCGTCCGGTGGTTCAAAAGCAAACCTGCCTGAGCTATACTGGGGGAAAGCATTAGGCTTAAGCAAATATTTGGTATGAAGGAGGAAGAATAATGGCCGAGCATTATTTAGACGACAGCGTCGTACATGCATTTTGGGATAATTCCTATCCGGCCCGCATCGAAATCGATCCCGGCGACACGGTGGTTTTTGAGTGCCGTGAAGCGGTCGATGGCCAGGTGACCCCGGAATCGGATCATGAGGCGGTGGCCAATCTTGACTTCGCGCGCATCCATCCTTTGACAGGACCGGTCTTCGTGAAAGGCGCCCGACCTGGCGATACGCTGGAAGTGGAGATTTTGGACCTGAAACACAAGGGTTGGGGTTGGAATGGTCACCTGCCAGGTTTCGGTCTATTGGCCGAGGATTTTGATTATCCTTACGTTCAGCACTGGCGCCTGGAAGGGGAGAGTTGCACCTTTCGAAACAGCGACATGGTGACTGTTCCCTATGAGCCCTTCTGCGGCGTCATGGGCGTAGCGCCTGAGGAAGAGGGCCGCATCTCCACCATACCGCCGCGCTTCAACGGCGGCAACATCGACATCCGTGGGCTGACCATTGGCGCGACCGCCTACATGCCGGTCTGGGTTGAGGGTGCGCTGTTCTCCACGGCCGATTGCCACTCGGCGCAGGGGGACGGCGAAGTAACCGGCACGGGCATTGAAACGCCGATGACGGTTACCTTACGTTTTAATGTGCGTAGGGATCTGTCACTGAGGGAACTGCAATTTACGACGCCCAGCCCTCTGACCAGGGCCGATAGCCAGGGTTATCACTGCACCACGGCCCACGGCGAGGATCTTTACCAGAATTCCCAGAACGCCCTGCGCTACATGATCGACTGGCTGGTAGCGAATCACGGCTTGACTCGCAGCCAGGCTTATTGCCTGTGCAGCGCGGCCGCCGACCTGAAGATCAGCGAAATCGTGGATGCGCCCAACTGGATCGTCTCCTGTTACTTTCCTCTGAGCGTGCTGAAGGGCTGAGCCTGAACGGTTATTCCAAAGTCGCCGAATGAAAACGTACAGGGTTTTGTGATTCGTAATCGCACACAGGATCGTCTGTTGAAACCCTGTACGTTTATTCGAGGAAAACTTACTTTCAGGGCGCTAGGCTTCAAGAATAGCCTTCATATTCTGCATGTCGCTGGTCATCTGGCTCTTAGCCTGGCTTCGGATAGCGGGGCCTGCCAGTGAAGCCAAAAAGCTTTTTATTTCACCCTCAACGCTGATGGTTAATTTCGCTCAGCGTCCTTCGTCCTTTCAAAGGCCCAGGTATTCGTGCCAGAAAAGGCCGAACTATCGAAGGAGCTGACACAGATATGAAATTTCGCCGTTCACGGGCTTATTTGTCGAGATGGGCATCCTACCATAAACTTAGCGCCTATTTTTGGCAGTGGACCTAAAATGACCGTATCTCGCCGCATGCTCAACATTCTTGCCGCCGTCGTCTGGCACATCGGCGGTTTTGTGCTGCTGATCAAAGCCGGCACTCTGCTGCTGGAAGCGGATTCACTACGACCGGAGCAAAATTGGCAGTGGATCTTTGTGGGTATCGCCTTGCTATTGGGTGGGCTGAAGGCGCGCTATCTGTTCAGCAGAAGTTGCCGCAAGAATCTGGCCAGAATCGAGGGCCTGGACCAACCGCGGATCTGGCAATTCTTCCGGCCGCAATTCTTCTTGCTCTTGATGCTTATGATCCTGACCGGGGCGACGTTGTCCCGGCTGGCCGAAGGTCATTACCAATCCTTGATCGGCGTGGGCGCCCTGGACCTGAGCCTGGCCATCGCCTTGTTAGGCAGCAGTATCGTCTTCTGGCAGCAGCGGGCATTCGCTTACGCGCCCGAATCGCGGGCAAGCAGCCTGCGATAAAAAGCTAACCCCAAATGGATCGTTAACAGCAGCCTTTCATCCTTCATTTAGCCGGGGAGAGGAGCGGAGATCGATAGGCAATAACATGGATGATGAAAAAAATCTGCCGAAGCTGTACCGGGAACTGGCCGATTGGTGGCCTGTTTTGTCGGCCCCGGCCGATTACGCCGAGGAGGCCAACTTTTACCGGCAAGCCATCGTCGATTTATGCCCTTTTAGCCCGAGAACCATGCTGGAGCTGGGGTCGGGTGGGGGGAACAACGCCTCTCACTTGAAGCAGCATTTCAAATTGACCCTGGTCGATCTGGCGCCGGGCATGCTGGCCGTCAGTCAAAAACTCAACCCGGAAGTCGAACATCTCCAAGGCGACATGCGAACGGTTCGCCTGGGCCGGACCTTCGACGCCGTATTCATCCACGATGCCATCGAATATATGACCACCGAAGAGGATTTGCGCCGGGCCATTGAAACGGCCTACCTGCATTGCCGGCCGGGTGGCGTGGCCTTATTCGCGCCTGACGCTGTGCGCGAAACCTTCAAACCCGCCACCAGCCACGGCGGCCATGACGGCGACGTCCGGGCGCTACGCTACCTGGAATGGACCTGGGACCCCGATCCGGCCGATACGCATTATATTTTCACCATGGTCTATATGCTGCGCGAAGAAGGGCAGGAAACGCAGGCCATCCTCGACGAGCATCACTGCGGCCTTTACGGCCACGAAGATTGGTTGCGGATCATCGACCAGGTTGGCTTTGAAGCCCATTGGCGGCCCTTTGAGCACAGCGAGTTGCCAGAGAGCTCGACCAACATCTATCTAGGTTTCAAACCCGGTTTCAAAAACTGAAAAGGTGTATCCGACAATGATTCGTGGCGTCACTAAATACGTGAAATCTGAAGCGGGTTACATCGCCTACCAGGTCATTGGCGATGGGCCTCTCGACATTCTCTTCATTACCAATTGGGCCACCAACCTGGAGGTGATGTGGGAGGAGCCGTCGCTTAATCATTTCTTCAACCGCCTGGCTGCTTTTGGGCGGGTCATCTGTTTTGACAAGCGAGGGACGGGCGTTTCTGATCCCGTTCCCCTGACCCATTTGCCCTCCCTGGAAGATTGGATGGATGATGCTCGAGAGGTTCTGGATGCGGTCGGATCGGAAAAAGCAGCCCTGATTGGCGATACCGAGGGTGGTCTGATGGCCATCTTGTTCGCCGCCACTTACCCCGAGCGGATCTCGGCCTTGATCCTGCTGAATGCTTATGCTCGCTTACTTCGTGATGAAGATTACCCGCAAGGCATGCCCGAGACGGTCGCCCTAAAATTGCGCGGGCTCTTCGAGCGGACCTGGGGAACCGGGGATATGCTCTATTTGACTGCCCCCGGGGTGGCTAAGGATGAACGCTTTCGCCAATGGATCGGGCGCTACCAGCGTCTGGCCATGCCTCCCGGCGCGGCCACAATTTTTTACGGTTGGGCACAACGACTGGATTTACGCTCGGTGCTGCCCGGCATTTCCATGGCGGCGCTCGTTTTTCACCGCTCGGATAGCCAGTACTATCGGGTTGGCCACGGCCGTTACCTGGCAGAATCAATCCCTGGCGCCAAGTATGTCGAGTTGCCGGGTACGGAATGTTACCCGTTTCATGCCGGAGGGGCGGACCAGGTATTAGACGAGATCCAGGAGTTCCTAACCGGCGTGCGGGCCGCTCCGGAGCCCAATCGGGTTCTGGCCACGATCATGTTCACCGACATCGCCGATTCCACTGAACGCGCGGCGACTATGGGAGATGCCCACTGGCGAGAGGTGCTCCAGGCCCACGATAGCCTGGTGCGCCAACGGCTGGATCAATATCGCGGCCGGGAAATCAGATCGACCGGCGATGGATTTTTGTTGATCTTTGATGGCCCGGTCCGGGCTATCACCATGGCCACAACGATCGTCAATGAAGTCCGGAAACTGGGCCTGGAGATTCGGGTCGGACTTCACACCGGCTTAATTGAAGTCAACGACCAGGAAATCGGGGGGATCGCCGTACACATTGCCAACCGGGTCATGGCCCAGGCCCCTCCCGGGGATGTTTTTGTCTCCAGGACCGTGAAGGATCTGGTGGTCGGATCGGGCTTTCTTTTTGAATCGCGGGGAGAGTATAAGCTGAAGGGCGTCCCAGATGAATGGCGTTTGTTTGCCGTTCAGACGACCGGACCTTCTTCACGCCGCCTTGGCTAACTCAGCCGCGTCGATCCCGCCGGTCAGGAATTCGTTATCCTCTAGTTCAAGTGTCTAAAGCACAACTTCCTGGGGATCACCGGCCGACGGCACCACCTGCCATTCTTGCTCTTCAAAATCAAAATTGGCGATTTGTTCCAGAGGCAATTTGATATATTTACCCCACCCACTGACGGCGACGCGGCCGTCGCTCAGCAAAATCTCTCCCGTCCCTTCAAAATAACGGTGGGCGATCTTCGTGATCCGCCCCACGACTCGTATTTCCTCATCCAACGGAACCGGTTTCCGGTAGCGGGTACTGCACTCGATGGTGACGCCCCACAGATCATCATGATGGATCATGATCGCCCGGCCGATGGTCTCATCCAGAATAGCCGTGGCGATGCCGCCGTGTAGCCGGCCGGGATAACTTTGGTGCTCCTCCATGGGTTTAAAGATGGCCAAGAGCTCGTCATTCTCCAACTCATAGAAAGCCGTGTGTAGGCCAAAAGGGTTCTTCAAACCACAAACCAGGCACATCTTAGTATTTTGTTGTTTAGCCTTCACGCGATAGCGCATCTATGAAGCCTCCTTGGCGAACTTCTTAACCTTCACGGCTATTCCCCCTGAGGATAGTACGCCAATGAGTAGCAGCAGGGTGAGCACTCCGGCGGCGACGGCCGACCAGGCCGGCGCTTCCCCGGCGATAGCCGTCCAAAGGGTCAAGATCCAGCTGGCGATGATGAGCAGGGCGGAGGAACCGAGCCCGCCGTACACCCGCAGCGGGTAAAGGGACGGCTGGTGAACCAGGAAGTTGAAGACGTGGGCGCTGTCATGATGGCCGCTGACGATCAATTGGGCCCGGGCTTCTTGCTCCGGTTCGATGGAAGCCAAGACGTTGCGGCCGGTGCGGCGCGGGAAAAAGGGATCGATCACCTCGTGGTAAAGGAAAAATTGGCCGATCATGATGGCCAGCCCCAGGCTGGTTAGCAAGGCGGCGACTAGATAGAGGCCGATCCAGAGGCATACCACCGACAGCGCATAAAATATGACCATCAGGCGAATCCAGCCCAGGAAGGCGCCGGGATGGACAGGGAAATCCTCGGTCCAGGTCCGGCCGGCGAATTGTACAGCCTCTTCCTTGAAGGCGTCGGCCGCGGCTCGGGAAGCATCGCTACCGGCCGGCCGTTGGCCCAAGGAGTCGATGAGCCAGCCGGTGAAATCTAGGGCGCAGCAGGCGGATTCTGTGGTTTCCTTGCCTTTGGTTTTGCTGGACATGGAGAAATTTTATCACAACCTGAGTCCGGGGTTTAAGAGATGAGAATCGGCTGGTTTTCCTGCAAGTCAAGCGCTTGCTGTGCAAGCGGGCACTCATTAAGACCATCAATGACCAGTTGAAGAACATCTCATAGATCGCGCATACCCGCCATCTTATCATCCAGAATTTCTTTGGCTGGGTTGAGCGTCTACACTCACCAGGAGAAGAAGCTGTCTCTCAACTTGTCAATAAGCGAGCACGCTCTATTACCTACTGCTATCTAATTCCGAACTGAGGTTGATTTATCGTCGAAGTAGAATGCGCCGGGGAAATCATCAGGAGCTTTACTCTCTTTGCCACTCCAACTCTCGATGTCGATTCGCAGCACGGCGGTGACTTTCAGATCGGTGTCGGTGGTGGTTTCGTAATCCACGCCCGGTTTCAAGTGTGGGAAATACTTATCACACAGCAGTTGCAAACCGTGCTTGGCTTCATCGAAATCTTTGACCACATGCAGACGCCCAAATGCAACTACCCCGCCGAACTCCGTGCCTAAATCCATGGCGCGCTTCCCGGGGAGCAGGCGGCCCGCCTCGCTGGCGCTGAAACAAACCCGCGGTGCTTCCATTGCGCTATCGTGAGTGCGCCCTTTCTTTGCCCCGTGCATGTAGATGGCATGGACGGTCTCATCGTAGGCGAAATTGCGCGTGACTATAAACGGCTGATCGCTCTGTGCGGTTGCCATTGATCCAAATTCAGCGCGTGCCAAAA
>JAHEJP010000299.1 GCA_024638855.1 Chloroflexota bacterium
TGAATTCTTCCAATGGCAAATACCATTGCAAGATCTTCTCGGGTTCGACCAGAAATGGCCATATCATTTCTGGTGGCGCATCGATAACGATACTTCTTTCTATTTTCATGGTGTCCTCAGGGCTTCATTCGCCTATTCATTAAATATCATTAAGGGCTTTTAGCCGACTAGAGTCCGCCGGATTTTCATCCGGCTAGAGCTTTCCGGGAGGTTTAGCCGCTTGGCGAATGAACCACCTAAAACCTCAGCTTCCTCTCACCGAAGTAACCGTCGACAGCATGCTCGACCCGGCGTTTGACCGGCATCAACACGGCGATCGAAATGGCGACGGCGACGATATGGAGCAACTCTGAATGTCCGCCGATCTGCTCGGCCACATAGGTGGTCAGCATATGCTCGGAAAAGCTGAACACAAAGATGACTACCGTGGCCAAAAAGGAGTAAACCAGGCCGATCTTGACGATCGGGGCGATGTCAAACAGGCGATCTTTGAGAATGGCGATGCCGATAATAGCCGCCGAGATGTCGGTGGCCAGCATGCCGAAGGTCAGGAAAAAGCCTTGCTCGACACCGAGGACGACGACCACCTTGATCACCGCCAGTGAGATGGCCAGCAGGCTGGCAAAAACATAGAGCAGATGACGCCGGGCAACCGGCTCTCGTTCATGGAGGTAAGCCCTTAGCAAGAGCCAGCATGATGTCAGGGTGATCACGTACCATACCGGTAAGGCGATCAAATTGGTGATCGCCAGCTTCTCATCTGGCCGGAAGATATTTCCCCACGGATAGCGGAAAACGCCGTCGATCCGGCCGGAAAAGCCGGTAATCATGCCGAGCATAGCCAGGATGCCGACAAGCCACAGGAATATCGTCGTCCATTTACGTGGTTGGTTGATGTAGGTGCAGGCGAAGTGATACATGAGCGTCGGCAACATAGTGCAGGGAATGATGGCGTACCCATAAATAGCCACTTCATCGACGTATTTGTTGCGGATCATCATCAAGAAGATACACAAGTCCCACACGGCGCAGATAGCCAGCACCCCAGCAAATAGATAATGGTATAGTCGCCGGCCCTGGGTCACGACAAAATAGAAGATCACGCTGTTAAGCAGCACACCTAATCCGGATGTGACGGCGGTCACAGGTATTACGGCAGATGCCATTGGTCTCACCCTCTTATATTGAAAGGCCGCGTATCTGCTCCCCGGGGCTATGTTTCTGTGGTTCGTCGGTGCTCGACGATGGGTGCGCGACGGTAGCTCCGGTTCTTGACTCACGTATCATTATAAGAGATTTTGAGGAGAATTGGAATAGGGGGATGGGGGTTGGCGATTGGGGATCGGGGGTCGCTCTACAGCGTTGACTGCCCTATACTGTAGGGTCTAAAATCTTTGCTGAAGGAACCACACAAACCAACCACGCCACCTAATAGAGAAGCTGGATAGAAATGGCACAAACGCCAGATGACTTCCGTGGCTGGTATTCTCGCGATTGACCAAAAAAGGTCTGTGTCAAGTCCAAATAGTTTCTCTATAAGCAATCGCGCCAATGGACGAGAGGTCGTTTTTCAGCCGCAATTAGGACTTGTTCATACTGCCTTTTCGTTCCCATACGCTCAAGGCTCAGAATGAACTCTCAGATTTTGGTCGAATTTCCTTCACCTGCCAGTTGATCATAATCGAACTCTAGTTCAAAAACGAGCGTTCTGATTTCTTGAAAATTGAAGTGTTAATCCAGCATATCATGGAGCATTTTATTATCTACGCCTATAGCTAGAAACAAGTCAACTTGTGATATGCATATATCTTCGCTCATACTTTTCCGCCTACGGGTTCCGACAGTTCTCGAAGTGCATCCTGGGCAGGATACCTGGCAGGGACTTGGTGATGAGGGTTTTGATACGGGTCAATAGGTCGGATAATAAGGCGTTATGGACGAAAACAGAGTGCTATCGCGCACCACAAAAATTTAGTAGCCAACATTCGATAAATAGTGAATCATTAGATGAATGAACAAAGAATGATTCAAATAGAACACGAATGCTTAATCCAAATCAACTCAACCACATGTGTCCGATTTTAACACTGACCCCGGAAATGGATAGAATTCCGTTTCCGGGGTAGATCTATCTTGTCTATTTAACTATTCGGAACATACGCCAGGCCAAAGGGATTTAGCCCGACGGTCAATTCGCCAATCAGAGTAGGGATTGGTTCATCTTTCGAGACTGCATAAACGGTGACTTTATCTGAGTTAGCACCCGAATGTGTCAGGAATAGCTTATCGTTCTTAGTCACAACGATGTTGTGGGGTACAGCAAATGGTGTGTCTGATGAGCCTAGAATCGTATTGGTATCGGTTTCTATGGCAAATAAACCGTTTGTACCGCCACCGGGAAGATTGGTTGTATACAACACCTTCCCACTGGGGGTCATACCAGCCCCATGTGCTCCAGGAATCATTAATTCGCTTACCGGCTCAAGCGTATCGCGATTGAAAACGCTAACGACATTACTGTTTTGGGCGGGCACATAGATCAGATCATTTTTTTTCGTCAGAGAGACATGTGGGTCTTTGCCGACTGGAACTCGATTGATTTCCTCAAATGTCTCGGTGCTAAATTGAATCAGGTAATCGTTTGCACCACTGCCTCCTAACATGGTGACATAGGCAAACCTCCCTTTCGGTTCCAGAATGACATCATGGGGTTTGTAACCGTCCCCTACTAAATCGGCCGGCATCTCCACGGTGGCGATAACTTCCAAGGTCATCGGATCAATCACAGTTGAGGTATTATCAATATCATTATTCACCCACAACTGTCGATCATGCGAATCAGACCACATATGGAAAACGCCGTTTCCCGTTGAGACTGTGGCCACAACTGAAAAATCGTCTTTATCAAAAACAACTACCCTGTTGTTAGCTCGATCGCCAACAAACACATAACCACTTACATTTGAATAGGTTACATACATAGGTTCAGGTGGATTTTCACCTATGGGTAGATTGTAGGTGCCGATGAGGGTATCAGAACGGACGTCGATGACAGATATCGTGCCCGAAGCGCGGTTAGCCACGACCACTTTGCCTTTGGGTCCTAAACCAGAGTTGCCGGCACTTGCCGGAAAAACAATGATCAGGGCCAAGCAAATCATAACGAGTAACAGAAATATTTTTTTCATGATGATCTCCTCTTAAATACTGAGTAACCGGTATCAGTAGAAGTATGGGTTTTGTCTCTTACAAAATGATTACGAAAATATTGTTCATAGCTTACACGGACTTGTTCCAAATATTTCATCTCTCAAGTTCCAAGTACCTGCCCGTGTCACCATGATGCGAGCAATAGGCTTTTTCCTCCTATAACGTTACAACAAACAACACTCCTGAGTTACGCTTTGACATGAAATAAGATCGATATCAGGTGTCAAATGTCATGAAATAGGTCTCATTCAGGAGTGAATCAGGATTATCCCCAGAATGTCGTTGCTAGAATGATCGACTTTACTCTTAATCTGGCTCCTAGGTGGACTTTTTATGCTTTCGGATATCTGCGAGTAAAGTGAATTAGTTTGGTCCAGTGAAGTGCGAAGATTTACAGCAATCTTCTTTGTAATCTGTTTGCGGACTTGACTTAGAATTAACCAGCTGGTGGAGCTGAAGGAGGATTGGCAAAGCATACCTGGCGCCTGCCAGTCCAGGGCAAACGGCAAGGATAACCGGACGCTAAATCCTCGGCCGGTACTGCAAGGCCTCGGCCAGAAAAGCGGTTTGAATCTGTTCCTCGGTCGCCAGATCGGCGATGGTCCGGGCCACTTTGAGGACACGATGAAAGGCGCGGGCGCTCAAGCCGAGTTGGGCCATGGCGCTGCGCATTAACTGCCGGCCGGTGTCGTCCACTTTGCAATATTCGCGCACTTCACTGGAGCCCATATCAGCATTGCAGAAAAGCTGCGTGCCTTCGAAGCGCGCCAACTGGCGCTGGCGGGCAGCTTCAACGCGCTGGCGTATTTCGCTAGATGGTTCGCCTTTTCGATTGGCAGTCAATTTCTCGAATTCAACCCGCGGCACATCGACGTGAATGTCGATTCTATCCATCATAGGACCTGATATCCGTTTCTGGTAGCGGGTGACCATGGCGTTAGAGCAGCTGCAGGCATGGGTCGGATCGCCGTAATAGCCACAGGGGCAGGGATTTTGGGCGGCCACCAGCATGAAGCTGGCCGGATAGGTGACGGTCCCGGTAGCGCGAGAGATGGATACCTCCCGGGGATTGCCTTCCAGCGGTTGGCGCAGGACTTCCAACAATCGTTCTCCGAACTCGGGCAATTCGTCAAGGAAAAGCACGCCCCGATGGGCCAGCGAAATCTCGCCCGGCCGGGGCCATGCGCCGCCGCCCACCAGACCGGCATAGCTGATTGTGTGGTGGGGAGCGCGGAAGGGCCGGTGCCTGATCAAAGGTGTATCGGCCGGCAGCAGGTCGGCTACGCTATAGATCTTGGTCACTTCCAAGGCTTCGTCGATGGACATCCTGGGCAGGATGCCTGGCAGGGACTTGGTGATGAGGGTTTTTCCGGCGCCGGGCGGGCCGGAGAGAAGCGCGTTGTGACCTCCGGCGGCCGAGACTTCCATGGCTCTTTTGACATGTTCCTGGCCCATGATGTCGGCGAAATCGGCCGCGTACTGCAGATCGAGATCAAAGGCCTCATCCAAGTCGATGGTTAAAGGTTCAAGCTCTTTCATGCCGGTCAAATGACCGACCATCTTCGAAAGCGATGATACAGGCAAGACATCGATGTCGGGCATCAGGGCGGCTTCACCTGCATTCACGGCCGGGACGGCCACTCGCTCATAACCTTCCTGCCGGGCCAGCGCCGCCATGGACAATATGCCTTTGGTATGTCGGACGCTTCCATCTAATGAAAGCTCGCCGACAACCAGGCTACCTTCTAGTTTTTCAGGCCACAATTGGCTGGAAGCAGCCAGGATGCCTAAAGCGATGGGCAAATCGTAAGCCGGTCCTTCTTTGCGCAAATCGGCCGGGGCCAAATTGACCGTGATTCGTTTGTTGACCGGAAATGTGAGATCGCTATTACGGATGGCGGCGAAGACGCGGTCGCGGCTTTCTCGCACGCTAGCATCGGGCAAGCCAACCAGCGTAAAAAAGGGTTGGCCGGTGGTTATGTCAACTTCGACCTCTACAAGTTGCGCTTCTAGGCCAACAATGGCGCAACTCATCACCTTAGCCAGCATCGAGGGCTCCTTTTTGATAATGATCAAAAGGTTTATTCAACCGGCACCGTCAGACAACTGGTATCATTATATCAGGTGCCACCAAGGTGATGAAATCAGCCGATTCAGATGAAATCTGCTGATTCAGATGAGGAAGGTGGCGTGGAAGTGCAGCGTCAGCCCTGTACCCTGCGGAACCATCTGTTTAAGCGGTCGTTCTCAAAACTTTGTTTGCCCTCCCGCGATTTGACCGATGGCTGTACAAGCGATACCTTGGGAACTTCCTCGCCCAGATAGCTGGCGCTGATTTCGGCTACATTGCCATCGCCGAATTCCAGGTAACAAGTGCCGTTTGCTTCGAAAATTGAACGCCGGTCTACGCCGGTGATTTTATAGACAATGTCGGCGACTACGACTTTGGCCCCATCTTCGGCAAAGGCCCCGGCTTTTGGCACGGCTAGTTCGCCGACCGGTATATGAGTAACATCGCCTATAGCGTAAACGTTCTCGAAATCTGTCGCCAGGTTGTTTTTGTTTACCCGCACCCAACCGCCTTTTCCCAGGACCGAATCTCGAATCACCTGCGGTGGTCTGTGGATGGGCACGCCGATGAAAAGATCATAGGCCATCGGATTCTGTTCCGAAATCATGGCCTGCTTTGCTGCCGGATCGAGGGCGGTTACTTTGTGTTTTGTCAACAGCTCGATATCGCGCTCGGCAAAACGTTTTTTGACTTCCTCGGCCGCGCCGGGCGCCACCGGCAAGGGAACCGGGGCCGGAATCAACATCTTGATGTTAATTTTGTCGCGAATACCTTTGTCCCGGTAAAAATCGTGCAACTGAAAGGCTGCCTCGTACGGAGCGGGTGGGCATTTATAGGGTTTACCGAAGATACTGAGAAGAATTGTCCCTGAGGTAAAGATGTCCAGAACGGGATAAAGCCTGGTGGCTCCCGGCAGAGAGTAGAATTCATAGCCGCCTTCCACGAATCCCGGCGTGGCTTCTGGAGCGAGATCGGCGCCCAAAGCGACTATCAAGTAGTCATAGGTAAAGGTCGAATTGCGGTTTTCACGACTTTTGATTCCGGATCGATCTGTTCGATGATGTCCTGGACAAAATTAATCCGTGTGTGGGCAAGATCGGTGTAGTAAGATTTGACCTGATCGGCCGAATGCTTTCCAAACATGACCTCAAATTTCTTGAATCCAATCATGAAGTGATCGTTCTTGTCGATCAGGGTAATTTTGTGGGTGTCGTCCAATATT
>JAHEJP010000300.1 GCA_024638855.1 Chloroflexota bacterium
AGGAAGAGATAGCGGAAAACGCTGAACGGCTGAAAATATACTGCAATCGGCCAGGCTTGCTGCACAGGATTCTTTCAGGAGATTGCCATGACTAAAAAGATGCCCCGGCATATCATCTGCGCCGTGCGCGGCGGGCCGGAGAGTAGAGAGACGGTGACCAAGGCCATCGACTTAACCCTGGAGTATGGGGCCAGGCTGACCTTCCTCCACATCCTGGATGCCGAATTCCTCGAATACGCCACCATCGGCCCATTGAGCGTGGTCTATCATGAACTGACTGAAATGGGCACTTTCACCATGCTGATACTATCCGATCGCGCCCAACGACGCGGGGTGGAGCAAGTGGATTACGTCTTAGTTGAGGGTAATATCCGCGATGGATTGATCCGCTATGCTTATGAGACGAAAGCGGAGATGATGATCATGGGCCGGCCGACACGCAGTCCCGGCAGGAATGTTTTTAAGATCGATGAGTTTGATAATTTTGTGGCCGAATTGGAACAAGAAGGCAACCTGACCATCATCAAGATCCCGGCCGAGTAGAACAAGAGACAAAGTTACCTCAGACATCGTAGGTCTCCAAGGCCAACTTGTTGGACCGACTTCAGATGTCTCAATGTCCTGCAAAATGTAAAATGCGTTACGGTCAAAAATAAAAGCCAGGATAAGCTACCTAATTGAGACGCTTGCCGAGGTTAAAAAGCAAAATTAGTACTAGACCATATGTTCTATTCATGTTATAATGGCGTCTGTTAAACTTCATTATCCGGCGACGCAGCATTTCCATCACAACCACTCACAAATAAGGAGAACCAACCATGCAAGTAGTCAAGCAATATCCCGACGGCGTTTTTTCCTGGATCGATCTGGGAACCACCGATCCTGAAGCTGCCAAAGCCTTTTACAGCGGCCTCTTCGGCTGGTCATTTTTGGACCTGCCCACCGACATGGGCACCATATACTCCATGGGCCAGTTGGAAGGCTACAATGTAGCCGGGCTTGGCCCCCTGAGTCCCGACATGCAGGCCCAGGGCATCCCGCCTTATTGGAGCGCCTATATCAAGCACGACGACGCAGACGCCGTAGCCGCCAGGGCGGCCGAGGCCGGCGGCACCGTCTTGCTGCCACCCTTCGACGTCATGGATTCCGGCCGCATGGCTATCATCCAAGATCCCACCGGAGCGGCCGTGGGCGTCTGGCAGCCCAAGCAGCACATCGGCGCCCAGTTGGTCAATAGACCCAATACCCTGGTCTGGAATGAGCTACAGACCAATGATCTCGAAGCAGCGCGCGCTTTCTATGCCGCGGTCTTTGGCTGGACCTATGAAGTGGATCCCAACGACTATGTAGCTGTTGCCCAAGACGGCCGCGTCCAGGCCGGCATGATGCAGATACAAGAGTCGTGGGGCGAGGTCCCGCCCAATTGGTCCAACTACTTCCTGGTCGAAGATGCCGAGGCCACGGCCGCAAAAGCCACAGAACTGGGCGGCAACGTCATGGTTCCACCCACGCCGGCCGGCGAAGTCGGCAAATTCTCACTTATCCAGGATCCCCAGGGGGCCATCTTTAACGTCATCGAATACAATGCCCCGCCGCCGCCCCCTCCTGGCTACGATTGATCTATGAAATAGGTTTTTGTAAACGTCATTCCGACCAGAGGGAGGAATTCCTATCGCCGTGAGGTTTCAAGGATTCTTCATTCCGGTTATTCCATTTAAAATGACAATTTTCAACAATAGAGAAACGACCTGCACCTGACCCTGGTGCGGGTCGTTTTTGCAAGACCAAGGCATTGGTTCCAATGGCTTGGTCCTATTGCCGGGCCATGATGGCTCGCATCTCCGCTTCTGTGTCCTGAATCAATTCACCGCTCACGTCCATCGTCACCGAGTGAAGAGTGCCGCTGAAGGGGAAAGGCGCCGCGTACTTGTCCGTGACCGGTGACCCTGGATCCGCGCCCACGACCACGCCGCTGGCCAAACCGAGCATGATGGGATTGGTGACTGGCATCTCTACCTGGCCTACCAACTTGCCGTCGATATAGAGTTGTCCAAGTCCGGCCACACCTTTGCCTTTCAAGACATCGGGTTCGCCAGTCACTTCAAATTCGTAGCGTAGCTGGTGCCGGCCGGCGGGCACGTCCACGTTAGACTCGACGTGGAAGAAGTTCCGGGCCACGTAGTTGTAGATGTATTGCAGTTTGCCGTCTTTCACGTAGAAGCTGTAGCCGCCGTCGATGCCGCCTTGGGAGATCAACACACCCTCGTCGCCCTCGGCCAACGCCACATCGGCCGTGATGCTGTGTGGCCGATTGATGATCCTGGCCGCCGCGTTCACCGGCACTTCTTGTGTGCCCGGATAATAGGTGTAGCTGCTGCGATCCTTGGCGATCTGCGGCCGTTCATCGGCGAAACGTTGTTGTCCCCGGCCGTCAACGGGCAGGACATTATATTTACCCGCCTCGACGTACCATTGGCCGATCATCTCGATCAACTTGGCCCGGTGGGCGGCATCTTCTTTACTTTCTTGAGCCAGGCCCAGAACCTCGCCGACGGCTTCCAGGCCTTCCGGCTTCTTGGGCGCCAGGTTGTGATTCTCAGCCCAATCTTGGGCCACATGGTATAGTTCCCAGGCGGTCGCATCTAGCTCGGTCAGCATCGCGGCCGGGATGGGCGTGCCGAACGTTCTGCCCGACTCGCTGAACGAGGTGCCCGGCCAGGGGCAGACCGCTCGCCAACCATCGTGATAGATCGAACGGTGGCCCATCATTTCGAAGTATTGGGTGATATGCTTGGAGGCCGTTAATGGATCCTCGAAGCTGTCGGTTAAGCTGACCCCTTCTATGGGCGACTGGGCCACACCCTTGACGCTCACCGGTGGTTCCAGGCCCAGGGCGTCCAGCACTGTCGGCACCATATCGATGGCATGGGCGTATTGGTTACGCACCTCGCCTTTGGCCTTGATGCCTTTGGCCCAATGAACGATGAAGGGATCGCTGATGCCGCCCCGGTACGTCTCTCGCTTCCAACGTCGGAAAGGCGTATTGCCGGCCCAGGTCCAACCCCAAGGATAGTGGTTGAAATATTTGGGCCCGCCTAACTCGTCCAGCGCCGCCAGGTTTTCTTCCAGCGATTCGGGCACGAAGTTGAAGAACAGGTTCTCGTTGACCGAGCCTTCCGGCCCGCCTTCCGAACTGGCCCCATTGTCTGACAGGACCATGATCAATGTATTGTCAAATTCGCCGATAGATTTTAGGAAGTCCAACAAGCGGCCGATGTGATGGTCGGTATGGCTCAAGAAGCCAGCGAAAACTTCCATCATCCGCGCGTACAGCTTCTGCTCATCGGCCGAGCACTCGGTCCAGGGCTTCACATCCGGGTCGTGCCGCGACAGTTCAGCCTCGGCCGGCACCACGCCCAACTCTTTCTGGCGGGCGAAGGTCTTTTCCCGGTAAGCTTCCCAGCCATCGTCGAATTTTCCCTTGTACTGATCGGCCCACTCCTTAGGTACATGATGAGGCGCGTGCATGGCCCCGGTGCAGAAGTACATGAAGAAAGGCTTATTGGGCGCCACCTGCTTGGCGTCGGCCACGAAAGCGATGGCCTTATCGGCCAAATCTTCGGTCAAATGGTAGCCTTCTTCGGGCGTCTTGGGGGGCTCGACCCGGTGATTGTCGTAGGTCAGGTCAGGATAATATTGGTGGGTATCGCCGCCCAAAAAGCCATAATACCGTTCGAAACCCCGGCCCAAAGGCCAGCGATCATAAGGTCCGGCGGCCGAGATCTGGTCGGCCGGCGTCAGGTGCCATTTGCCCACGGCAAAGGTGTTGTAGCCGTGCTGCAGCAGCATCTCCGACAGGAAGCCATTCTCGAAGGGGATATTGCCGTTGTAGCCGGGATAACCGGTCGATCCTTCAGTGATGCAGGCCATGCCATTGGAATGGTGGTTGCGGCCGGTCAGGATGCAGGTTCGCGTCGGCGAGCACAGGGCCGTAGTGTGCATATTGCTGTACCGTATGCCGTTGTCGGCCAGGGCGTCCAGGTTGGGCGTCTCAATGGGGCTGCCGTAACAACCCAACTGGCCGAAGCCGGTATCGTCCAGGATGATGAACAACACGTTGGGCGCGCCTTGCTTGGCCCGCAGCGGTTCGGGCCAGGCCGGGCTCGATTGGTCGAACGTCCGGCCAATGACGCCGTTAAAGGATGTGCCGGGTTTATATTCTTTTAGGGGCATTTTCCACCTCGTGAATCTAGGGTCTATAGAAACGAATTGATCGACTCGCGGTTCCCATTTTGACCGTTTGGATTAGGTTTACCGCTGTCGTCACAAAGGCCCAGCCGGCTCCGTCGATGGGGTTATCCGGCCGGAGAGATATGGTACCCCAAAACGGCCGTTCGATCACGATCGTATACACGGTGTAAGAGCACCCCTGGTGGGTATTCAAAACCCTCCTGACTTGCAACTTTTCGCCGTATCAGGTTAGGATAACTGGGCATTCTGAATGACCTTTGCATTCTTCATTAAAGACCGCACGCCTGTTGGGCTTTGTCCAGTCCCAGGTGGGGCTGCCAGCTGAGTTGATCTCCAGGAACAGTTAGCCAAAATTTTCCATCAGCCCTACCTGAGACCGAAGTACCTTTGCTATCTCTTCATGCCCGTTTTGTTCAGCCACATCAGCGGCCATAAGCCCATGTTTATCTTTGCTCTCGATAAAGCCAAGTCTTTGCGGATAGAAACCAGTGCCGGGAAAACGAAAAATCATTCTTTCAACCGCTGTTTGGTCTCCTCTTTCAGCTGCGTAGAAAAGTCGCGTCCGCCCCTGGTTATCCATGTCAAACAATTCACGAGAAGGTAAGAGACTGATTTGCTGTGAAGAAGATGCGTTACCTTGTTTTGCTCTCGCGCTTTTCGACTGCCCTATCTTTTCGAATTGTAACTTTTCAGACACATCCATAATGACATCCCGCAATCCTCGCTCTTCCGCCAGCTCGCAACTCGAGAAGAAATCGTTCCAATAGAAAAAGTAACCCTTTCAGGTATTCATTCCCCAGTCAAACTCCGAAGCGTCGTCTCCGAGGGTGATTGGAACCTTCTTGCCACGCCAGTCATTATAGGATTCCCAAGGTTGGAAGATACGATGTGTAGGTAACATCACACTCTTGATGACCATCTGATCATAGTCATAAATAAGCAGCTTGACTTCGTTCAAGGTGCGATGTCGCCTGCCAATAGGGATTGGTTTGTCAGATGATTCACTCATATTGCTAGTTACCGTATCAAGTCTTCGTAGGAGCATTGTAGCAAAAACCGACCAAATGGCTGGCTTTTTTTAGAAGGACGGCCGTTGTTTTTGTTAACACGCACCAATCTACGCAATTTTGGGGATGCAGAAGAAGGGTTTCGCTAACCCCCCGCCCACCCAATTTAAGGACGACCTCTGTTTTTGCCCAACACCTGTACTCCCCGCCTTATGATATAATCTATATATAAAGGGGAACCCGATGAACGAAGCGACGATCTTGATCTTAGGCGGCACCGGAAACACTGGCCGTCCACTGGCTGAATTGTTGTTAAGGGAATCATCAGCCGACTTGATCCTGGCCGGCCGGAACCTGAAAAAAGCCGAAACCCTGGCGGCCGAATTCAACCATAACTTCAACGGGGACCGGGTTTCCGCCCGCCAGGTCGATGCCGCCGATGCCGCCAGCCTGCGCCAGGCTTTTGACGGCCTTGATTTGGTCGTCGTGGCCTCCAGCACGGCCGATTTCGCCCCAGATGTGGCTGCGGCCGCCCTCCGAGCCGGCATCGATTACCTGGACGTGCAATATTCAACCCACAAGGTAGCCGTTCTACAAGCGCTCTCGCCGGAGATCGTCGCGGCCGGTCGCTGCTTCATCACCGATGGCGGTTTTCATCCCGGCCTGCCGGCCGCCCTCATCCGTTACCTGGCCCCCCAATTCGATACGTTAACCAAGGCCAGGGTAGGCAGCGTCATCAAGATCGACTGGTCCAGCCTGACCTTCTCTCCTGAAACCATGGATGAGTTCGTCGGCGAGTTCATGGATTTCCAAAGCATCGCCTTTCGCGACGGCCGCTGGCAAAAAGTCAGCGCCTGGTCCATGATGAAACCCGAAACCATGGACTTTGGCCCGCCTTTCGGCCGCCAATACAGCATCCCCATGTTCCTGGAGGAGATGCGGGCCATTCCCGAACTTTACCCTGAAATCCAGGAGACCGGCTTCTCCGTAGGCGGTTTTAACTGGTTCGTGGACTGGCTGCTTTCGCCCATCATCATGGTCGCCTTGAAACTATCGCCCAATAAGGCCCGCCGTCCCATGGGCAATTTGATGTTTTGGGGTCTGCGAACCTTCTCCAAGCCGCCCTACGGCACATTGCTCAAGGTAGAAGCTCAGGGCCAGGTCGACGGGCTTCGGGAAAAACGACAATTAATCCTCTGTCATCCAGACGGCTACCTCTTCACCGCCATCCCGGCCGCCGC
>JAHEJP010000301.1 GCA_024638855.1 Chloroflexota bacterium
TCGGCGTATAATTCACCATCCTGGCCGACAATCTTGGCTTCAAAGAAGTTCATACTTGGGCTGCCAATGAAGCCGGCGACAAACACATTATCAGGTTTGTTATAAAGGTTGCGCGGCGAATCGATCTGCTTCAATATGCCATCAGCGATGACCATGATGCGGTCGCCCATGGTCATGGCTTCGACCTGGTCATGGGTCACGTAGATGAACGTCGTACCCAGGCGCTTGTGCAGCTTGGAAATCTCGGCTCGGGCTGTTACCCGTAGCTTGGCATCAAGGTTCGAGAGTGGCTCATCCATTAAGAAGACGTCCGGCTCGCGCACAATGGCCCGGCCGACGGCAACGCGTTGCCGTTGGCCACCTGAGAGGGCTTTCGGCTTGCGGTCTAGAAGGGTTTCCAAGCCCAGGATATCAGCCGCTTCTTTTACGCGCCGATCGATCTCGCTTTTAGGCGTTTTACGTAACTTTAAACCAAAGGCCATGTTGTCGTAGACTGACATGTGCGGATAAAGGGCATAGGACTGAAACACCATGGCGATGTCTCGATCTTTGGGCGGAACATCGTTCACTACCCGATCGCCGATCAGAATCTCGCCATCCGAAATCTCCTCAAGCCCGGCGAGCATACGCAGACTGGTCGACTTGCCGCAGCCAGAGGGTCCTACGAATACGACGAACTCCTTGTCCTCCACTTCAATGCTCAAATCTTCTACGGCCGTAAAATCGCCGAATCTCTTGTACACGTTTTTATAGGTTACGCTTGCCATTATTTCCTCCTCTACTTCGGACACTGCCATGGGCAGCTTCAGAAATCGTTAACTAAAATCTCCAATAACCATCAGTTCATATATCCTGGCCAGCATCGTGCATCCCCAGACGGGACTCCGGGCGATGATCTATCACTTAGGCCAGGCCAAAACCAAACGGGAAAAGCGGATCTTCACCGCTTTCTGCCATACCTTTTAAAGGTATTTGATTCATGCGCTTGGGCCACGAATAGGCTAGTCGGCCCGTAAATGGGTAGTCGCCAAAAAGCACGTCAGCGATTCCCTGCCCTTCAGTACCTGGCAGCCAGGCAGCTATGAAAGCATCGAATTTTTCCAGGTGATCGGTGATGATAAGCGGACGACCCGAGAAGAGAATGACGACCAGTTGCTGGCAATGGGGCCGTACTCGCTCGATCAGGGCCACATCGGCGGCCGATAAAGTCAAATCGGCGCGATCCCCGGTTCCCTCGGCATAGGGACTCTCGCTCAGGACTACCAGGCCAATTTCGGCCATTTCATCAGCACCACGAAAGTGACCGTCTGGGCTATAGTCTATGGTTGTGTCAGGTGAAACGACGCCTCTTATCGCCGTCAGTAGCGTCGTTCCGGGTGTGCTATGCCCCGGTTTTCCCATCCACTCGATCGTCCAGCCACCGCATTGCAGGCCGATGTCATCGGCCGCTTGACCAGCCACTAGAATCTGCTTCATGTTTCTAGGGACAGGTAATGTGTGGTCATCATTTTTCAGTACGACCAACGACTTTCGAACCGCTTCCCGGGCTACCTGGCGATGAGACTCTGCTCCAATGTCAGATATTGGGTGCTCATTACGAGATGGCTCATCGAATAGACCTAGCGCGAATTTAACGGTTAGAATGCGCGCCACAGCATCATTGATTCGTTCTAGGGGAACATCACCGTTCTCTACTGCCTGGGTCAAGGTGGATACACATCGCCGGAAATTAAAGGGGACCATGATCATGTCCAGGCCAGCATTGATGGAAGCTACAACACAGGTGTAGTAATCTGGATCGATCTGGTCGATGGCCATCCAGTCAGAAACGAGAAAGCCATGAAACCCGATTTCGTTCTTGAGTACGTCGGTCAACAGGTATTTATGGGCGTGCAGCTTTGCACCATCCCAGCTGCTATAAGAGACCATGATGCTCATGGCCCCCGCTTCTATAGCGGCGATATAGGGAGATATATGCTTCGCCCGCAGCGTGGCTTCGTCGACTTCGCTAATACCCTGGTCAATTGGCCAATCATGATCAGCCGCCGGCCATTGTTCGATGATCCAATCATAGCTCCGGCCGCTGCCCCAGGTAGTTGCGCCATCGCCGACGTAATGCTTGGGGCAGGAGAGAACGGCTTGGGCTCCATGCGTGTTTTGCAGACCACGCACGCAGGCAGCACCTAGTTCGGCAACTAAGTTGGTATCTTCGCTGTATCCTTCATACGTCCGTCCCCAACGCAAGTCATGTGGGACGGCGACACAAGGCGCGAAGGTCCAGCGAACGCCTGTGGCGACGAGCTCAGTAGCTGTGATCCGGCCGATTTGCTCCACCAAATCCGCGTCCCGGGTGGCGCCAAGTCCAATGTTGTGGGGGAAGATAGTCGCCCCCACAACATTGTTATGGCCATGTATGGCATCTACCCCATAGATGAGGGGGATGCCTAAGCGCGTTTTTCGAGCGGCTTCTTTAAAGCCATGCACCATATCGGCCCACTCCTGGGGCATGTTGGGCATTGGGTTGCCACCGCCGCCACTCAACACCGAGCCAATGGCGTATTCTGTCACTTCTTCTGGTGAGATGCTATTCTTCTCAACCTGGGTCATCTGGCCCACCTTTTCGGCCAGGGTCATACGACTCAACAGATCATGCACTGATTCTTTTTGCTTGAACTGCCAGTCCCGGTCAGGAAGGCTAGTTGGCCAAACCTTTGACATCGTCCTTCGCTCGTTCGCTGTTGGTCTATTTCTCAACGCCGGTGATCACGACACCTTGCATGAAGGCCCGTTGGGCGAAGAAGAAGACCAGCAAGGGGATAATGGCCGCTGTGATCGCCGCAGCCTGGATCAGGTTGTCCTGGCCCTCATAGAGGCCCTTAAAGGACGTCAGGCCTACGGTAATAGGTTGCAGTTCTGGTTTTCCGGCCAGGTAGATCAGCGGGCCAAAGAAGTCATTCCAGGCAAAGAAGAAGTGGAACAGGGTCACGGCAATCAGAGCAGGCCGGGCCTGGGGCAACATGATGGACCAGAAGATACGGAAATGACCGGCGCCATCGATCATCGCCGCTTCGTCGAGAGCGCGCGGGATGCCCATATAGAATTGGCGCAGCAAGAAGATATTGTAGCCATTGGCAAAGAACTGGGGCACAATGAGCGGCCACCAGGTTCCCACCCAGCCGATGCGACTAAAGAAGGTATAAGTGGGGACCAGGGTAACCATCGGTGGCAGAATAATGGTGGCCATCACGATTAGGAAGAGGGTGCCCTTGAAGGGGTACTTGTAGCGCGCAAAGCTATAGGCCACCAACGCCGCCGAAGATACGGCGCCAATGGTGCTCAAGATGGCGTAAAAAAGTGTGTTGCGCAGCAATAAGGGGAAATTAATCGTTTCCCAAGCCTCTTTGTAGTTTGCCCAGATGGGATCCACCGTCCAGGCCTGTTCCAGCGTACGCCAGCGGCCCTCCCATGGGATCAGGCCTGCTTCAGGATTGGCCGGGTCCACGAACTCGCTGGATTCCCGTCCCTTGTTGACCAGAGCCCACTCCTCTTCGCGAACCTGTCCCTCCACCGGAACTTTGTACACATCATACGCTTCGCCTTCATAGGTGAAGGTCGCCGGGGAGGCCGGGTACCAGGGCGCTCCGGCCGTTGAAACTTGGGTATCCGTCTTGAGGGAGGTCATTGCCCCATAGCCCAAGGGGATTAAGAAGATGACCATGACAACGCCAGCCAGGATGGTAATGGTCATTGAGTTAATCCGCCCCCGAGTTTTATTAGACAAACGGGGTTGTCCACTTTGCCGCTTTGCACTTTTTGCAGTTACTGTAGCCATGTTATGCCTCCTCCGACGCGTAGTACACCCAGTACCGGGCGCTACCAAACAGCGCAATGGTCAAAATCAGCGATACGCCGAATATCAACCAGGCCAGGGTCGCTCCGTAGCCCATATTAAAAAACCTGAATGCCTGGTTGAAGAAGTAGATCCCGATGAAGTTTGTTCTACCCTCTGGGAAACCGGAGCCGCCATTAAGCACAAAGGGCACCAGAAAGTATTGCATCGTGGCGATAGCACCTAATACAACATTGTAAAATAGCACCGGTGAGATCAGGGGAATGGTGATATTGAGCAACTGTCGCCACCAGCCAGCCCCATCGATTTCAGCGGCTTCGTACATTTCAGTGGGTACTCCTTGTAGGCCGGCAAGCGTTATCATCATCGTGTTGCCCACCCCCCAAAGCCCAATAAGGGCCAGCGCTGGCCACACTAGATTGGGACTCGCCAACCAGCGTATGCCATCAGGACCCACCGCCTGTATGCCAAACACATTCTCCAAGATCAGGTTGAACCAACCCGTCTGTGGGTTGAAGACGCCTGTCCAGATCAGGACGGTCGCAACCAACGGTATCATGGTCGGCATGAAAAACATGGTTCTAAAAAATGCCTTGCCCCGGACGCCCTTGGTATTGAGCATGACGGCCAGGAATACGGCGAACACCGTAAACATTGGCAATGAAATCAGGGCGAAGATGAAGGTGACCGCAAAAGCCTCATACACATTGGGATCGTCGAAGAGGGCGCGCTGCCAATTCGCCAACCCAACGAACTGCGTCTCTTCTGGCGTAGCCAGATTGAAGCTAAGAAGTGAAAAGCCGAACGAGGCCACAAAGGGGATGAGATAGAAGACGATGATCCCAACGATCCAGGGACTCAGGAATATCAGCCCCCACTTAATTTGCTCTCGCTCTATCCTGCCCCGTTTGGGCTTGGCCGGTTTCACCTTCTCCCCACCTTTAGCCGTTACTGTAGTCATATGTACACCTCTCCTTACAGGTTAAATGGACATCGCCTGCCTATTTGACCCGCTCTACACAGCACTCTGCCAGCCCCAACCGATAAGACCCTAACTCTTGCTCCTAAGGACTCGAAGCAGAGTATATTTATTGGATAGGCATCCTCAAGCCCCTGGAAGGGCGGCTGAAGAGGATGCCTACCCCCGCTAAGATGCTATAGAGCAACCATTATTCGTTACCAGCAGCGTCGTAAATGGCCTGGAGATCTACGACAAGCTTATCTATTTCGGCGTCGACATCCAGGTCGGGGTCCGTCGTCACCAGGGTCCAGAATTCATTGTAACGTTCGTTGGCCTCTTGGGGACTGGGCATGTAGCTCTCGTGGTTGGGATTGTCGGCATAAGCCATGCTAGCCACAACCGGATCCCAGTTAACGCTCTCGCCACCGGGCACGCCCTGGGCGAAGGTATCGAAGTACTCACCCTGCAAACTGAGTCGAGCCGGCATGCCGCCATACATCTGCGTCATTTCGGCCGCCTTTTCACCAATGAAGTAAGACAGGACCTCAAAGGCCGCTTCCGGATTCTCTATCCCCTTCATGAGAGCGAAAGTGTCGGCATGCATCTTGGCCGTCGTTTGGCCGTCTACCGCCGGCACGGCACCTGTGTCCCACTCGAAGGTGGTGTTGCCCATGCAGCAGCCGGTATACCAGAGATGAGTTTGGGCCATGGCTAAATTGCCAGATTCAAAGGCATTATCGTTACCCAGGATATCGCTTTGAACGTAGGCGTCCGTGGGGTAGATATGATCCTCCCACAAAGCCTTATGGTACCAATTGGCGGCCTCGCGCCAGTTGTCGGGAACCTGAGCATTGCCCTCTTCATCGACCAGCGTGCCAGGCCCAAAAAGGGTAGCCGCGCCGCGAAAGTCAGTCCACTGCTGACTGAAGCCAAATTGCACGATGTCGTCCGGATCGAAGTCCGGGCTGGTGGCATCATTGCCGTTGGCATCTACAGTCAATATCTTGGCTACTTCCTCCAGTGCCTCAAGGTTCCACTCCACCTCGTTGCCGTCGGCATCGATGTAAGGATCGCCATATTCGGCCGGCGGATAGTTTAAACCCGCTTCGTCGAACAACTCCTTGTTGTAAGACAGGAATGAGGGGAAGATGGCAAATGGCAGACCGAGCTGGCCTTCAGTTTCATCGGTGTAGAATTTGACCATGCTCTCGTCGAAATCGGACAGATCGTAGTTGTTCGCTCCGATCAGATCGGTCAGGTCGAGCCAGGCGCCTCTAAAGAAGTCGCGGCCGCGTATGCCTACTGGCCCTACGATGTCAGGGGCGTTGCCGGCAGCAATCTGCGTCGCCAAAGTCTGATAGGCCAAGTCGGCATCAACGATTTCTAACACCAGCTCAATGTCATCATGCGAGGCATTGAAATCGTCGACGACTTTATTTTGGGGCTCAAATAACGGCTCATCCGAACCGGCGCCCAGGCCCACAAACCAACGGACCTGTGTCTTATCGCCTGAGGGGGCAGCTTCTTCCACTTCCTCGGCAACTTCTTCAGCAGCTTCTTCTACTTCTGCCACCGCCTCCTCAGCAGCCTCTTCCACTTCCTCGGCAGCTTCTTCTACTTCTGCCACCGCCTCCTCAGCCGTCTCTTGCACCTCTTCTGCCGGTGTTCCACCACCACAGGC
>JAHEJP010000302.1 GCA_024638855.1 Chloroflexota bacterium
CCCTATCCCGCTACAGGTGTTTCGGATTACCATGGACGATGTTCATATATTTCATTAATGCCGCTCATCAATGAAATCGCAAAGTCTATCACCACATAAATAATCAAAAACAGTAGGATCGTCTTTATGATAGGCAGTTCGGCATAAACGAAAGAAATCGTTTAATGGTTTATTTTCAACTTCATTAAATGTGATAACCTTTGGAAAGATAAATCAAAGGAGAAACAAATGTCCCAGCCGATCACCCTCGATTTTTACACTGATTTCGTTTGACCCTGGTGTTATCTCAGTACCGGGCGTATTGATAAGTTAAAACAGAATTACCACATCGATATCAACACCATCTACTTCCCCCTTCATCCGGAAACGCCTGATGAAGGGCGAAGGCTAGATGATTTATTCGGTCTAGATGCTGATATTTCTGGCATGATGCGCCATCTCAAAATGATGATGAATGCTGAGGGGTTGCCGTTTGGGGAAGACCGATTCATGACCTTCAACTCTCGGCTGGCTCAAGAACTGGCCAAGTGGGCCGAAGAAAAACCAGAAAGCGAGCCACTAAAAATGGCACTCTACCAGGCGTACTTTGCAGAAGGGCGAAATATCGGCGATGTAGATGAGTTGGTGGGCGTGGTAGAGAAAGTGGGCTTACCGATTGATGAAGCCCGGAAAGTGTTGACGCAAAGAGCGATGCAATCGGCTGTTGATGCTGATTGGCGATATGCCCTCAGCGTCGGGGTGACGGCCGTGCCCACCTTCGCTGTCGGGCTGACCGGCATGGCTGGCGCCCGGCCTTATGAACAGTTAGCCCAATTTCTGGAACACGTCGGTGCAACTAAACGATAGGAGAGAAATCGTCTTGGCGTACTAACACTTTTCTCCAGCCCCTTTATTCTCTCAACACCTTCGAAAGACACACTGGAACAAGAGCATTATTAATTCCTGATCGCCTGCCAGAATACTGGTAAAAGTCATGACATTCATCACTTGTGAATTAAATCACAAGCTTCTAGAATCTGTCCGATATTAAAAAAACAAACCATTTGCAGGAGCTATCGACGGTTTTCCACCTTAAATTTTTGGTCGCGACCACCTAAATCCTGTAAATCTATTAGATTTTTTGGAGAATGACTATGGCAAGCGAAGCACTTGCTGACATTTTAGGCCAGAATCCCTGGTTCCAAAGCCTGGAACCGGCTCACTTCGAGAAGTTAGTGGCCATCGCTGGCTTAGATTCCTGGGAGGACGGCCAGACGATCTTCGCCGAAGGCGAGCAAGACAACCATTTATACCTAATCCTGGAAGGACGGGTGGCGCTTGAAAAATACATGCCCAACCGCGGCCGGGTCACCATCCTCACCCTGGGCACCAGCGAAATCTTCGGCTGGTCAGCTGTTTTACCGGTGGTCGGCACCCGGACGGCGACGGCCCGGGCGGTGGGATCAGTTCAAGTGGTGGCTTTTGACAGCGCGGCCCTACGCCAGGTCTGTGACGACGATCACGATCTGGGCTACCTGGTCTATCGCCGGTTAACAAACATCATCGCCGGCCGGCTATCGGCCACCCGCTTACAACTACTAGATATGTATGGCGGATCAAGGGAGTAGATGACCATGAACGAACAATTCCCAAAAACCGGGCAGCAGTCGCTACCATTAACGGGCAAACAAATCGTCATCGCCAAAAAAGAGCTACAGTGTATTTTTGAATCGTTAGGTGCGGCCGGCTATACCATCGTTGGTCCAACCATGAATCAGGAAGCCATCGTCTACGAAGAAATCAACCAGGTAAACGATTTGCCAATCGGCTGGTCGGACGAACAAGGACCGGGACATTATCGCCTACAGCAAAAGGGCGACGGCCGCTACTTCGGTTTCGTCGTCGGTCCACATTCGTGGAAAAAATTCCTGTATCCACCCCGCTTATCGCTGTTCCGGGCAAGCCAGAATGGCGACGGAATAAAATTTGACACTGATCAACAGACGCCCCAATATGCATTCGTCGGCGCCCGGGCCTGTGAGCTGGCGGCCATCGCCAGGCAAGATCGCATCTTGTTGGAAGGCACTTTACAGGATCCCCACTACAAATCCCGGCGAGAACGAGCCTTTATTTTGGCAGTCAATTGCACCGAGCCTGGGGCGACCTGTTTCTGCCATTCCATGGGCACGGGACCAACGTGCGACTCCGGCTTCGATCTAGCCCTGACGGAGTTTGTTGATACCTTATTGATAACAGTCGGATCGGAGCTGGGCGCGGAGATGCTAGCCGATTGTGACTTGCGGCCGGCCGGGGCCTTTGAATTGGACCAGGCCAGGCGCTTGCTGACCGAGGCCGAGACTAAGATGGGCCGGGCGCTAGAGACGGGTGATCTACCCGACTTGCTTTATGATAACCTGGATCATCCCCGCTGGGATGAGACGGCCGAGCGCTGCCTCTCCTGCATGAACTGCACCATGGTTTGCCCGACTTGTTTCTGCGTTGATGTGCAGGATGTGAGCGACTTGACCGGCCAGCACACAGAGCGGGTACGTCTCTGGGACTCCTGCTTCAACCCCGATTTCTCATACGTCTACGGAGGCAATTTGCGGCCGAACATTCGGGCCCGTTATCGTCAATGGCTGAGCCACAAACTGGGTTCGTGGCACGACCAATTTGGCTCCTCGGGCTGTGTTGGCTGCGGCCGCTGCATCACCTGGTGCCCGGTGGGCATCGATCTGACTGAAGAAATCGCTGAAATTAGAGGAGAACAGTCATGACGGCAACCGCAACCTTACTCAAACATCACACGACGGCGGAGGCCTATGGCATCGTTGATCCCATGCTGCCGCAAACGGCGGTCATCCAACGAATCAAACATGAGACCCTGGATACGGCTACCTACAGCCTGGCATTCACCGACCCGGCCGTAGCCGAACGTTACCGATTTCTGCCCGGCCAATTTAACATGCTATATTTGCCAGGCATCGGCGAGGTGGCCATCTCCATCAGTTCCGATCCTGCCCAGCCAAAGGTTCTGCTGCATACTATCCGCGAGGCCGGCAACGTAACCGGGGCCATCGCCCGCTTGAAAAAGGGCGATCTCATCGGCCTTCGTGGCCCTTATGGTAGCGCCTGGCCGGTGGACAAGGCTGAGAACAACGATCTCATCTTCGTTAGCGGCGGTATTGGCCTGGCTCCATTACGGTCGGCCATCTATCACGTCATCAACCACCGCGAACGATACAAGCAGGTGACCATCCTAGCCGGCGCCCGCTCGCCAGCCGATCTGTTGTACCCAGATGAATACGACGTCTGGCGCAAGCACGGCATCGACGTGGACGTCACGGTCGACCGGGCCGATGATTCCTGGCGCGGTCACGTTGGCGTGGTGCCCATGATGTTTTACAGACTGCGGCCCGATCCCCGGCAAACGGTCGTCTTCAGCTGCGGCCCAGAGATCATGATGCGCTTCGTCATCTACGAGGCGCTGGCCCGCCGCATCCCAAAGAGATGTATCTACCTCTCGCTGGAGCGAAATATGAAATGCGCCGTTGGCTTCTGTGGCCACTGCCAGTATGGGCCATTCTTCTTGTGCAAGGAAGGGCCGGTGTTAAGCTTCAACCGGGTTGAGCCGTTCTTCAGCGTGGAGGAATTTTAATGAGCACTGCACAAAAACCTAAACTTGCCGTCTATAAATTCGCTTCGTGCGATGGCTGCCAATTGAGCCTACTGGATTGTGAAGATGAGCTACTGGCCATCGCCGGGGCAGTTGAGATCGCCTACTTCGTCGAAGCCCGCCGACAGGTGCTGGATGGACCTTACGATGTGACCCTGGTCGAAGGATCGGTTACCACCGACGAAGAGCTGGACCGAATCCGGGAAGTGCGCCGCCAGAGCCGCTTCCTAGTTGCCATCGGCGCTTGCGCGGTGGCTGGAGGCATCCAGGCTCTCCGCAATTGGACAGATGTTAACGAATACATTGACGTGGTCTACGCCCATCCAGAGTATATCGACACCCTGGACCGCTCACGCCCCATCAGCGACTTTGTGCCGGTGGACTTCGAATTGCGCGGTTGCCCCATCAGCAAGGGCCAGTTGATTGAACTGGTAACCTCGTTGTTGATCGGCCGCAAGCCGAGGGTCCCGGCCCATAGCGTATGTTTGAGCTGCAAACGACAAGGCACTGTCTGCATCATGGTGGCCCAGGGCATCCCTTGCTTGGGGCCGGCCACACAGGCTGGCTGTGGCGCGCTATGTCCAGCTTTCAACCGCGGTTGTTATGGCTGCTTTGGCCCTCACGAATCGCCCAACCCGATATCGCTGGGTGATCGCTTCATCGAATTAGGCCAAAACCGAAACCAGGTGAGTCGCGCTTTCCATAGCTTCAATGGCTACCATCCTGCTTTCCGGGCTGCCGGCGATCACTATTCTGAGGATTAGATATGACAGAAAAACGAATCAACGTCGATTACCTGGCCCGCGTGGAAGGCGAAGGCGCGCTTCGGGTCGAGATCGTGGAAGATAAAGTGGGGGACGTACAATTGAATATCTTCGAGCCGCCGCGCTTCTTTGAGGGCTTTTTACGCGGCCGGGGTTACCAGGAGACGGTGGACATCGTGGCCCGCATCTGTGGTATCTGCCCGGTGGCCTACCAAATGAGCGCGGCTCACGCTCTGGAAAAGGCCTTGGGCCTCGCCCCCCCGACTGGTGTTCGCCCATTACGCCGTCTACTGTACCTGGGGGAGTGGATCGAAAGCCACGGCTTGCACGTCTACATGTTACACGCACCCGATTTTGTCGGCCATGAATCGGGCATCTCCATGGCCGGCGACCCTGATTTACGACCGTTAGTTGAGCGCGGACTACGCATGAAGAAGATTGGCAACCAGTTGATGACCGTCATCGGCGGCCGGGAGATCCACCCTATCTCGGTCTGCGTGGGCGGCTTTTACCGCGCGCCGCGCTCGGCCCAACTACAGGCTATGCTTCCCGAACTGGAATGGGGCCTGGAAGCGGCCGTGGAGACGGTTCGCTGGGCGGCGACCCTGGACTATCCCGATTTCGAGATGGCGTATGACTTCGTTTCCATCGACCATCCCGACGAGTATCCGGTCAACGAGGGCAACCTCATCTCTTCTTCCGGACTGAATATTACTATGGAAGAGTACGAGGATCAGTTCGTGGAAGAGCACGTGGCCCACTCCAACGCCCTGCACTCGCGCCTCGCCGGCCCAAATGGCAGCTACTTCGTTGGCCCGCTGGCCCGGGTGAATCTCAATTTTGAGAAGCTTTCGCCCAGAGCTCGAGCAGTGGCCGAGGCGATCGGCTTCGAGCCACCGGTCAACAATCCCTTCAAGAGCCTCATCGCCCGAGGTCTTGAGTTGGTCCATGCCTTCGAGGAGTCGTTGGCCATCATCGTCGAATACCAGGAGCCAAAGCCTAGCCGGACGATGGCGCCGGCCGAGCTGAAGCTGGGCCAGGGAGCGCACGTCACCGAGGCTCCACGGGGCATCCTGTACCACCGTTACCACGTAGATGAGCAGGGTCTGATCACCGCGGCCAAGATCATCGCCCCGACTTCGCAAAACTTGAAGCGCATGGAAGATGATTTGTGGCAGTTTGTTCCCGGCGTGCTTTCCAAACCGCTTGAGGAAGCCACCCTCAGTTGCGAGCAGTTGGTCCGTAGTTATGATCCCTGTATCTCCTGCGCCACCCATTTCCTAAAATTGGAGATTGACCGGCGCTAGGAAAGCAAGGTAAGGCAATTGCCCATTAAGCGATTCGCGATGCATGTTTATATTCGCGATTACCTTGCCCCAATATGAGGAGGTTGGCTGTGGTCGAGGAACCCTTTACCCTGAAGGAATCGTTGTTCAACCGCGACATTGTGGCTGGATTCGCGGCCGGTATTCGAAGCGTCTACCCGACCTTAGAAAGCGACGATTTTCTGGACGACATTTTTGACCAAAGCTGGGCCGACCGGCCGTTGAAGGATCGCATGCGTCGCGTGACCACGGTCTTGCACGATCACCTACCGGCCGACTATCCTCAGGCAGCGGCATTATTGCTCGAAGCTTTGCCGCATCTGGAGGGAGGCGGCTTCATCGACATGGTCCCTTGTGATTACGCGGCCGTCTATGGCCTCGATGATCTGGAAACCTCGATCTCACTGCTGGAAGAATCGACCAAGCTGACTTCGGCCGAATTCGCCGTCCGGCCGTTCCTCATCAAGTACCCTGTGCCAATGATGGACCAGATGCTGTCCTGGGCCGACCATGAACACGCCGGTGTGCGCCGGTTGGCCAGTGAGGGCTGTCGGCCGCGTTTGCCCTGGGGCATCCGGCTGCATGATCTGATCGAAGACCCAGCACCCATTTTGCCAATCCTGGAGAAGCTGAAGCACGATCCCTCGGAATCAGTCCGGCGCAGCGTGGCAAACAATCTCAACGACATTTCCAAGGATAATCCGGAGGTGGTGCTGGAGCGGTTGAGACGCTGGAACGGCGA
>JAHEJP010000303.1 GCA_024638855.1 Chloroflexota bacterium
AAATTCAAAATGCCACCAACCCAGCCGATAGATGAACAGTTACGCCGACAAATCGAGGCTGCTGCGGCAGAGCACTTTCCTGTTGATAAGATTGAGGATCGGATAGCCATATCGCTTTTGGCAAATGGCAGGTTTCAGGATGAACTTACTGCCACAGAATTAGCGATCATCCTGCGAAATATGGTTTATACCATGTTTGCCCAGCACAGAGTTGGTGGTCGCGATCTTCACCTTATTCATAACATACCCTCTATGAGAGTAAGAATTAATAAGGGTCAGGCCAAGGTTAAGTTCATCGTCCACATCCACAAGCCAGTCGTCGCCTTCATCAAGTTCCGATATACCCTCATTAACGATCCTGTATCGATTCGATCCAATTTGCGGGTCAAACAAGGCTCATTGGTTATCAATCAGGACACACGAAGATTTGACTTAAAGGCTAAAGCTGCTTTGACCGCCATTGATATCGAAAATATGGCTAAAAAAGAGCTAAGCGATCCGGCCGGCGTGATCAGCGCCACATTGCCTAGCCAATTACGGAAACGAGGCGTGGTGGGTAAATTTACCGAAATACGGCTTTCACTGATTGATTGTCGTCTTCAAGTCTATCTTGAAGGGGAGTTTGAACGAGCCTAACGCAGATGATGGGAATGTAAGACAGCGATCACGTTCCGGTGAACCACTGATAAACTTCGTCCCCCCAAATTATCATGATGATCCCGCCTATTGCCAGGAACGGCCCATAAGGAAAGGTGGTTCGCCTTGATCCTTTCCGAGTGATGATAACCAACAAGCCAAAGATACCAGCCATTAGTATTCCAAAGATCAAAGCAAAAAATATCCGGTGAAAACCGAGCATCGACCCCATCATCATGGACAAGGTAACATCTCCGAAGCCCAATGCCCCGGGTCCAAACAACTTCTGTCCCAATAAAAATGCCAGGTAAAAAAAGACAAATCCACTCACTGCCCCTGCCAGAGCTAATATTATTGAATTATTGGTCAGAAATATGCTGCCTATGAGGGCAATGATCGTGATAGGAAAAGTAACGACATGCAGTATAAGCCGGTGTTCGATGTCGATCACAATGACTAGAATCAATACGGCGATATACAAGCTATAAATGATAAGGTTTACAGACGGCGAGATCAGCCAGGGCAATGTGGCGAACAGCAAGGCAGTAGCGATTTCCACGCTATAGCCTCGCCGCGGAGTATATGTTTTACAGTTTGGGCAGGCACCTCCAATGGCGAAACGGCCGATAGTTAACCAACCACCTGGTCCATAGACATATCCGCAATGCATACAATGAGGTGTTCGCGGCCGTATGCGAGCAGGCAGGTCATCCGCTAATATGTTGATGACTCCCCCAATCACCAATCCAACTACGGCAAATAAAACATTGAGCATTAAAGCTCCTAACTAAGTGTGTCCAAGACATCGGCTACCAGATCGTACCGGCCAAAGACCGGTATCATATAGACACCACTCACGACCGGTTGTAGATCTTCGAGAATTTCCTGAGCGATAATTATCCCTTCTTTTTGCTGGTCAGAAGATCGTCTCATTCTATCGCGGAGCTCATCCGGAATATTGATGCCAGGAACCTCATTATGTAAAAACTCTGCGTTGCCGGTACTGTATAGTGGCTGGATACCGGCCACAATAGGAATTATGGACTCATTGTACCTGGCTTTGTATGAGTCAATGAACTCTTTGGACGAGCTCGGATTGAAGACGGGCTGAGTTAATGCAAAATCCGCGCCATTCCTTATTTTCTTTCGCAGCAAGCTCATTTCACTGTCCATGTCTTGGGGTTCAAGATTCACCGCGCAACCGACGGTAAAGCTCGTTGGTTGGTCTATAGTCTGACCCGCCTGGTCGAGACCACTGTTTAGACGCTGCTTGATAAGTTGGATGAGGCCAGAAGGGACAATGTCATAATTGTCCATTGCCTCTGGAAAGTCGCCAATTTGCGTGGGATCACCCATGACAACAAATAAGTTACGTATGCCTAAGGCATGAGCTGCCAATAAGTCTCCTTGAACCCGAAGTAGGTTTCTCCCTCTTGTTGGAAAATGTAATACAGCCTCCAGGCCTACCTCTTGCTGGACCAGATGAGCAGCAGCCCAGGCGCTCATACGCATGCGAGCCAAAGGGCTGTCGGCCACGTCGATGAAGTTAGCGCCGGCTTCCTTCAGCATTCGGGCTCCAGCCACCAATCTTTGGGGAGCGATACCTCGGGGCGGGCTCATTTCGACTGTTACGACGAATCGATTATTTTCCAGTGACTCTTTCAGCTGTGTAGGTTGGCCGGCAGCTGCAGTCGCGATTATCCTGGGACCAACGCTTGAAACTTTGGGTAATGGGTGACTCGGTTCTGCAGGTGTATCGAGCGCCCTACGCATGGCAGCGATGTGACCGGCTGTCGTACCGCAACAGCCCCCAACCAGCCTAGCCCCGGCCTCGATAAATGAACGGGTGTAATCTGCAAAGTAATCCGGCGTGGCTGGGTACAGTACGCGCCCACCTTCTAGCTGCTGTGGCCAGCCGGCATTGGGGACAGCGACCAGGGGCACACCCGGTAAACTCTCATGTAAGGCAGAGACTAGACGCAATACCTGTACCGGGCCGCTGCTGCAATTGATGCCCAGAGCATCCAGGTCCAATTCTGCTAACTTAGCAGCAACGATAGCCGGAGAGTCGCCCAAGATAGTCCGATCGTCGCGGGTAAACGTCATCATACCGACGATAGCGATATTCGGAGCAACGGACCTAGCTGCTCGCACAGCCGCCTCCAGTTCCTTCAAATCAGGCATCGTTTCTAAAACCAGCAGATCGATGCCCTCGCTTTGGGGCACATCCTGCGGCACTTCCACCAAAGCCTCTATTTGTTCGGCAAAAGCTGCTTCAGCATCTTGTTTCTTCACACGTCCAAGCGGAGCTAACCGAACGCCCAGAGGACCAACCGATCCAGCCAATAACACGGTCTTGAAGCTGCCCTCGATGACGCGACGAGCCAGTGAGACGGCCACCTGGTTGATAGTTAAGACTTCGTTCTCCAGACCGTGTTGGGCGAGTTTAAAGCGATTCGCCCCAAAGCTATTGGTTTCGATGATGTCGGCGCCAGCTTCAATATAGGCTCTGTGAATCTCTGCCACAATCGCCGGGTTAACGGTATTTAAAGCATCAAAACATTGATCGATGGCAATGCCCTGGCCGTGCAGGAGCGTGCCCATGGCTCCATCAAGCAATAATGGTTCCCGTGCGATTCTATCTTTGAATTCCCGTCGGTTCATTAATTATAGAACATCTCTTGGATCAAAGGAGCGATCTGCTCATTGATCGGCACCAGGACACTTGCACCATTGGGTGCTTGATAGCTGCTGACGTAATTCTGGTCCAATACCTCCGTGCGAATATTCTCGCTTGGAATATCGGCCGCTGTGGTGGCCAAAATAATGAGTTCATCTAAACTCAGATCAGTCCTGATTCCCTGGTCTAATTGTTGGTATAAGAATGGCGCCTGGCGCAGTAATTCAGCAATTCCTAATCCAAGCACCTTATCCCTGACCGCTAATACCACCTGCTGTTGCCGTCTAGCCCTGTAAAAATCCGAATCCTGGTGGCGGGTACGCGCATACTTCAACGCTGTTTCACCGTCAAAGTGATGATCGCCGGCAGGAATGCTGAGGGGATCATAACCATAATCCATGCTTGGAAATGTAGGGTCGTAGATATTGTAAGGTACATTGAGGTCAATGCCACCTATGGCATCAATCCCTCGGATAACAGCGCTGAAATCTACCAACAAGTAGTGATGTACCGGCAAGCCTAAATTGTATTCCAATGTTTGCATGGCTAATTGAGCTCCGCCGGCCGGGTTATTTCCAGCAGAACCATAAACAAAGGCTGTATTAATCCGGTCCCGCCCGCGGCCTGGAATCACGGTATAAAGATCACGTGGCACAGAGAGAATGGAGGCCGAATCACTCTCCGGGTCGATCGACATCAACATCATTGTGTCCGTTCGCGAGATGAATGGTTCTCCCGGTCTACGATCAATGCCCATCAACAGCACATTGATGCGCTCCGATGGTTTGGCCGGTTCGGTTGTCGGAATGAGGGTCGGAGTCGGCAACCCCTCGATAAGCGTGGGCACCGGAGCCAGGCCAGCTTGAGGCATGGGTGACAAATCCAATTCGCTGACTGCCTCAGCTGCCTCTGCCAATGGGTTCAACGGCCGGCCTAAGAAAGCATCAAGAGACATATAGGCAAAGGCGGATACTGAGACCCCTGTCATGACAAAAGCTATAGCCAATATTACACTCATCCACCAGGGTAAGAGCGTTCGTTTCCTGTTTTGCAAGACATACTCCTTCGAATGCTTCAATTGTCGGCTGGCTCCTCATCGGGCAATCAAAATTGACCGGTTTGAGCTCATTACTTTTGTATATGCTAAGACGCGAATGAGTGGCTAATCTGAAACTTATTCATGCCAGCTAACGCAAAATTATAACCATCTCTTCAAAATCGTGTAATACAGATAGCCATTGATACACATACGACTTGCCACCCTGTACCATAAATACCTAAATAAAACAGAAGAATTTGATAAAAACTATCATTGTTACGTATAATTGAGTTAATAGTTGGGTGAGTACAAGGAAATATTCACGATGCAGTTGGCTTTCAGCCATCGTAGCGCGTGATTAGGAATTAAATCTATGTCATTGGATCGTTACGGTCGCGATATTAGTTATTTACGAATTTCATTAACCGATAAATGCAATCTTCGTTGCATATATTGTATGCCCGAAGAAATGACTTTTCGACCTCGGGAAGAGTTGCTTCAGGATGATGAGATCTTGCGCCTGGTTAGAATATTCGCTGACTTGGGCTTCAGTAAGATCCGTCTCACCGGCGGTGAACCGACTGTGCGCGCAAATGTCGTCGACATCGTTCAACAAATCGTCGCTACCCCAGCGATTAAAACCGTTGCCATGACCACCAACGGTTTATTACTAGACCGTCTGGCCAAACCCTTAGCCGAAGCTGGTCTCAGGCGGGTGAACATCAGTATTGATACCCTGGAATCAGCGAAATTCAGAACTGTCACCCGTTGGGGAAAGCTTGATGACGTTTGGAATGGCATCGCGGCCGCTAAAGAAGCTGGGCTTGAGATCAAGCTCAATGCCGTGATTGTCCGCGGTTATAATGACCAGCAGGACGTCGTGGATCTAGCTCGATTAACATTGGTGCATCCCTGGCAAGTACGGTTCATCGAAATGATGCCCTTTGGCGATGTCTCCAACTTTCAACAGGCTGGCATAGTTAAAGAAGAGGAGTTAAGGCATACCATAGCTGAAAGACTCGGCCCACTCTCGGTAGTTGACGATGGCGAACTCGACGGAGAAGCAAGCCTCTATCGTTTAGAGGAAGCGCCAGGTACCTTAGGCTTTATCAGCTCAGTTACAAAGCCCTTTTGCGCCTCCTGCACGCGGGCCCGACTGACAGCCGATGGCCGGATGCGGCTTTGCTTATTGCGCGAGAAGGAAGTAGACCTGATAACTCCTTTGCGACAAGGCGCCTCGAATGCAGATCTTAGCGATATCATCAGGGAAGGGATTTGGTGGAAGCCATGGGGTCACGGCCTGTCAAAAAACATGATCCCCCTCAACCGGGTAATGTCCGAAATCGGGGGTTGATCCTGCTCGAGTATATTGTATTCGCTGCTAAATTAAGCAAAGGCAAGCTCAATAAGAACGTTTCTATCTAGGTTCGAATAGGTGACGCGCTAAGCTTCGTCGTCAAAACCCCACTTTTCATCTACCAAATAAAGCGGTCGGCCTTTAACCTCATCGTAGATCCGCCCAAGATATTCGCCGATTATCCCTAATGAAATCAATTGCACACCACCCAAAAACAATACCGCTACTAGCGTTGTTGCCTGTCCTGTTAGTTCCTGGTGTTGGCCAAATACACGCAATAAGATAACCACTACAATGGCGATCAAACTAATCGCGGCGATGCCAAAACCGAGATAAGTCGCCATTTGAAGCGGAAAGTAGGAAAAGCTGGTGATGGCGTCGAGGGCGAAAGGCAGCATTTGACCAACACTTGTAAATTTTGAATCACCAGCGTACCTGGCATGACGTTCATAAGATATACCTACTTGCTTAAAACCTACCCACGGCACCATGCCGCGCAAAAACCGGTTGCGTTCCGGCATTCGGAGAATCGCATTAACAACCCGCCGGTCCATTAGTCGAAAGTCGCCTGTATCTAAGGGAATATTGACGCTGGTAATGCGGTGGATTGTCCGGTAAAACACCTTAGCCGTGAGTTTTTTGAACCATGTTTCACCTTGACGATGGATCCTGATACCGTAGACGACCTCATATCCTTCGCGCCACTTGGCTATAAGAGATGGAATAACTTCCGGGGGATCTTGTAAGTCGGCATCAGCTAATATAACTGCA
>JAHEJP010000304.1 GCA_024638855.1 Chloroflexota bacterium
CGGCGGCGAGTTGGTTGGCACCATGTGGGAAACCATCGTCCAGCGCCATGTTGAAAGTGGCCAGACCACAACCACCGATATGAGTCGGGCAGCCCTGGCCCAATACGAGATACCAAATGGTGACGGCAACCAATCAGCGGCCGAGCAAGAATTGACACGAGGGGAAATCTAATATCTGGGGCAAACTGAAGGATCGTTGCTTTTATAAAAGCAACGATCCTTCAGCTCATTCAATCACTCGGACTAAACGCTCGAAAGCAGATACCTCTAAGGTTGGGCCATGGAAGTAGCCTGGATAATCATCTCACTGCCATCACGGAAAACCGTCACAGTAACTTTATCGCCGCCCTCGACGTTCATTTCCAGGTAGCTGATCCAATCCTTGATGGGCTGTCCATTGACGGCAATGATGAGATCGCCACCCACGAGCAGGCGCCGATTGCCGATGACGACTTCCTCTTTCGCTCCCCGGATCCCAGCCTGATCGGTCGGACCGTTACGGTAGAGCTGGGCTACCAAGACGCCTCGATCGAACGGCAACCCGAGGGTTTTAGCCAATTCGGGGGTCACCGAATAACCGAGCAGACCCAACCAGGGATGGGGATAAGCCCCTTTTTCGATGAGAGCAGCCAGCACGCGTTTTAGGGTATCGGCCGGGACGGCAAAACCAATGCCTTCGGCATCACGGCGGATGGCCGTATTCACGCCGATCACCTGGCCGCGAGAATCGAGAAGCGGCCCACCCGAATTGCCGGGATTGATGGCCGCATCGGTCTGGATGGCGTTGAAGACGTAGTTATCTTGCGAGAGCTGCAACGGCCGACCCAGGGCACTGATGACGCCCGTCGTGTGGGTCTGCTCTAGGCCGAGCGGGTTGCCGATGGCGATGGCTCGTTGGCCGACCTATTATTGGTCATCGGATGAGCCTAACTCCACGGGCGTCAGGCCCGGCGGCAATGGGCGTAGCTTGGGGTTGTAACAGCGGTTGGCTATCTTGCCCTTGTCGGCAGCTAATCGCGCGAATGATCAAAAGAAAAAAAGAGGCGCTAAATACTTGAACTTCATAATCGGAAAACTCACAGACTTGATAGGATTGGTTCTTAGTATAAAGTCGGTAGGCCTATAGAAGCAGTATGCTTGGTAACGATTCACCGGGTTTCATATGAGTCAATATGTTGTGGCCTTGAAACCCTGGGCCTTGTTGCTGCGTAATCTGTAAAGAGAGGCAAGCATCATGAATTATCTGAACAACTTCCGTGCCAGCGAAAGAGGCGTGGCCGCGAGCCGCACTTTGAAGACACAGGCCATCATCTTGGGCGGTTTCATCCTTCTCATCTGGCTACTAGAATTGGTTGATTGGTTGATCCTTAAAGGCGCACTCGATAGCTGGGGCGTCCAACCCCGTACGCTTGAAGGCTTACGGGGTGTTTTGTTCATGCCCTTCTTGCATGGCGGCTTTGGACACCTGCTGGCCAATACGATCCCCTTCATCATCCTCGGTTGGTTGGTTATGTTGGGCGGGCTCCCCCAGTTTTTCGTGGTTGTGGCTCTGACGATGTTCTTCAGCGGTATGGGCGCCTGGTTATTCGGCAGCACAAATTCCGTGCATGTTGGCTCTAGCGGGCTCATTTTCGGTTTTTTTGGCTTTTTACTTACGCGCGCGTTTTTTGAACGAAGCATTTCCTCAATCTTCTTGGCCGTCTTCGTATTCCTCCTGTACGGTGGTATCCTATTAGGAACTCTGCCCTTACGGGCCGGCGTTTCCTGGCAAGGCCATCTATTTGGCTTCCTCGGCGGTGCCCTGGCGGCTTATCTTCTGACAAAGCGTCGGCGGCAGACCGTAACTTGACTCGAGGCCGAGCCTGAAAGGCCTGGCCTGATCTGCCACAACCAATCATCGACATCTTGACCATTTCTGTTATCAACTAATGGCCCGGTCTATGCGTTGTTTCACGTTGCGATGGCGATGAAAATCGTGAATCGGAAGGTGCGGGGAACGAATTCACCCTTTGATGGAGTCTTGAGCGATGACCGATCATGTGAATGTCTCAATCGTCCGGGCCGAACACGAACACCTGGATCTGTTAGTCCCATTATTTGACGCTTACCGGGTTTTTTAAGAACAGCCCGCTGATTCCGAAGCAGCGAGACAATATCTGGCGGCGCGCCTGAGTAACCTGGAGTCGGTTATCTTCCTTGCGCTAGAAGAGAATCCGGATGGAACTAACGGCTGGGCTTCTGCCAACTTTATCCCTCTTTCACCTCGGTAAATATGGCCCGAATCTGGATCTTGTACGATTTATTCGTTTTGCCTGAAGCCCGGCAGCGCGGCGTCGGCCGGGCGCTTATGGAGTGCGCTCGTCACTTCGCCCAGGTCACTGGAGCCAGCCGACTTGAATTTTCGACGGCGAAGGATAACCGGCCGGCTCAAGCCCTGTACGAATCCTTGGGTTACGAGCGTGATCAAGCCTTTTATTTCTACGAACTTAAGCTTTAGAAGGTTAAGTCAACTATCGGCCGAAAGCCGGCAATCGGGGAAAGCTTCTATAGATAGCCTAATTCGTGGGCGGCAGTGGTTAATTCATCCCGGAAATTGGGATGGGCGATATGGATCAGCTCTTTTGCCCGCTGGCGTACCGTCTTGCCATACAAAGAAGCTACGCCAAATTCGGTGACCACGTAGTGCACGTCACTGCGGGTGGTGACCACGCCGGCTCCCTTGTTGAGCAAGGGCACAATCCGGCTGACGGTGTTTTTCTTGGCCGTGGAGAGAAAGGCGATGATGGGCAAACCACCCTTGGAGCGAGCCGCCCCCCGGATGAAGTCAACCTGGCCTCCGACACCGCTGTAGATGCGCGGCCCGATGGAATCAGCGCATACCTGGCCGGTGAGATCGACCTGGAGGGCTGAGTTGATGGCCACCATCTTCTCATTTTTGGCGATGTTGAAGGGATCGTTGACGTAGTCCGTCGGATGAAGCTCGATGATTGGGTTGTTGTGGGCAAATTCGTACAGTCGCTGGGAACCAAATAAAAAACCAGAGATGATCTTGCCCGGGTGGAAGGTTTTGCGGGCACAGGTGATCACCCCCGCTTCGACCATGTCAATGACGCCGTCGGAGAAAAGTTCGGTGTGTACGCCCAAGTCTTTATGCTGGCCCAAGTTTTGCAAGACGGCGTCGGGGATACTGCCAATGCCCATCTGCAAGGTTGCGCCATTGGGGATCATCTCGGCGATATATTGGCCCACCTGTAAATGGCGTTTCGAGCTACCGCCTTGTGGTGCATCGGGCAGCTCGTAATCGACTTCGACGATGTGGTGCAGGCGGCTCACGTGAATGAAGCTGTCGCCAAGGGTACGGGGCATTTGCCGGTTGACTTCGGCGATGATGATTCGGGCCGACTCGGCCGCCGGTTTGGTCGTGCCGACTTCCACGCCAAAACTACAGAAACCGTGTTCGTCGGGCAAAGATAACGAGATGAGGGCCACGTCAAGGGGTAGCTGTCCGTTGCGAAAAAGACCGGGGATCTCGGAAAGGAAAATGGGCGTGAAATCGGCTTGCCCGGCCTGAACCGCCTCGCGCACGTTTGGGCCGATAAATAGGGCGTTCACCCGGATAGAGCCCTGGTATTGCGGTTGGATGTAAGGCGCCTCGGCGAAGGTCAGAATATGGGTGAGTTCGACATTTTCCAACTGGCCGGCCCTTCTCGTCAAGCCGCCGATGAGTTCTTTGGGCACGGCCGCGCCACCCGCCAAGTAAAGGCGGTCGCCCGATTGAACGCTGGCCATGGCCGTATCGGCATCGCACACTTTTTTATGGTAGATGGTTTCCAGGTTCATTGAGCGCCTCCCGCCAATAAACGAGATAAGATATCCGTGTTTGGCTTGCGGCCGAGAGCACTGGCTACAACAGGGTGAGCCAACCCGCCTTGGTAGAGGTTAATGCCCTGGATTAATTCTGGTGATTGTTCCAAAGCACCTAGAACGCCGTTTTCTCCGATAGCCAACAGATAGGGCACCGTGGCGTTGGTGAAGGCATGGCTTGTCGTTCGGGCCACAGCCGCGGTGTAGTTGGGTACGCAGAAATGAATCACTTCTTCTTCCACAAAGGTCTGGTCGCGCAGGGTGGTCGGCCGGCTCGTTTCCACGCAACCACCCTGGTCGATGGAGTAGTCGATGATGACCGAACCCGGCCGCATTTCCCGGACCATCTCGCGATCGATCAAGATAGGGGCCCTTTTGCCCGGTATCAGTACACAACCCAGCAGTACATCGGCGAATCGAACCGCCCGCCTGAGGTTGTATTCATTGGAAATCATGGTGGTGATCCGGCCACGCAGCACATCGTCCAAATGTTGCAGTTTACGTATATCGCGGTCGAGTAGAGTGACCTGGGCGCCAAGCCCCAAAAATGCCCGAGCTGCATTGATGCCCAGAATGCCGCCGCCTACGATGACGATGGCCGCCGGCGGCACACCGGGTAACCCGCTGAGCAAAGTTCCCCGGCCGCCATGGAAATTCATGAGTAATTGCCCGGCGATGACGGGCGCTAAACGACCGGCAATTTCGCTCATGGGCGTCACGACCGGCAGATGGCCGTCTTCATCCTGGATGGTGTCATAAGCCACGGCCGTGATTTCCCGTTCGGTTAAGGCTACCAATAAATCGGGTGAGGAGACCGAGAGATGGAGAAAACAACATATCATTTGCCCTTGGCGAAAATAGTGATGTTCCTGGGCTGTCGGCCGGGTGACTTTGGCCACGACATCGGCTCGGCCATAGGCTTCAGCGGCCGAGTAGACTATCTGCCCCCCCGAGCGGCGATAATGCTCATCGCTAAATCCGGCGCCGGCGCCAGCGCCGCGCTCGACATAGACGATATGCCCGGCCTGGACGAGAGCTAACACGCCGGCCGGCGTAATGGCAACCCGCATTTCCAGATCACGCACTTCCTTTGGTACACCGAATTCCATTGTGGTCACACCCCTTTGCGAAGCCGGTTCAGGCAATCAATAGTACATTCCTAATCAGCCGGATTGCCGGCTACGCGGCTACAAATGTGGGCAACGATTCTGGCTTAGGTCCAATTCATAAAAGGTAGTCGTTGCACCCTGATGTGTCACGGTTTACTTTCTTCAATTTCAGGCCGTGACCCGCTAAAACTTCGTAAATAGGTGATGGCTAGGACAAACATGATGGTGATGATGACGGCCGAAACGACGCAGAAGCGACAGATCTCATGAATGACGAATAGTTCCAGGGCTGTCAATCCCAAGCTGAAGAGAAAAGCAAAACCGGTCAAGCCTACCATCAACTCAGGTGAGTAATCGTCGAGCAATGGCCACCAGTCTTTGAGCCAGGCCAGGAGAAAGATGGTGGCATAGCCAATCAAACCGATGAGAGCGACGGGAATCGGGCCAATGGATGAGTAAGGGGCGTCAGGGCCGCTCACTTTGCCGCAATCGTCCCACCCACTTGGGCCACAGGCGTTGACCAGGTTACCGTTGTGAAATAACAGCAAGTAAAAAGCCACCAGGAGACCGGGAACGGCCAGCAATTGGATCAGGCGAATCTGCCAGTCCTCTGGCCAACTATTGGCTCGCACCGGCTTCCCCTATGATGGTATTGATTTGTTGCTGGAAGGCGGTTAGCGGTTGGTTGCCGCGTAACAAAACGCCGTTTACAAAGAAGGAGGGGGTCGAATTCACGCCAACAGCCGTGGCGGCGGCAACATTCTGTTGAATCGTATTGTTGTACTGCCCATCTTGTAGACATGTGTTAAAGGCGTCTATATCGAGTCCCACATCTTCGGCCGCCTGGCGAAAACTCGCGGACGTCATAAATTGGGGATCGCCTTGTAGCTCGAACAACCGGTGATGATAGTCAAAGAAGCTATCCTGCTCGCCCGCGCACATGGCAGCGGCCGAAGCGGGGGCCGTTTGTGGTCCCAAGGCAAAGGGCATAACCACCCACTTGACTTGACCCGGCGTTATGTATAGATCCCGAAGCAAGCCTACCGTTTCCAGGTTGAAATTTTTGCAGTGGCTGCAACCATAGTCAGATACTTCGACGATAGTGATCGGTGCATTATCGTCTCCTTCGCTCACACAATTGCCCGGGTTTTCCTGGCAATATTCTTCCAAAGGCTGGCCCACGACTTCCTGGGTGGGTTGGGGCGAATCCTGCTCCTGTAAAGTCAGAAAGAGCAAGGCAAATAAAGCGACCAGCCCCACTACGACGATGCCGCCTATGAGCAACCAGTTCGTGCCACGTGATTCTTCGCGCCGGGTTCGCCGACTTTTTTGTGCTCGTTTAGCCATATGTGTAAATCTCCTCGATTCCGCTAATTATGGGTTCAGTTTAGCGTTCAGTTCATTTTTAACGAGTGCCTAAAGTAATACAAGGCAGTTGACATCTGTCACCAATAAAGCGCCAATTATACCCAAAGTTGGCCAAAGTTGTTGGGGCAAAGGACCACT
>JAHEJP010000305.1 GCA_024638855.1 Chloroflexota bacterium
ATTTAATCCCCTAACCCAGTGCAACTTTTGCATTGCTTGAATGCCCAATGTTGCAAGCTATGATTTATCGAATATTTCAGGGATGTGGGCCAATCCTCAATCTTCGATTGACTTTCAATCCGGACGCTTACAGTATCTGATTTCTAATCCGCTCCGGTATTATTCCCCTTGAGTTCATTGGTTAATATCAATCTTTAGCGATTCCACTCCGGCTATCGTGCCGATGAAGTCTTCTGTTTCTCTTTTGACAAACGCATCCTCCGGCTCTCAAGCCAAATAAGCCAAACACTCCGATAAGCTGTATACAGAAGAGATGACAAGATTGGACTTCCTAGTATCAAGGACTCGGGGATGTTTGTTTTGAGATATTCTCGGTGACGTTGAAGAAAGATTATGTTATTTCGAAAGATCCAATAGATATAATTCAAACCACTCTTGATCCGGTTGGAACCTCTCCCAGCCATATGTCGATCGTAATGATAAAAAACCGCATGAGGACAAAATATGAGACGAAAACCAGCTGACGCCGCTAACAATTGAAAGTCCGACTCCTCGCGCCACGCATTACCAGCATAACAATTCGCGAATCTGATTTGCGAAACGATATGTCTTCTCACTAGCATGGTAGCCCCAAGCAACTCAACCTGAACGTCAACCGCCGTTTGAGCATGGCTATTGTGATCCAGGAATCGACGATCGACCGGCGGTCTCCGACTACGATCAGCGCGGATGCTTGCTTCTAGTTCACTTTCTCCAAGCCGGAGCCATATTCTACGCCCTGCGATGATATCGCCGTTACTTGATGCCAGGTGAGAGGAGAGTATTTCGAGGGAATCCGGTGAAGGTGCGACATCGTCTTCTGTGATTAGAATCAATTCTAAACGCGCATAATCAATCCCTGAATTCCTGGCATAGGTCCTACCCTGATTTACCTGGTGTCCTATGTAATGAATGCGTCCATCCCGCTCCATCAACTCGGTGACAACAGTTTTTGTATTATCTTGGCTGCCATCATCAACAATGATCACTTCGCCAACGAGATCGGATTGAAGATATTTAGGCACAACTTTCGCCAGGATCTCAGCACGATTATACGTCGGCATTACGACGCTTATCGCACCATACTTCTTGCTATCTCTTAAGACACCCATTTGATGTAATTCGTAAGCCATGGGTGGCGACAGACGTCTCCATTTTCATGGATTTGAGCGTTGTCAAAACTGTCGATTTCGTGATCATTGTTATTAATATTGATGGCGATCAGTTCTCATATCGCGCACAATATGCTTATTGAGTCTCTAGACTAGGTTCATAGCGCCAGGCTTTCACGGCCTCACTGTCAAACACCAATTCTGTCCGGGACAAGTTGGGGTTACATTTTTCGAATCGTTCCTGTGTAACATCCCATGTTGGCACAAAGACTACAGGAGTACGGTCTGAATCAACCGTACATACGTACCTTCTGTCAAGCTGAGCTAGTAGGGTGCTATCACGCAAATAGTAGCTTAGCCTGGGTTCTATACAACCACCCACAACTTTCACTAAATCATTTGGTTGGACTGTTCCCTGCAAGTAACTGGCCAACTCTTCCGACATCCAGGCAGCACTTTTTGTTGTTCTATTATTTGGCTCTAACAATTCGGCCCGTATTGCTGGTAGATAGATGATTAAAACCAGGAGGGCCAAAAATAGTCCGGCGAATGACCGTGCCCGCCGATAGATGGTGCATGTAGTCAGCCTATCAGCTCCCACTTTGTTGAGCACCAACGAAAAGAGCCTCGTCCAACCCCACAGTGCGACCAGAAATATTAATGGAGCCAAGTAGAGAAGATTCCTGGCATACGGTAGTGATAGTACAACGCCTTGGATGGTCAGTACGATTATCGGCAGCAGCATACATACTAAAATGATTGTGATCAATAGTAGGGTTTGGTTCCATTTACGATCTTTAGCGACCTTGGAACCAATAGTATGAACGGTTCCCAGATTTATTGAAATGAACCTCATTACTACAATGATTAACGTCAACAATGAGCCTATCACTAGCAAAATTCTTACATACGCGCTTCCGCTGTCTGCACCAGGTATGGCGAACGTTTGCGAGGCAACTTCGGCCAGTAATTTAGAGATTTCGCTTTCTCCCCATTCTCCTGGATATGGTCCAAGACCGCGCACAATACGGTTAAGAACTGGATTCAAATAAATCAATGTAGTCCACACGACAACTACAAGCTGACTCTTCCATATATCAATCCTGCTGGCTCGTGTGGGCAGCAATCCTATCGTGACCAGCGCACTTAGAACTAACATACTGAGAAAGAAGTAAACCGATGTAGGCAGAGTAGCCATTAGCATAATTATCGACAGCAAATAAAACCGTCTAGAAGAATCCGATTCTTTTCGTAGCCAGTCCCAGAAAAATAGCGCCGTCATAAGGCTGAGAAATACAGTAGCGCTGTATCCTCGGGCATTGTAACCAAAGTGGACCATCCACGTAGATGTCGCCAGCGGAATGCATGTAACCAGACCTAGCAGATGCCCTGACAAACTGCGACCGACAACATAGGTCGCCGGAATCGCAGCAACGGAGAATCCGAGTGCAGGCAATCGTATCGCTGGCTCACCGCCTCCAATGAGGACTGTCGAAAGATAAACAAAGAATGAATGAATAATGTGATTGTTTGGAGTATCGTATGTAATCCACGGTTCGACCATTGAAATGGCGTAGTAGACAGCAGTATATGACTCGTCGCAGTCCATAGGGTTGTTCAAGTTGATTACTCTAAGGAGAAATCCGATGAGTATAATAACCAACAAGGGCGCAAGCTCTGACCAACTAATGCTCATTTGACGGTTTAGCTTGTTTGGCTCATATAGAAGCACCTTCGTCCCAAGGAGTCCATCCGAAAGCAAAAACAAATACAAAGAGAACAGAACTCCGGCTGTCAACAGTAATAATCTACTGGGAGCCACGTCTGCAATCCGTGCGTTCATCACCTGAAATCCAGCAACCGATAGCACAATCGGAAGTGCTACAAGGGCTAATCGAAGAGATAGACCATTGGCCTTATGCAGGATTGAGTGAACTCTGGTAACAAAATCATCGTATCGTAAATTCACTGCGATCATACTAATGATCAACAGCAAGCCTCCCACCATGATCGCTAGAAACTGTGTACTAAATGGCACCGATTCCGAGCGATGCTCCCACAACAGGATCCACGAGGTGACAGTCAGTAGTGAAGCAACAAGAAACAGCAGACGTTCCACGAGTTTTCTCATAAAATCGATTCAATCCCACCAAATGCTTGCACCGGTCTAAGAAGCGACAAGAATATCATCTGGAGTCAAATGAACTTATTCGTGATTGAAGCACTAACTTGGGCGAATTATTCTCCATCTGTAGTGTATGCTGTATACACGTATTGTCAGAGGGCATTGGCCCAAATCTTTATGACCACTTTTGGAGCTTGAACTGCGCAGCCTACAGCAATGGAGTGAGTGTTATAGATCTATGCCTATTACTCAAATTCGGTAATCATTTCTTGCATCAGTAGATTATTTCGTCTGACCTGGGACTTAGCCCACCTTGGTCTAAGAGGGTAAATCAAGGATGCAATCATCAATTTAGCGAAGAATCGCAACCATAAGCCTATGCGCAATAGATGTTCAGTTCTGTTGCCAAAATGCTTCCTGAAGTAAAGGCGTTTGCTACGAAAAAGTTGGCTGTCCGCCCATTCGCTCCGCATACTTGAGCTAGCCCCCCAATGATGCTTGACATGCGCCGCCGGGCAAAACATCACGGACCAACCAGTCTCTTGCATACGTTTAAACCAATCATAATCTTCAGAATAGAAAATGAATCGTTCGTCCAATTCTCCAACATCCTGCTGCGCCGTCCTCCTGGTCATGGTACAGGCGAATGAGACACGATCTACGGTCCTGCATGAAGCTGGTGATCTGTGTTTATATTGGCCGAATCTACCCCAGGGTTTAGTGAAGAAGTCAAACAAATATGGCCCGGCTAGCTCATCGAACAAATTGGGTAGCTTGCCATAGCTGTTTTGAATCGTACCATCACTGTTAAGAATCGTTGGACCAATGGCACCAGCCTGCTGATAGAGATCGAACGATTCTAACAAGAGACCAATGGCATCTGGCATTAGCTCAGTATCACTGTTCAAAAAAAGAATGTGTTTTCCTCTGGCCAGGCGGAGTCCCTGATTGTTGGCTGCGGCGAAGCCAACATTCGAATAGTTTTCGATAAGAACAACCCAAGAAAAGTGTTTTCCTACTAGTTTGACGCTACCATCCGATGAAGCGTTATCGATAACAAATGTCTCGAAATGAGTATTTGACAGCCGATTAATGTTTTGTTCAAGTGAGGATAGGCAACAGGAAAGTAGATCCCTCGTGTTCCAATTCACAATAATGACTGAAATATCAATTGGATTCGTCGAGTTTCTCACAATTGCGAATGATCATCTCCTGTCGAAGAAGTTCACGGAATAGGCTATTCTGATCCCGTGAAGGGTACATATTCCTGCGGGCTAATCTGGATTATCCGACGTAGTCCTCGCCAATAATCTGATGACAGAATGTAATGTCGGGTTAGCAACATATAAGCTAATAGTCGATCGAAAGCCACAAGAAAACGGCGAAGTTGAATATTTCGAACGATCGAGGCTAGATAAATCCGTCCAACTCGACCACGCCAATAACTCTTTCCCCTAAGGGATGACTCCAATCGAGAATAAACACGGGGTTGATTTAAGGTATTCTCTCGACTAATAATCTCTTGATGGGCGAATGATGTCCAATCGCTAGTACTGCCTTCGCTACCCTTTCTAAATCTAGCGACCAATTCTGGCGTTCGGCTGATCTTGGTTGAAAACGTGAAGCGTCGTGCCAGATCGAAATCCTCAACGATTATGAATGTGGGATCAAAACCACCGACTTCAAAGTATCGTTCGGTCGATAACAGGGAAGCTCCTAAGGATATCAATTCTCCGGCCACGCTCTCGGCGAAGAAATCGCCTTCGACCGTTGGATAGTATTCACCCATTATCCGATTTGTATGGTCCATGGACTGATAACAACCGTACATCCAAGCAGCTTCAGATTTCTGATCCAACTGCCAGAAGGCCTCCAAAGCGCCAGGTAATAAAATATCATCGTCATCGAGAAAATGAAGATACTTTCCCTTGGCAATTGAGGCACCGGCATTTCGGGCCACGCTTCTTTCCCGCCTCTGTGTTGTTAGAACGTGCACCCTTGGTGAGTTTTGCCAATCAAATCCCTTTAGAGGTATGCCGGTGTCATTTACGACGATGACCTCAAAATCATCTGCGTCAAACTTTTGTTCTAGGACGCTATTGACAGCAGCAGGCAATGTCGGCCTGTTTATCGAGGCTATGATGGTTGAACAGAACATTTGGTTGTCTCGATCAGATTATTGAAATTACGGCCGATAGGTTGCCAGTCATAATGCAATTCTACAATGCGCCGGCCGTTCATTGCTAAACTTTGTCGCAGATCTTCTTCTTGTAGCAGGCGAATGGTTAATTCTGCGAACAGAGTCGGATCATCGGCGATCAGCATATCTTTTCCATCTGTTATGTCAATACTTTCTGCACCTTTGGTCGTTGCGATAACCGGTGTTCCCAGAGCCATCGCCTCCAGTATTTTTAGACGAGAACCCCCACCTATTCTAAGAGGCGCCACCAGAGCCATTGCCGAGGCGATCTCCGACTGGATGTCTTGTACATACCCGGTCAGCCTGACACTCTCATCAAGCGCCAATTGCTCTATTGATACGCCGTCGATCGAGCCAGTTATGACCAGCGAAACTATGGACATTTTCTGCCTGATAGAAGGATAAATTTCTTTCAGAAAATAATCCATAGCATCAAAGTTGGCCGAATAAGTCAAAGCACCGTTATAGAGTAGTCTGCCAGGAACTGGTCTGGCTATGCCTGGATGATTTAACCGGCAATCTACGCCATTTGGCACGACTTCAATCTTCACACCGGTCCGATTTACATGGCGCTCGCTGAAATCCTTATCTTGTTCGGAAACCATTGTGATCAAGTCAAAGCGGGAGAACAACTTTCTCTCATATCGCTTGACCTTCTGATAACTCACCCAATGTTTTGATTTTAGTAGAAAATAATCCGAATGACTGAAGCGATCATACATAAGCCTGGAAAATGAGTTATGCTCCTCGAGGACTTTCACCGCAGTCTCTTGACCTTGCAAGGCATAAGTAGCCATCAACTCACCAGAGGCGATGATGACATCGAAATCAATCCTTGCTTGCTTCTGTTCCACCAGATGGGTCATTTGAGGTACCGGTCTGTTGACCACCGGTTGTGAGGACAGGAATCGCTGTATGGCATGTTTCTGATTGTGTACGAATGGATCAATATCGACGGCTTCGACGGAATCACATATCGACTCTAAATCCGAACCTATATT
>JAHEJP010000028.1 GCA_024638855.1 Chloroflexota bacterium
CCCGAGCGGGTGACGAAAGCGGTGCCTACGTTGCTGGTCATGATGATGATGGTATTGCGGAAGTTTACCGTTCGTCCCTGTCCATCGGTCAAACGGCCGTCGTCCAGGAGCTGCAGCAGGGCATTCCAGACATCAGGATGGGCCTTCTCGATCTCGTCGAATAAGACAACGCTGTAGGGCCGGCGCCTGACCTGTTCTGTCAATTGGCCGCCTTGATCGTAGCCGATATAGCCGGGAGGCGCGCCAAACAATCTGCTGACGGTATGCTGCTCCCGAAATTCGCTCATGTCCACCCGGATCAGGGCGTCTTCGTCGTCAAACATGAACTCGGCCAAAGCTTTGGCCAGTTCCGTTTTGCCGACGCCAGAGCTGCCTAAGAAGATGAAGGAGCCGATCGGCCTGCGGGGGTCGCTTAAGCCAGAGCGGCTTCTGCGGATGGCATCAGATAGGGCAGCCACGGCCTGTTCCTGGCCCACGATCCGTTCGTGCAGCCGTTCTTCCATCTGCAGGAGCTTTTCAGCTTCCGTTTCCATGAGTTGGGTGACCGGTATGCCGGTCCAGGCGGCGATAACTTCGGCGATATCGTCCGTGTCTACCACTTCATCCAACATATTTTCCGTTTGCCAGGCGCTGCGCTTCTCTTCGAACTCCGATTCGATACGTATCCGGTCGGCCCGCTTGATGGCTGCCCGTTCATAATCGCGAACGGTATGGGCTTCTTCCTCTTCAACCTTGAGGTGATCGACCTCTTTCTTGAGCTCCTTAAGTTCTGGCGGCAGTGTGTGCAAAGCGACTCGCAATTTGGCGGCCGCCTCGTCAATCAGGTCAATGGCTTTGTCGGGTAGCTGGCGATCGTTGACGTAGCGGGCGGAAAGCTTGGCGGCCGCCACCAGGGCTTCAGTGGCATACGTCACCTGGTGGTGGGCTTCGTAACGATCCCTCAAGCCTATCAACATCTCAATGGTCTCATCAACCGAGGGTTCATCGACAAATACGGGTGCAAAGCGGCGTTCCAAGGCGCTATCGCGCTCAATATATTGCCGGTATTCATCCATGGTCGTGGCGCCTACACATTGCAGCTCGCCCCGCGCCAGGGCCGGTTTCATCATGTTGCTGGCATCCATCGCGCCTTGGGCAGCGCCTGCGCCGACGACGGTGTGCAATTCGTCGATGAAGAGGATGATCTCGCCCTGGGCGCGTTGTATCTCCTCCATGGCCGCCTTTAGACGTTCCTCAAATTCTCCGCGAAAGCGGCTGCCGGCGATCATGGCGCCCAGGTCCAGGGATACCACTCGTTTGTTCAGAAGGTTTTCAGGAACGTCACTTTCGTTGATCTTTTGAGCTAAACCCTCGACAATGGCTGTTTTACCAACGCCGGCCTCGCCGATGAGCACCGGGTTGTTTTTTGTCCGCCGGCTGAGCACTTGTATCACCCGCAATATTTCCTGATCGCGGCCGATGACCGGATCTAGCTTTCCTTCAAGGGCAAGCTGGGTCAGGTCGCGGCTATATTTATCCAAGGTGCGGTAGCGACTTTCCGATTGCCGGTCAGTCACTCGTTGGCCGCCGCGCAAGGTCTTGATGCCTTCTAGCACTCGCTCCCGGGTCACGGCGAATTCTTGCAAGATACGCGCGGCCGGCGTGTTACGCTCGCTCAATATGGCCAGAAAGATGTGCTCAGTGGAGATGAATTCATCCTTGAGCCGATTTGCCTCTCCCTGGGCCAATTCGAGGACCGTTCGGATACGCGGTGTATAAAAGATTTGTCCGACACCGCCGCCGTAAACGGCAACTTTCGGGCTCGATCTGAGTTCTTCATCAACCCGAGCCTGCATGGCAGCAACTTCTACCGTCAGCAGGTCCAAAAGTTGGGGTACAGCGCCATCAGTTTGTTCCAGCAGAGCCAAAAATAGGTGTTCGGTATCCACCTGGGTGTGCCCGTAACGCTGGACCAGTTCATATGCACGAGCGGCCGCATCCTGGGCGCGCTCAGTAAATCTGTCGAATCGCATTTGCTAAACCTCGTATTTGCTCACAGTTCCAACTATGTATCAGTGGTCATGTGAATTAGTGGTGCTTTCTTTAAATAACTAAAGTAGTCCTCCGGCTGTGCGTGTCATTTCGAGCGCAATACCTTGCTGCAAGGCCGAAATCCCTAAGGCCTCTTGGTATTGTGAGGCTACAGGGATCCCTCCCTTGCAGTCGGGATGACAAGATAAGCTTTTATTTGAAATGGCCCTCAGTATATTCGATCAGGGTATGATTTCTATAAGATTGATGGGCTACTCACTATTGGTTATAAGATTCTAATGCCTTCATCCTCATAACCGTCACCCCAGGCCAAGATCTTTAGCGGGGTAATCTCGACTAATCGCCAATCGGCCTCTTCGTCGTAACGAAAGTCCCACTCATATTTATTATAAAAATACTCGCCCAATTTATCGATGGTTTTGCGATCGGCGGCATGCGCTTCGCCTTCTAAAATCAGCACGTTTTCTGTGTCGGGCAAGGCCAGGGATACTGATTGATTGGCTCGTAGATTGGCGAACTTCTGGGTGTCGGTTCCAGTGGCAATATAAATCCGGTTATCTAACCAGATAAACCATATAGGTACCATGTGCGGGCGGCCGTCACCGCGCACTGTGACAACCCAGATGGCCATCTCCCGTCCCAGACGGGCATCCAAGGCGCGCCAACGCGCCGGGTTTCGTCGCATGTCCCGCGGATTATACTTAGCTTCTCCTGAATAATCGACCCGGGGGTTTGACCAGCAGGTTGATTCTACGAATGTGGGCATCCGTGTGTTTGGATTCCCGCCTGCGCGGGAATGACGATTCAACTTGCCGATCCCGACTTCGGAATAACCGCGTTCTAACCAAGCATAGCGATCGACTCGAAGAATCGATAGCTTCAAGCAGGCTGTAATCGGGATTGGCTCCAGACAAGGGCGCTGGTGGGAAATGTCAGATCGAGAAGCTGCTGACTCAATATCTGAAGCCGATCGGCATCACCCGTTGTGAAAGCATACAGGGCGCCGGTCACTGAACCCCGTTGCTCTAAACGTCTATCTCGCAGCACCCTTAGTACCTGGCGGGCGACGGCCGGGGCGGGATCGATGATGGCTACATCTGGTCCGCTTATTTGCCGGATTAGGGGCAACACAAAAGGGTAATGGGTGCAACCGAGGACCAGGGTATCGACGCCGGCTGCCAGCATGGGGCTCAAGGCTTTTTGCAGGATATCCTTGGTCTTCTCGTCCTCCAGATGGCCAGCTTCGATTTGTTGAACCAGGCCAGGACAAGGATCCTCATAGGCCACCAGGCCCTGCGCATAACGGGCCATCAGGTTGGCGTAGCGTGGACTGCCGAAGGTTCCGGCCGTAGCCAGTACGCCGATCTTTCCTTCTTGAGTTTGTCTGGAACCTGGTTTTACTGCGGGCTCCATGCCTATGAAAGGCACTTGTGGATAATCCTGGCGTAAATGATGAAGCGCCGCGGCCGAGGCCGTATTGCAGGCCACGACGATCATCTTGCTGCCCTCGGCCAACAAAAATTGGGTTATCTGTGCGCTAAATTCGATGATTTCAGCCGCGGGTCGCGGTCCATAGGGAACATGCGCCTGGTCCGCAAAATACAGCAGATCTTCATTCGGCATCAGTTCTCGGATATGGCGCAGCACAGAAAGCCCCCCCACGCCCGAATCTAAAATGCCGATCCCTTTGTCTCGTTTTTGGGTCACGCTTCAGAAACTTTATACTCTTGATGGCTGACGGGATCCCGATTCGACCAGGCCCGCAAATAGCTTCAACATCGCTGGATCATCAGCGATGAGATTTTCCGGGTGCCATTGAACGCCGATGGCGAAGGGGTGATTGGTAACTTCGGCCGCTTCAATGATGCCGTCGGGCGCAACCGCTGTCACCAGTAGATCGGGCGCCACATCCCGAATGGCCTGGTGGTGAATGCTATTGACCCAACTGTCTGTCGTTTCCATGATGTGGGCGATTGATGTGCCCGCCCCTATGGAAATGGTGTGGGCCAGGTGATTGCGGGGCATGGAATCCGGTAAATCATGATTCATTGCACCTGGCACCAGGCTCATCACGTCTTCCCAGAGCGTCCCGCCCAAGGCGACATTGAGGACTTGAATTCCGCGGCAGATGGCCAAAAATGGCTTTTGCTCTTCCACCGCTGCCCGGGCCATGAATAATTCAACGCGATCCCTTTCAGCATCAACCCCGTCCATCCTGACATTCCTGCGGCCGTTATAGACATCAGGTGCAACATCCCCTCCGCCGGGCAACAATAAACCGTCAAGACGATCGAAGATACTTTGCAGGTCTTCATCGCTCAGGCCTAAGGGTATGAGTAAGGGAATGCCGCCTGCAGCCGTGATCGCGTCCGTGTATGAAGGCATCAGGCCATAGATATCAATGGGTCGCTTTTGTGGCACCCGCTTTTTGTAAGTCGTACAGCCAATTAAGGGTCGAAACGTAACCATATTTTATTGATCTTAATCGAATTCTGGTAATTAACCGTTAAATAAAAGATATCGACTTTACAATCCAGCTGTCATTCCCGTGAAAACGGGAATCTATGTTTGGTCAAGTGGATTCCCTCCTCCGTCGGAATGACGCGAAGAAGTTTATCTTTATTTGTAAACAATGTATTGATAGTTGAATAAAAAAGAGGGCGAAAGCCACAATGCTTTCACCCAAGAATAGTTTGTTTAATTGAACCAGTTAAGAAGTATCAGTTGTATGCCGGTCTTAGACGAATCGTTTTTCTCGCAAGCGGGCTGATTTTCCGGTTCGTTTTCGTAAAAAATACAATTGTGCACGCCGTACGTGAGCATGACGGTGAACTTCAATTTTCTCGATGCGTCCGGAGCGCAATAAAAAGGTCCGCTCGACGCCTATGCCGTTGGAGGCAATGCGGCGTACCGTAAAATTGGCTTGATTGCCGCTGTTTCTCAACCGTATGACAGTGCCGCGTACTATCTGTATACGTTCTCGTTTGCCTTCGACGATTCGCAGATGGACGGTGACGCTATCTCCCGGTCGCAATTGGGGCAAATTCTCGTTAGCCGGCACGTCGAAAGATCTCAATAGTAAATCTGACATGGTGAATTCTCCACCTAAAACTCTTTTTATCACAAAGATAGCCCGCCAGGCGGGCCAGGGTTTGAATGATAACATCGACATCATATTCTGACAAATGATATTTTTGAACGCGACAACCGCTTTTCCATCGGCGCTTTTTTAACAATAGAGGCCGTTGCCCACTCAATTATCTTCCTGGGGGAGCGGGCAGTGAGATGAATTCGCCACCATTTACCGGCAGCCGATCGCCGGTCTGGGCATCATACATTCCGACGTTGATGGATAACTGGCTCTCAAGAAGTCCGGCCGGAATCATCAGCTGATGTTCGTCGATGATATATTCTCCTGGCGCCCAACCCGTGGTTGGGCGGAGCCAGCCGGCCGGTTCGGCGTCAGATTGGGTCATTATTTGGCCCTGGTCATCGACAAGATGGATAAAAACGCGATAGCTCACCGGCATTTCACTCTTTCCCTGCCAAATGAGAGTTATTGTTATCGGCTCTTCCATGTCCGATCGGTTGCCTATGATCGTATAACCCTCCAATTCAACGAGGTTGTCGAAATTGGCTTGAATGGTTTTATCATACGGCGGCGCTTCGAATAGGCGTTCGGGTCCTTTAATCTTGAGGGGCTCAAGAGGTAAACCTTCCAGCAAGAATCGATAATCGCCATCAGGCAGGCCGGCCGACAGCCGTAACGCATGCTGCCCCCGAAGCCGTTCGCCCTCCTGCCACTCTTCCGGCGGGTAACCGGGCCTAACCGGATCCAGTAGCCAAGTCTGGCTATTATCGCCCGCTTCATCCTGGAGCGTCAATTCGAGGCCTGAAGACGAAGGTGAGAAGTCGGCTGGTTTTTCCCAAAAGAGAGTTAGCAGCAGTAACTCGCCTGGTGCGGCTTTGGAACGATCAAGGTTATATCCCAATAATTTCAGGCCATTGATCGTCTCTTCCAATGGATATTGGGGGCTAAATGCAGGTTTTGTATAAGGCCGAGTTATTTCGATTTGCCCGATGACAGCCGTCGGTCCGACCACGGAACCGTCGACAGTCATAAAGGTAACCGGCCCCAGGTCGGCCTTATCGAACAAGGTCAAAACGATATCATATTGGCCGGGCGGCGTGCCCGGCAACACTTTTACCTGGCGACTGTCCCAGGCCCAATGACCGGGCAGCCAAAAATTTGTAGGACCGGACTCCTCTAGGGTGCGCGGCCGGGTTGTCTCTTTATCGCTCCAGGTCAATCCCTCAGGCCCGCTTAACCAGATATTAGATTGGTATTCGGCCACAGGTGTTTCGATTGCTAACCAGGCTAAATCGATATCAAAGACTTCGCCAGCGGCAACGCTCGCCTCGCTCAATTTATGACCGGCTAATTGTAACTCCGCTGCCACTAGCCCAGATGGATATGTTACTGGTGGCGGTCCTTCTCGCTTGAAAGGTGTTTCAATTCGATCAACGATTAAAAGTTTAAAGCCCAATATGAATAGAGCTGCCAGCAATAAAAAGATTAGTATCTTGTTATTCGATGCGCTTGGGACTGATAGCGACGATTCTCCCAAGACTTGGTCTGTAGGTCTTGCGGGTTGATTTCTAAACAAAAATATCGCCGTGATGGCCGCGCCCAAAAATGCGGCTAAGGATAAAAACATGAAGACGCTTCGTAAGGGCGTGGTCTGCCACCGGATTTCGATGGTGTGTTGGCCGGCAGGGACAGGAAAGGTTATGAGACCTTCAGGCTGGCTGGGCGAAATCCGTACCGCTTCACCATCCACCGCCGCGATCCAGCCGGGGAAGGCGAAGCTAAGATAGCGGGCATCAAAAGGAACCGGGCTGTCCAACAGGATTTTGGCACCTATTGTTTCGTACTCGACGTTTAAGAGCCTGGCGCCCGCAGGTAAGGCCGATGGATCAAATCGCTGGGGCTGTCTGCCTACCTGGTAGTCTGCTTCTAAAGATGAACCATCGGGCCTGTTCTGAACTGTTACCGGAAAATAGCTACCGGTTGGATCAACGCCCACCAGGCCAGAGCTGCGTTCGTAGTTATGGACCGAGTTGATAGAGGGATATGAATCGCCCTGGCAATTAGCCGGATACAGCAGCGGCAATGCCTCAAAGGATAGTAAGAGAATGGCGGCGATGGCCAGCAGCCAACCATAACGGCGTAGCGGAGCTGGTTGGGCTATCGATTCGACGGCGCTGGAAAATGGCACGCCGGCCAGGAACGCAATGGGCAGAGCGGCCCGGCCAACGAATCGCCAAGGAAATTGGACGAAGCGGATCAGCGGCAGGTTATCCCAGATTGGCTGAGTCCAATCCAAGGCCATGAGGATAAAGACAACGGATGCTACGGCCATAAAGATGATATGTCCACGCCGTTGGCGATGGCGATGCCAAAGAATACTGATAAAACCCAAAATCGCCAGACCCACCGGCACCAGTCCCAGGCGAAGTAAAAATGGTGGATTGATCAACGTGGGATCTTCAGCCAAGACCACCGAGAATATTTCCTCGGCGCTGGCATAATTGAAGCGGAAATCGTTGTTGCGATTATTGATGGATTGGTCAATTGTGATTTCGTCGAGTTCAAGTAATGCAGGGCCCACATAGAAAGCGCTGAGTCCTAAACCCAGAACGAGGACCAAAAACCACCGGCCGAGAAGCGTACGCCAATTCAATTGCTTCAACCATCCCGCGACCAGTAAGTAGACTATTAAGAATGGCGTGAATATCAGCGTAGAGATATTGTGGCTAAGGGCCAGCAGGGCAATGCCGGCCGCGCTAACGATGAAAGTGGCCGCCGTCCCATTTAGCATGAATCGTCGCCCGGCCCAGCAGATAAAGGGCATCAATGCCAGGGCAAAGGTCTCCGGCTGTATGCCAAGCACCATAACGTCCGTTAAGAGGTAGGGCGCGGCCATGTAGGCGACGGCAGACACCACTGCTGCCCGCTCATCAAATACGTCTCGTACCCACAGGAACATAAACAGACCGGCGGCGAGTATTGATAGCGTGTAGAAGATGTTGATAGCGGCCGGCAAGGGTACTCCTAGCCAGTGAGGGATAAGGGCTAGATAAAGAGGTGGAGCTTCCCGGTAAAGAAAGAATGGGTAGCCATAACCAAAGGCAACATCCGGCAGCCAACGGGAAAATACAGCTCCGTTTTCCCAAGCATATCGTAAGGCAGCCAGACGGTGAAAAAGCAAATGGCGATCATTGGTGCAAGGTCCGCTTGTCCAGCGTAATAATGGCGTGACAAATGTCAAACCCAATAAAACGACTACCAAAAGATAGGGCATCGTTGCCGGCGAAAACCCAGACTTTCTTTGGTGGGAAAAGATGTTCATGGACGGGTCAATCTATTTTAGAGGATAGCCCATATTCTCAACAGCTCCCCAACCGTAGCGATAATTGGACAGAGATAAACGGATATGCAAGTAGGTCCGGTTAAAGATAACCGAGGCTTCGTAATCGCTCTTCCACCTGGGCAGTTTCCTCATCGCTCAATGACTGGCTATCAAAGTCGCCGAATTCTTTAGTGTCCTCTTCCTGGTATCTGACCTCGCCTGGATCATCGAAGATATTAGCCAGTACTTCACCATCCATAATACGGGGAACTGGTTCATTCAGCAGGTGCAATATTGTCGGGGCCAAGTCGAGGATGCTGGCTTCGGGCAGTTGAAGATCGCTCTTTATGGACGGACCTTTGGCAATGAAAATGCCTTCTCGCCGGTGGCAGCCCGAATCACCTCGAATCTGGTTGGTGATCACTTTGCCATCGGTGGCAAACAGTGGAAATGCGATCATATTATAATCGTCGATAATCAAGTGAAGGTCTGGACCGTCCTCGGCAAAGGGTCCCTGGTACGTCTCTTCTCTGATGATGATTTGGCTGATCAACGGCCGGCCAGCTTCATCGTGTAAATCCTGCAAAGCATCGATTACCTGTTTCCTTGCCAGGTCATAATTATCCTTTTCTATGATCCCATTTGGTTCTCGACCGGCCACATTCATGTAAATTTGACCCACATGGCCCATGCTATAAGCGGTGGTCTGTCCCCAGTCGACATTTTCGAAGCTGAGAAACTTGCCGACGACTTGATTTCGGGTGTTTTTGGAAACGCGGGTAGCCATGTTTTGTATGCCGAGTTTCTCAACTATCCGGTAGACACCGGCCGGTGTCAGGCCCAGACGAAAGGCAGAGGCTTTTAATTGGGTCATTGGCTTCCGACTGAGTTTGAGCAAACCCTTTTGCATCAGGAATACATTTAGGTTGACCATGTTGCGCAAAGGGCCAAAGCCGTGATCGGACATGACCATGACGGCTGCATCATCTGGTAGCGCTTCCAACATCCGGCCGATATATTCATCTACGAGTCGGTATCCATCGCGAATCGCGTTTTCATTAGGGCTGGGCTCGTACCGTTCATGGGATCGATCCATGAAGCGCCATAGGGCGTGCATCATGATATCTAAGGCGATGAAGTGCATCATCAATACATCCCATGATTCGGCCTTCATTAAATGGAGCGCCCAATCGCCATGAGCCCGAATTAATCCATAAATATCGTCGATGAATTCCGCTTCGGTTCCTTGTTTATACTGGATATTGGGAGCTACACGGTAGTCTCCAAGATCTGATTTGTAACGACTAATGAGGTCGGCCGGATAACATATCTCTCCACCTTTAGGACTAAGAATGCCCGATATCATGAAGCCATTGATTGGTTGGGGTGGATAGGTGACGGGTACATTCAAGACGCCAACCCGGTAGCCGCTTGCCGATAACCTCTGCCACAAGGTGGGTTGTTTTATCTTGGTGGAATTAACCAGATCGTAATTTGCCCCAGATGGTTGGATGAAGTCAAAGACACCATGTTTGCCAGGATTGCAACCGGTCATGAATGTTGGCCAGGCAGGGCTGGTTACAGGAGGTAGAGTTGAGGCCAGGTTGGACTGGACACCTCCTGACATAAGTTTCGTCAGATTGGGCAGATATCCTTCTTGGGCCCAAGGATGGATCAGGTCAAAAGTCGCCCCGTCTATCCCGACAATGAGTAATTTCATCAAATACTTTGTGGTTCCTTTAGTTTTACTTCTTTGATAATGGCGGAAATGTTCTACACAGCCCTAATTCAACGGATTTTCCTTTCCAGAGGATATGATTTCCCGCACATAGTATATCGGTTTGTCTTGACTCTCGTAATAAGTGCGTACGATTAACTCGGCCAATAGGCCCATGACAAAGAATTGGACGCCAAGGATAACCAGCAAAACTGACAGCATGAGCAAGGGCCGATCGCCAATCTGCACGCTGCGGAAACCCTCCATTCCTCCCTGTATCCCGGCCCAGACCTTAATCAAAACCAGGTACAAGCCGGCCAGCAGTCCAAAAACAACGGACAAGATGCCAACACCACCGAATAAGTGCATCGGCCGGGCACTGTAACGACTGAGAAATAAGATGGTCAGTAAATCTAGGATCACGCGGAAAGTTCGAGAAATGCCATACTTTGAGGTGCCGGCCGTTCTTGGCCGGTGGTTTACCGGTACTTCAGCCATCTTGAAACCGGCCGTGCTTGAGAGTTCCGGGATAAAGCGGTGCATTTCACCATAAAGTTGTAAGTCTCTGGCTACTTCTATGCTATATGCCCGAAGCGAGCAACCCCTGTCGTGGAGTTTTACGCCGGTCGCCCGGGCTATCATCCGGTTAGCGAAATAGGAAGGTACTTTGCGCAATAGAAAGCCATCTTGCCGGTTCTGACGCCAGCCATTAACGACGTCAAAACCTTCATTGAACTTAGTCACGAGCACAGGAATATCGGCCGGATCATTCTGCCGGTCGGCGTCGATGGTCACGATGATCTGGCCCTTGGCATAGTCGAACCCGGCCGCAAAGGCTGCCGTCTGGCCAAAGTTGCGCCGGAATCGAATGGCGCCTATCTGAGGGTATTCCTGGTGTAGTTCCTTCATCAACTCGAAGCTACCATCTTTGCTGCCGTCGTCGATGAACAATACCTCGTACTTTAGAGGTTCATCGTCCAGAGCTGCGATGATCTCATCAACCAGGGGACGGAGATTTTCAACCTCATTTAAAACGGGAACGATAATAGTTAAGTCAGTCGCTTCATTCTCCATCATGACTGGAGATAAAGTCATTGTTTCATTTCGTATCATGACTAGAGCGGATTCTATCACGGAGAGTATTGCTGGCAAGAGGCCTTCAATTCAAGCTTTTAGCCAGGTTGTAAACCAAGTGCGCTAATCGAGACGAAATCAAAACTTTCTAATTCAGACAGCTTCATCAAGTTCAAGGTCTCTAGTTCAATTGTGGTAACATTCCAGCGATGAAAGTTACCGTTATCTGCACGGTCAAGAATGAAGGAAATGCGCTGCGCCCCTTATTAGATTCTATGTTGCGTCAAAGTCGATTGCCTGACGAAGTTGTTTTCTGTGATGGCGGCTCGACGGACGATACACTTTCGGTGATCAGGGAATATCAGCAAAAACTACCTATCATGATCGTTGTCGCCCCGGGAAGCAACATCAGCCAGGGCCGGAACCTGGCGATTTCAACTGCATCCAGTCCAATAATAGCCTCCGTCGATGCCGGCGTCATTTTGTCACCTACCTGGTTAGAGGAACTTGTTAGGCCGATCGAAGAAGACGGTGCGCAAGTAGTCAGTGGTTGGTTTGAAGCGGATCCGAAGACCCGCTTCGAGGTTGTCATGGGAGCAACCGTATTACCGGCTCTGCACGAAATCAAAGCCGATGAGTTTTTACCCTCAAGCCGCTCTATAGCCTACCTCAAAAGTGCCTGGCACGATGCAGGTGGATACCCAGAATGGTTGGATTATGGCGAGGACTTGATATTTGATCTGGCCTTACGGAAGCGATTTGGCCCATTCCCCTTTTCTCCACAAGCAATTGCTTGCTTCCGGCCTCGTGAAAATCTCCGTGCTTATGCCCACCAATATTATCTGTATGCCCGCGGTGATGGTAAGGCTGGGCTATGGCCCAGGCGACACGCCATTCGTTATCTGACCTATTTCGCTGGGCTCCCTCTATTGGCTGGACTGATTTTTCGGCGAAATTGGTTCGGTTGGGTCCTGCTTATCATCGGAGGCGGCGTTTATTGCCGGCGGCCGGTCCAACGACTCTGGCCGCAGGTCCAAGATTGGTCCAAACCCCAACAGACCAAAGCCTTCGCCCTGATACCGTTGATCCGGCTAATTGGCGATATCGCCAAGATGGCCGGTTATCCGCTGGGCGTTTTGTGGCGCTGGAGGCAACGGTCGAGATTGTCCCAGTCAGAACCTGGAATTAAGTCACCAGATGAAGTAGCTAAACGGCCTTAAGGCATAAGAATGAGGTAAATTTCCTTTGACGGTCTATAAAGGTAGTGCTAATATGGCTAGACTTCTGCCGGCTCCTGTGGTCGGCTATTTTTTTGGATGATTAATTGCTGGGTTAGCCGCCCATGCTAAGGAAATGGATAATTCACCAATTGTCGGATAGCCTACAGAGACAAGGCAAGCGATAGACAGAAATCAATATGGAAATTCGGCGCACCCCTAGAAAACGGCCACGCAGCGGGCCCTCTTGCCTACTGGTTATCGTGGTAATAGCAGTGATGGCGGCCGGGATATTCGTGATCAGCAATGCTGATACGGTTCGAGAGACCATCGTCTTGCCGCCGACACCCGAACCTACCCGGTCGGCCGCATCATACGCAGCGAGCGCCGCTCTACTGGAGCGTGATGGCGAGTATGGTGATGCTATTGAAGCCTACGAAAAATCTATTTTATTAGACAACAGCCGGGTAGAATTTTACCTACCTCTGATCAATTTGTTAATTGCTACCAATCAACCCGAGGAAGCATTGAATTGGGCACAGCAAGCCGTGGTTTTGGCTCCGGAAAACGATCAGACCTGGTCGACTTTGGCCGGCGCTCAGCTGGCTCAAGGGACGCGGTTGGCCGAAACCGGCGATCCAACCAACGCAGATTTGGCTTATGCTGAAGCAGTTCGAGCAGCCCGCGCCAGCACTGAACTGAATCCAAGCAATGCCACAACTTATGCTTATCTCGCCGGCGCGTTGGCTCAGCTAGGGCCAGAACAATACGCTCGAGCGCAAGAAGCAGCCGAAATAGCTTTGTCGATTGATCCGGATGATCCAATTGTTCGCCTCAATATGGCGACGGTCATGGAGCTACAAGGTTTTTATCCGGCGGCAATTGAGCAATATCAATTGGCTCTCGATCAAAGTCCCAATTTGGCCGAATTGCATATTGGTTTAGCCTATAATTATTATGCTACTCGCGATATCCCTACCGCAATTCTAACTTTTCAGGACGCTTTGGACGTGGCGCCAGGTAGCGCAGCAGCATATGATGGTCTGGGTTGGATGTATTTCTTGATTGGGGAATACCCTTCGGCCGAGGAGAACCTGATTAAAGCGGTGGAGTTGGACCCGGAAATGGTGCGAGTTCATGCTCACCTTGGCGCAGCTTATTACCGCAACCTCAACTACGACAGCGCCATCCCAGAATTGGAGACGGCCGTCGACCTATATGACGAAGTGACCGTAGCCAATTCCACCTACTTTAATATGCTGGGACTGGCTTACTATTTCAAAGGGGAGCAGAACTGCGACCAGGCCATTCCACTTTTTCAGACGGTGCTCGAGTCCATCCCGGATGATGTTAATGCATTGGAAGGACTTGACCTTTGTCGCGCCGCAGTGATTGAAGCGAGTCCTTAGCAGTCTAATGGAAAGAGTGCTAAAGAACCCTTGACAGCCCATGAAACTGTGTTACAATTTTTGATAGATTAGCACTCTCAAGGCGAGAGTGCTAAAAAGACTTCACAAATCCCAAAAAAGATTAGCTTAAGAAAGGAGAATAGACTCGATGTCCAAAAAGCTAAAGCCGCTTGGAGACCGTTTGGTCGTCAAGCCCCAGGAACAAGAGGAAACCACAGCTTCGGGCTTAGTATTGCCTGAAACCGCCAAGGAAAAACCCCAGCAAGGTACTGTCGTGGCTGTTGGCCCCGGCCGGCGTGATGACGACGGAAAACGAATTGAGATGGATGTTGCCGTCGATGATACCGTCCTGTATGCCAAATATGGTGGGACCGAAATCAAAATTGATGGCGAAAAAGTGTTGATTCTCAAAGAATCTGATGTATTGGCGATTCTTGAGGACTAAACGTACAGATTAGGAGAAATTAAGACATGGCAAAACAACTCGCTTTTTCTGAAGATGCGCGACGTAAACTGAAGGTTGGCGTTGATGCACTAGCTACAGCTGTGGCAACGACTCTCGGCCCGAAGGGCCGTAACGTGGCCCTGGATAAAAAATTTGGCGCGCCGACCATCACCCATGATGGCGTGACCGTGGCCAAGGAAATCGAACTGGAAGATCCCTATGAAAATATGGGCGCCCAGTTACTGAAAGAAGCCGCTACCAAAACCAATGATATCGCTGGTGACGGTACCACAACGGCAACCGTCTTAGCCCAGAATATCGTCAATGAAGGCTTGAAGAACGTCGTTGCCGGCGCTAATCCCATGCTGCTAAAGCGTGGTATTGAAGCCGGTACAGAGGCTCTCTCACAGGCCATTAAAGATATGGCTGTATCCATTGATAGCATGGAGGAAATCGCCTCCGTAGCCGCCATCTCGGCCCAGGATAAAGAAATCGGCACGCTAATCGCCGAGGTGATGGACAAAGTTGGTAAAGATGGCGTCATTACGGTAGAAGAATCGCAGAGCCTCGAGTTCGAGAAAGAATATGTCGACGGTATGCAATTTGATCGTGGTTACATCAGCCCTTACTTCATCACTGACTCCGATTCGATGGAAGCGGTAATCGAAGATGCTTACATCCTCATTCATGACAAAAAGATCAGTTCTGCCCAGGATTTGGTTCCCATACTTGAGAAGCTGATCCAGACCGGCAAACGAAATCTGGTTGTTATCGCCGAGGATATTGATGGCGAAGCTTTGGCTACAATGGTGTTGAACAAACTTCGGGGAACCATAAACGCCTTAGCCATTAAGGCTCCTGGATTTGGCGATCGCCGCAAAGCGATGCTGCAGGATATCGCGGTCCTCACCGGTGGTCAGGTCATCACCGAAGAAATGGGCCGCAAACTTGAAAGCGTTCAGGTTACCGACCTCGGTCGGGCTGGCAAGGTAATCGCCACCAAGGATGATACAACCGTTGTTGATGGCTCCGGTGAAGAGGCGCAGATTAAGGGTCGAGTCGAGCAAATCAAGGTCGAGATCGATCGCAGCACCTCTGACTATGATCGTGAGAAGCTGCAAGAACGGCTGGCTAAACTTGCTGGTGGCGTGGCCATCATTCGCGTCGGCGCCGCTACTGAAGTTGAGTTGAAAGAAAAGAAGCATCGAGTAGAAGATGCATTAAGCGCCACGCGAGCAGCCGTCGAGGAAGGTATTGTTCCCGGTGGTGGCGTAGCGCTTCTGAATGCCTTGCCCGCGCTCGATTCTGTCGAAGTGGTAGGTGCTGATGCCAATACAGGTGTTAATATTTTGCGTGCGGCTTTGTTAGCGCCAATGCGTAAGATCGCCGAAAATGCCGGTAAAAACGGAGACGTGATCATTCAGAATGTTCGCGCTGCTCAGGAAAAAGAAAAAGATCATAATATTGGTTATGATGTCTTAACTGAAGATTATGTTAACATGATCAAGGCCGGCATCATCGACCCGGCCAAAGTTACTAGAGGAGCGTTGGAAAACGCGGCTAGTATTGCGGCCATGATCTTGACGACCGAAGCGCTAATTACCGATTTGCCGGAGCCAGAACCAATGGGTATGCCTGGCGGCGGAATGCCCCCTGGAGGCATGGGCGACTTCTAGTCGCTTGAAGTAAATTCAACATTGACAAGGCCCCTCGAAAGAGGGGTCTTTTCTTTTTACGGAAACTCAGTAAACTCTATTTTGGTGCTGCCTTTAAATTTTTAAGAGAGTGGGTGAGTGAAGTAAACCGAAGTTATTGTCTTGGACAAAACATTGATCCTTTAGCTTACTTTATAGGTCCTTACTTCATAATGGTCTAGGAATCAAGTGCAATCATGGGCGAAGTATTAGTTGAAAAGATAGTCCCCGTCATTGAAAAAATGAGTTGGCCCGAATCGGCCGAAGCCACTGTGTTAGGGCGGAAAGTATATGAAGTGGGTCTTGACCAGGCCGATGATTTTCGTGCTGATCCCAAACCTTTGCTAGCTGCGCTTCGCACTTTCCAATCCGGTGACTCGGCGCCATACGCATACGCCGGGATAGCTTATACGCTCTTAAAGGCATCAAGAGAGAAAGGTGGCGATTATGCAGAATCGGGCATGTCCCTGTCTTTAGAGTGGCTCGAAAAAGCCCAGGAAATGGCGCCGGATGCTCTTGAGATCAATATGATTGAGGCCTATATCTATGTTTACAGCGGCCGTTTTGAAGATGCCAGATTAGTCCTGGATTATCTTGAAAGTATCAACCCGGCTGATTATTATGTGCTCAGGGCTGAAATCGCTTATTGGCAGGAACAAGAGAAACTCGACGAAGCTATCCACTGGTATGCAAGGGCGACGGAAGCGGCCGAATCAGTTCCTCAAAAGTTACGTCTTCGACGAGACTTAGGCGATTGTTATTATCGATTTCAGCAATATGACCAGGCAGTTACCGTATTTAAGGAAGCTGTTCACTTCTCCGCTGAGGATGAAGCGCTATGGCACAAGATGAGCCTGGCTTACTGGCAAATGGGGGATTTCGTAGAGGCAGCTCACAGCAATAGACGCGTCCTAAAAATCCAAGCAAATCATCCAGAAGCGCTAAAAATGCAGGAGGCGCTGAAGGAGAAGTTGGATGACGGAGGGATCACCAAACGATTTTTAGGTCGCTGATGCCCGATATTCTCTTAGAAACGACAGAGTCTGGTCCCGCACAACTTCAAGGCTTAGTTCCCTGGTATCCAAATAGAGGTGGCAGTTTTGCCTGGCGTGGGCCAAACGCCTGTTTTGTTCTGCCAGGTGTTCAGGTTTGAAGTTCAAGCGCGGCCGCCGAAATTTGATTGTTTGATAATCCACATCCAGGTAGACCAGGACATCCGGTTGGCTAATGCGTTGCCACATATAGGGGACGTAGGAGTGTTCCTGGGCCACGTGGCGCGCCTCATATCCCGCTTGCCGCAGCGCCCTTACCAGAGAGCTTTTCCCTGAGGCACAGGCGCCCACCACCGCTACTTTCAACTTAGCCCCAGTTCGGTTCGCCATTATTACAACGGCAGCCGGCCGTTAAGGCGGCGCGTGTCATCGCTTTGTTTGGCGACCACGGACATGCACATGATGCTGATATCATCCTTCGGCCGGCCATTTTCCAGTTCCAAAGCGCTATCTAAGAGTGTATTAACGATCTGGCTGGCGTCCCAAATGTCGTCGTCGATCAGCTCAGCTACGATGGCTGCGGGATTCAAACCTGTGGACCCGCTAATGGAACCGGCATGCTGCAACCCATCGGTATAGACGACGATGACAGTGCCAACGGCTACGGGGATCTCAGTAATAATTGGTTTAACCTGGCGGTGAACGCCAACGACCTTAGAAGGCTCGTCCAGCAAGAAAACTCCCTTTTCAGTTGTGCGAATGACAACCGGAGCCGGGTTATTTCGCGAGATCACCAGTGTTCCGCTGCGCGTATCCACCGACAAGATATTGAGTGTAGCACTGACTTTCCCCCCCCGGTAGGTGAATAGATAATCGTGGGCAGCTCGAGCAGCAGCGCCATCTCGAACGCCCTCAGCCAGGAGTTGAACAGCCTTACGGGCTACCACGTTGCTAATAGCTTTGGCCGACCGGCCACTTCGTTGTCCATCGACCAAGACCATCGACAAGCCACCATGGGGACGTTCGGTCATCTCCAGCGTATCGCCGCTTTCTCGTGAGGCGTATTTGCTAACTTTAGCGACTGAGAATAACAATTCCATTTCTATCGCCAGAGATTGCTGGTCTAGGCTATCTATTCCTTGATCTCTAATTTCGCCAGGCTTGCCACCAGCTTTTTGATACCGACATCACTACCGCTGAAGGCGACGACGACTTCTTCATCATTACCCGTGAGTTTACTCTCGATTACGATCCCATTGCCAAATTTATGGTGATGTACCTGTTGTCCAGTGCGGTATTGAGCCTCTGTCAAAACGGGCTTTTTCTCGTCTTTGGCGAGACTTTGCCCTGAAGAAGGTTCGGGTAAGACCTGCCGGACGGTTGTTTTTTGACGAGCGTCCCGCTCGATACCAGAGCGGTTGGAGTGACTGGTTGTTTGCGAAGACCAATTCCAAGAACTAACCCGGCGCTGGGATTCCCGTCTACGCTGACCACTAGATCCCCCCTCCAACAATTCTTCAGGGATATCTTGGATGAACCGGGATGGCACCGAGACTTCAGTGCCGCCGTAAGTCGTACGCCGGAAAGCATGGGAGAGATAAATACGATCCATCGCCCGTGTCAAGCCAACATAGAACAAACGGCGTTCCTCGGCCAACTCATCGGCCTCGTCCAACGAACGACTATGGGGCAACATGCCTTCTTCCAGGCCGACGATGAAGACGACAGGAAACTCAAGACCTTTTGCCGCATGAAGCGTTAGCAGAGTGGGTGCATCAGGGTCTTCCTCGAGATCGTCGATATCGGCGACAAGGGCAACTTGCTCGAGAAATTCACTCAGGGTCAGCTCGTCGAATTCTACTGCTACGTTGCGTAATTCCATCACATTGGCCCAGCGATCTCGACCTTCGGCCGTGCCGTCGTCAATGAATAGGCGATATCCGCTGCCGTCGATAATGGTGTCCAACAATTCGCCAATAGTCAGCCGGTCCTTCATTGAAATCCAATCGCGCAGCATATTCCCGAATCTAGTAAGCGAGGATAGGGCACGCCCGCTGAATGGATGGGCAATGTCGGGTTCTTCGATTAGCTGAATGAGCGCTTCCCCTGGTTGCCGGCCTTCTCTCTGTGCCCATTGGCTAAGAGTTTGCATTGTTTTTTTACCGATACCTCTGGTGGGGGTATTGATGACCCGGCCAAAACTAACCGAGTCGGCTAGGTTGTGCACCAACCGCAAATAGGCGACCAGATCCTTGATTTCGCGCCGTCCGTAGAATCGGGTAGCGCCGACCAGGCGGTAATTAATGCCAGCCCTGATAAAAGCTTCCTCCAAGACACGGGACTGAGCATTCGTGCGGTACATGACGGCGCAGTCTCCTAGATGAACGCCTTCGAGCATTATTTGTTCGATGGTGTTAACCACCAACTCGGCTTCTTCAACATCATTATAAGCTTCCCGGATGATGATCTGGGAGCCGCCTTTTCTATCGGTGAATAGCTCCTTATCCACTCGTTCCCGGTTGTGGCGGATGATGGCCTTGGCCGCGTCGAGGATCACCTGGGTAGAACGATAATTTTGCTCCAGCAGAATCAGTTGGGCATTTGGATAATGTTCTCGAAAACGAATGAGATTCCGGAAATCGGCGCCGCGCCACTTGTAAATAGACTGGTCAGCGTCGCCCACTACGAAAATATTGCCCTGGCTGTTCACCAATCGTTTGAGTAATTCATATTGAGCTGTATTGGTGTCCTGAAATTCATCTACCAAGATATATTGGTACTTCCGTTGGTACCGTTCCAGAACATCGGGCCGATCGTCGAGCAGCAAGACCGTATTCATCAGTAAATCGTCGAAATCCATGGCGTTGTTGGCCACCAAAATCTCTTGGTAGCGTTGGTAGACCCGGCGGGTTATCTCGGAAATATAGTTGCTGGCGGCGTATTGTTCCGGTGTGACCAATTCATTTTTGGCCGTGCTGATGCCGGATAGCATTCGATTCGGCGAGAATTTCTTGTCGTCAAGCGCGAGATCCTGCAGCGCCTGCTTGGCTACCTGGCGCTGGTCGGCCGTGTCAAAAATCAGGAAATTACCATCATATCCAAGCAGATTTTCGCTTTCCCTGCGCAACATTCGGGCGCAGGTTGCATGAAAGGTGCCCATGGTTAAGCCACTGGACTTAGCGCCTAATAGAGAGTCGACCCGGTGTCGCATCTCGCGCGCAGCTTTGTTGGTAAAGGTCACAGCCATGATACGCCAGGGTGCGATATCTAGATCTTGTATCAGGTAGACGATCCGGTGAGTGAGGACCCTGGTCTTGCCGCTACCCGGCCCGGCTAAAACGAGGATTGGTCCTGGGCCGGCTTCAACAGCCGCCCGCTGGGCTAAATTTAAGTCGTCGAGATTTCCCATGATCGACAATTATAGGGCACATTGAGCGAAACAGGAATGCCAGCTTGAAAATTAATCAAGCCCATTTCAAAGCTGTGAATCGAGGTGGAAGCAGGTGGCACGAAACAGAGTTCCCAGGTTTGACAGCAAATTGCCCCTCTGCTAGAATCCGCATCGCTAATTGGCCCATTCGTCTAGCGGCCTAGGACGCGGCCCTCTCAAGGCCGAAACACGGGTTCGAGTCCCGTATGGGCCATAATGTTCGACAGGAGGCTTCGCTTGAAGAAGGGCGAAGTCTTTTTTTCTTGAGTGCCGACTTTATTTAGGTGGGCTTTTCAAATTGACACCAGATTTGCCTATCCACTCTTCAGGCACCCGCAACATGGATTCATGGGAGCGCTGATACACCGATGACTACCCACATCGAAGAGCAACCAGAAATCATCGATAGGGCTCGATATCGAAAGATATTGTGGTTCTTTACCGGTGTGCTGGCCAACGTTATCTGGTGGGATTTGCTCGTCGGCCAGATCTTTAAAAGCTGGGTTCGCCGCGGTCGTCCGGAACGCTACCGGCGCATGGCCCGCCGCTTTCGAGAAGTGGCCATCGAAATGGGTGGGGTGATGATCAAGCTGGGACAATTTCTCAGCGCTCGTGTCGATGTCCTCCCGCCAGAAATCACCGAAGAATTATCCGGCCTGCAAGACGAGGTGCCGCCCGTTCCTTTTGATGAGATCGAAACCATCTTAAACGTGGAATTGGGCGACGTTGATGATCACTTCACGCATTTTTGGGCTGAACCTCTAGCAGCCGCTTCGTTGGGTCAGGCTCACTGCGCTCGTTTGGTGCCCGCAGCCGGAACAAACCACAATCCTAACCCCAAGGACGTCGTCGTTAAGGTCCAAAGGCCGAATATTGAAGATGTCGTCCGGACCGATTTGGCAGCTTTGAGCGTCGTTTCCCGCTGGGTCATGCGCTACAGGCCGATTCGGAAACGGGCTGACGTGCCGGCGCTCCTGGAAGAATTCTCGGAGACGATGTGGGAGGAGTTAGATTATATCAGTGAGGCGGACAATGCTGAACGATTTGCTGAGATGTTTGCCGATGATCCAGGGGTTCGAATCCCGTACGTTTACAGGCAGCACTCGACGCGCCGCGTTCTGGTTTTGGAAGACGTTTCCGGAATCAAGATCACCGATGAAGGGGCGATGAAGGAAGCTGGCATTGATCCTGGGGAAGTTGCTATCCGCCTATTGGATGCCTACTTCCACCAGATTTTTGGAGAAGGATTCTTCCACGCAGATCCGCATCCGGGCAACCTCTTCATTCAGCCAATTGGCCCAGCCGATGGCAGAGCCAATGGTCAGAACCGGTCTTTCCGCCTTTCATTCGTCGATTTTGGTATGGTTGGTCATATCGAAGAACTTATGGGTGAAAACTTACGCCGGGTATTGGTAGCTGTAACCCAACGCAATGCGCGCGAACTCACCTTGGCATTTAACGACCTAGGCTTTTTCTTACCCGGCACTGACTTAGACCGTATTTCTGAAGCCCAAGAACAACTTTTGGCTCAGATTTGGGGCCGAAACCTGGCCGAATTAAGCCAACCCGATCCTGAGGAGGTCCAGGAATTTTCTCGCGAATTCCGCGATATCATGTTCGAGTTCCCCTTCCAGGTGCCGCAGGATTTTATCTTTTTCGGCCGGGCCATGGGCATGCTTTCCGGTCTTTCATCTCAACTCGATCCCTCCATCAATCCCTGGCAACTGGTGGAGAAATATGGACGCAACTTGATGGGTAGCCAGGTAGGCGCTGAGTTTGGATTGGCCACGATTGCCGAATGGTTGCGTGTTTTTTTGATTCTGCCCTCGCAAGTCGAAAGGGTGTTGGCTGCGGCCGAATCCGGGCGCTTACGCGTCCAGACCACCCAAGATCGCGCGCTTTTACGCCGCCTCGATCGAATTGAAAAGCGCATCAGCCGGCCAAATTGGAGCCTGATCGTAGCGGTTCTGTTGTTATGCGGGACAGTATTCTACGTGGCCAGTGAAGAAACGCTGGGTTATATATCCTGGGGATTGGCCGGCTTTTTTCTATTGCTCAGCCTTATACTCCGAGACTAGGTGAAGCAGGCTTACAAGCCTTGCTTTGTAAAACGGGTTTTTCACTCTTGATGTGAAGAAACGATGCTTCGTTATTAAGCCGCTGGCTTCTCGTCAACCTCTAGCTCTTGTTGTTCTCGTTCAGGATGATCTCGCTGTAGAAGTGCGCCCAGTAATGATAAGACGACCCCCGTGTTGATCATGATATCCGCCACGTTAAAAATTCCTGGTCGAATAGGCGTTTGGATGAAGTCAAGCACCTGACCAGCGGTAACCCGATCGATCAGATTGCCCATCGCGCCCCCGATAATCAATGCTAAGCCTATTCGTAATAACCACATTGAACGCGGCACTCGAATCATGTAAATGAACAAGCCAAAAACAACGGCTATGGATATCCAGCCCACAATCGGGCCGATACCTTGCAGCAATCCAAAGGCAATGCCCCGGTTATAGGTCGGGTACAGGGTCACATAGTCATGAACATAGACAGGGCCGGAATCGGTTAGATTATTGCTTGCCCACCACTTGGTGAGCCGGTCGGCTGCAAAAGCCACGAGGATAAGTAAATAAGGAAGCATTACTTTGAAGGGTGGACTTAATTCAATTTCTTAGATCTTACGACCTGGATCGTTTTGGCCGATGAGACCGCGAACGCGATCCATCAAGCCTGG
>JAHEJP010000306.1 GCA_024638855.1 Chloroflexota bacterium
CTTTTATGAGACAGCCCTGGTTCGATGGAAATCGCTTGAGGATGTACCCCAGCAGATAAGAACCTACTATGCTCTGGCCGAATGTCTCCGAGAAGCGAGTGATTTCACCGCAGCGGCTGAACATGCTGGGAAAGCACTGGACCTGGCAAAGGAGTACGGGGAGCAACCCGAACTGGTGGCACAGGGGCATATTGTCATATCAAACGCGCTGCGATCAGGACAACTGTCAGATACTAAAACCATTCAGCGGCACCTCTTAGCAGCCCTGGATGTCGCCCAGCCGGCCAAAGCCTGGCAGTTAATCGGCGAGGTGAATTTCTGGCTAGGCGTCCTGGCCATTAATCGAGGTGATGCCCATACAGCTCTCGAATACGATCGCCAGGCGCTCATCCATTTTCAACTTACGAAACAGAGTGGTTGGGAAGCGATTGCCTATAACAATATCGCCTTCCATGCTCTTATGGCTGGAAAACCCGATCAAGCAGTAGAAATCGCGCAGGCTGGCCTAGACCTAGCGCGCCAGATCGGTTCTCTTAATACATTGGGCTGGTTGCTCAGCACCATGGGGGAGATCCAGACCTATCTTGGCCAGCTGAGCGAAGCCCAGGACACATTAGAAGAGGGGCTAGCCCTGATCAATGAGTGGGGACCGGCTCGTCTACGTCCAGGCTTTTTGGCTGATCTGGCACAAGTTGCTATGGCCCAACGGGCATGGGAAACGGCCGTCGCCCGGCTTGAGGCAGCTAAGGAAATCGCCGAAATAAGAGCCCCCCAATTTATGCCCCGCCTCCATACCTACCTGGCCGAAGCCTATTTGGGTCAAGGTGATTTAACCTTGGCTGAATCTGAAGCCCGACAAGCCCAAAGCATTGCCCAAGAAAAATCCCAGCCGCGAGTAGAAGGCCGGGCTTGGCGGGTCCTGGCTATTGTTCACGCGTCTAATGGCCAGGTGGATGCCGCTGCGGATGCTTTTCAGCGCAGTCTCAAGGTCCTGCAAAAAATCGGAGATGAACTTGAGGCCGCCCGTACCCGAGCAGCATGGGGACGCTGGGAACTGCAACTAGGCAATCAGGATGCTTTCGAAAAAATGAATGCCGCACGGGAAACATTCGTCAATAGTGGCGCCCTGTTGGATTTACAACGCCTGGGGAGCGCACCGCTGACTCCCAGCCTGACCCCATCCTAACCCCAGTCCATTTGGACTGAATCATCAGTCCCATCCCCACACGGGGATCACTCCAAAAAACTATCACCCTTCGCCGGCGGAATCAAAATCGCGCGTGAAGCCGAAATCAAACGACATACGGCATGCTAAGGCCAGTTTTAGCCATGCCCTCAGGATCGAGGTTCACATTGATACATTCCGTCCGGCCGCTGTCGAAAGCGCGCTCCAAGGCCGGCACCAGGTCACCTGGGCTCTCAATAAACTCGCCCTAACCGCCCATAGCCTCCGAAATTTGATCGTACCGAGTTGCGACGAGGGATGTGACCACCGCTCGTTCCCGGCCGACCATCTGTACCTGCGGGCCACGTATCTGCCCCCAACCAGCATCCCGGCAACGAACATAACTAGTATCAAGCCGACCATGTTAGGTGAGGTTACGCCGCCGGAAGCGAAGATCAGGATCGTAATGACTAGCCAAAGAGGGTAAATAAGGATTCGACTGGCCAAATGAATATGTCCTTGTCGCAACAAGAAGTAAGGGTCAAGGAAGACTAGTATCAAGATAACGTAAATAGTGATTCGTGGGATTGGGTTGGCGGAGATGAGGCCACTGACAGCGGCCGCCAATAAGCTCATTATCACACCAGCAAGCAAAAATATATTAAGCAGACGGGTTAACTGAGTTTTGTCCCTTTCCTCAAAGATTGGGGGTTCTAATAGCCTCTGGACAAGGGTTTTCATACAGGCTTGGTCTCTGGCATTCGATGCAACACGATAGATGAATAGTAAGTTTTTCAAGCAGGGGGAGGCAATAGCCCTTTAGTGTTTACTGGGTGGTCTTTTTGGGCTATTAAAGGGCCTTTCGATCGCTAGAGGTGAGTCGAAAGCCAATATGATTCAATCCAAGGAGCGATCTAAAGATATCTTGTGCCATTGGGACACGCCAATCGGGGTATCGACGTAACCTTGGACATAGGGTTTAACCAGAACTGCCGACAATCCATGAACGAGGAAGAGGGCCGGCGCTTCTTCTAGCAAACGCTGTTCGATTTCGCCATAGAGTCTCAAACGCTTTTCGATGTCAACTTCTACACGAGCCTGCTCCAACAAGCCGTCGATTTCTGGATTACGGAAGCCAGCCAGGTTCTGTCGGGAGGCACTATGAAATAGCACATCTAAAAAGTTTTCGGGATCTGGATAATCGGCACACCAGCCAGAATTGAAGATATGGCCGACTCTGCCAGCGTAAAGCTCATCAAGGTAGATGAAGGGATCGATCAATACCGGTTCCACAGTGACGCCTAGGTTATCTTGCCACATCGTTATTAGGGCGGTGACCAGTGAATTAACGCTACCATAGCCAGAGGTGGTGAAGGTGAGTGGCGGCAGATCACTGGGATCACCGTATCCGGCTTGGACAAGGAGAGAGCGAGCCAATTCCGGATCGTAGTCATAGCCTTGAACCGACCCATATCCGGGCATTCCTGGTGGTAGTGGGCCCGCGGCCGGCAGAACATTGCCTTTATACAAACCGTCGACAAGCTTCTGCTGATTCACTGCGACGGAGAAAGCTTGCCGCACTAAAGGATCATCGAAGGGGGCTACCTGATTGTTAAAACCGGTGTAGCTGACACACAAATTAGTCCCCAAACGTAAATCAGCAAACAAGGTGTTGTTAGGGTCTTGTACGCGCTCGAGCGTGCTGCCACCTATGCCAACCAGGTCGATCTCGTCCGTTTCATACATCGATAAGGGTATGCCCGCGCCCATAAGAAGAACGACGTGGGCGATGGCCGCCGGCTCATAATAATAATTGTCGTTTCGAACCAAGATCAGGATCTGATCATCGATCCATTCTTGTAACTTAAACGGCCCTGTACCGTTTGGGGCATGTTCCCAATCTGGTTGGCTCACGTTTTCGCGATCAACCAGATAGGCGGCCGGATAAGTCAGTTTGGAAAGGAAATAGGGTTTTGGCGCATCGATGGTTACCTCTAAAATATGATCACTAATGGCCCGTGCACCACTGAGACTATCACCAAGCCCGCCCAAGATATCTTGGGCACCTACGATATCCCCCAAATACGTAGCTGCCGTATCCGATCCAGTCGTTGGCCGAAGCGCCCGCTCCCAGGAAAAGATCACATCAGCAGCTTTCACAGGACGGCCGTCGTGAAATCTGGCCTCTGGGTTCAAGTAGAAGGTGTAACGCGTGCCTTCATTGTCTATTTGCCAACCCGAGGCGATTTCAGGCCGAACCTGAAGATCGGTATCCAGACTCACTAGGCCGCTGAAAATAGCCCCAATTGGACCAGAAGGTCCTCCATGAGTGGTCGCCGGATCCAGGGTTCTTGGTTGGCTGGCGGATAAATAGAGGGCATTTTCCCGATCCACACCGTAAGCGGCCGCAGGATCATCAGCGACCGGCGATAATATCTGCCCGGCGGTATTACAAGCCAGGACCAGTACAAGAGCCAGTGGCAATAAGACTAATAGTTGCTTATTCACGATTTAGTCGCCCGTTTATTACCCTTCTGTGTTTTCAAGGAATAAATTGTTATGCCACCGATCAAGATCAATGGGGCCAGACCTAGGCTGCACGTTGGAACAGCATCATTGGCAAGAGAATCCCGTTTTGGCGCCGGCGTCTCTGCCAGGGAGGCTTGTGACTGGGGAGTTGGCCAATCTTTAGCGGCATCGAGCGGTTCAACTGTCGGAATTGCGGCGGCCACGAGCCGGGTCGGCGTCGGTAGAATGACGCGTGGCGGAGCTCCGATGGCTTCACGCCAGGCCAACTCCAAACCATCCGCGTTAAAACCATAAACCTGTTCGAGAGCTGAATCATAGCCAGCCGCGCCGGCCAAAGCTAACAATAATTCTTGTATCTTCTCCTGTCCGTATTCCTCCAGGAGAAATGAGACCAGGCTATAACTCTGACTATAAGCCGAAGTGGCTGCCTCACCCCGGGCAGGGAAAGAGCCATTCAGACTGCGAACCGGCTGGAAGGAATCATTTTGCAGGCCATCCTCCAGGTCGTTGAGGGTCTGTTGGTCTGTATCACCTTCGGCGTAAACGGCCAACCCTTCGCTGAGCCATGTTGGCAAGCTGCCGCCCAGACAACTGCGCGCATATTGGCCTATGACCAGGTGGGCTAGCTCATGGCGGACGGTCCGGCTTCCCCAATCATCGGCCAGAGGGGGTGGAACCCCAATTAGGATTGTATTATATTCACTAAAAGCAACGCCACCGGCCCAATCCTGTACATATAGCAGAGCATCACGCATATCAGCCGAGTCGCCATAGATAAAGAATTCGACATCACCTTCCAGTTGAATGCCTGTATCTTGCTGAAGTCGATCCAGACCGCTCACGGCCGCCTCAAGCAGCACCGGTCCAACATCATCACCCTTGTACCAATGTAACCGGATTGGCGCTGGTCCGTCCTGGCTTGTGGTTTCCACGGTTCGCCAATCAAAACGCTCATCGCTAAAGGTCAATGTTTTTGCCGCTGTTGTAAAGGTAGTGTTGTTTGGCCCTTTCACCGTCCATTGCCAGGTCATATCCGCGCCCGGAGGAGGATTGCCGGAGCGACTCATCACCCACTGCCATTCGAGCTCTGGACCATTGATCTCAACCGGCACCTGGGTGCCAGCCTCCAGACAGCCATCTTGACCGAGGTGATAAGTTAGCGTTGCCCCGGTAATGGGTTCGTTGGTTTCAAGTTCTAGTTGAAAAGTGACTGTTTCGGGATAATCGACGATGGCTTCATTTCGGACAACAACGGGTTCTTCCTGGGCGTAAACAGTTTGCAGTGATTGAAACCCAAGAAGGCCCAATATAATCACGAATTTGATTATCAAATATCTCATATTTGTCCTTCCGGCCGGCTCGCTAAAAAAAGGTTTTCAGCCGTAAATACCAAAGATTATCTTGACCAACATCGGCGAAATCTGCAACTGAATTTATCCGCTGTTAAAGTGGCGGCGCCATCAAGAAACTGGCGGCCTTCCTAGAAACCTCAGGATTATCTGGCAACGCTTATGGTCGTCTACTTATGGCTAAAACGACGATGACCAGTAGCAATAGAGTCAAAAAAACGCTCGGAATTAGCCAACTTGGTAAACCAGCAGATTCACTGGCTTCTGAAAACAGGATCGCTGGGGTGGCGGACGGAGGGCCAGCGATGGGCGTCTGCGAAGCTTCAAGCGAGGCGGTGAATTGTGCCTCAGGCGTTGAGGTCAGTTCTGGCGTCGTCAATGGGGTCAAGGTAGGCGTCGTTGCCGGCGTGACGGTTGAGCTTGGCGATTGGGTCGGCGTGATCGTCGGCGGCAACACGTCCGCTGCTTGCACCAAATAATAGAGTGGCCCGCCGATCATACAGTAGTCGCCGATGGATTGACTGCATCGGGCCGGCGGCAGATCGACAATATATAGACCGTTGATGGGCGTGATCGTCGTCTTGGTGCCCCACATATCAACCAACAAAGCCGGGCTATCTGTGGCGATCACCTGCGCCTGTTGCCCTTGAGGTAGGCGAGCAAATAATACGGAAGTTGTCCGGCCGGGCTGGTCTAAGCGGATCTGGCCCACCTCGTTCCAGCGCTCCCGCTCGGCCCAGAAGGTTTCACTCATATAGTCGATGGCGATCCGGTAAGAGGCGAAGGCTGGACGCTCACTACCGTCCAAGCGTACCAGGCCAAAAGGCTCGGGATTCGCGGAACGATCTTCATCAGTATCTTTCAATTTATAGACGGCGATACGTTCAGCGCCAGCGGCCATAGCAGATGCCATGGCCTGGGGAATGTAGGCTGCCTGTTCATTTTGAGTGACGGAAAGGGTCCAATTGGGCACAAGCCAGGCCGGGTCGTCTTTAGGTGGTGCATTGGTTTCTACCAACCAGATGGGTTGGTCCATGCCCCGTTCACGCATGATGCCTGTAAATAAAGTAAGCAGATCGTAAACCTGGTTTGGTTGGAAATAAAGATGGGCCGTGGCAATGTCAAAATAATAGTTTTGGCTTGACGCCAAAGGATCTTGCTTAATTTCGTCCAGCAGACGGGCCATATATTGTTCGGTTCCTGCATAATAATCGGCCCAGTAAGTAAATGCCCCTAGATGAATCTGGACAGCAGGCTGAGCTTCTTTTGCTGCCAAGTAAGCGATACGCTGCAACTGAGCAAAGTCGGCTACGGAACCATCCCACGTATGGGCGATTTCCTCGGCCCCAATGTCGGGTTCATTCCAAATGATCCAATGATCGATCCGGCCCTGGTAGCGGCCGACGGCTTCG
>JAHEJP010000029.1 GCA_024638855.1 Chloroflexota bacterium
TGAGTTCATTGGTAAGGTCCCGTATTTTTTTATAATCCAGGGTTCCCCGATGGTAATATTCGTCGTCGAAGAAATAGTTCATGGTGGTATTTTCCACCAAAGAGAAATCAGCGATGGAACCAACATCATTGCGATCAGCCGGGACATAGCCTATACCCAGTTGCCAGCGCTGGTAACTGGAGATCTTAGTAATATCTTTATCGTCGAGAATCACCTGGCCATTTTCAGCATTTCGAAGACCAGCCAGGACCTCAACTAGCTCCCTTTGCCCGTTTCCAGAGACACCGGCTACACCTAATATCTCGCCTTCACAAATAGAAAAGGAGACATCATGCAAAGCCGTAATACCTTTATCGCTGAGAGCAGATAAGTTTTTAACTTGAATAATCGTATCCCCTTTCTCTACCCTGGTCCTTTCCACGCTGAAAATAAAATCTCGGCCGACAAGTTCCTCAGCTAAACTTTTTTCGGTCGCCTGATCTGTAGCAATACAGGATACAACCTTCCCCTGCCGCAACACCGTAATTCGGTCGCTTGTCCTCAGCACGATAGGCAACTTATGGGTGATAAATGGTACGATAGCCAGGTTATCTCTAGACATGGCCTCGATAGATGTCAGCAACTTCTCCGTTTCCACAGGCGTCAGCGCAGAAGTCGGCTCATCCATGATGAGAACCTCGGCTCCGCGATAAAGAGCCTTGAGAATTTCTACAGCCTGCTTTTCCCCTTCGGATAGCTGCCAGACCTTAGCCTTGAGATCAATGCTAAAACCATACTTATCGCATAGTTCATCGATCTCTCTCGTTCCCCTTTTCTGGTTTAGGATCTTGCCTGCCCTGGGGTGGCCGAGCATAATATTTTCGAATACCGAGTGCGCGGGCACCAATTTACGGTGTTGGTGAACCATTCCAATCCCTTGATCGATGGCATCCAACGGCGATTTGAATTTGACCAGTTTACCGCCAAGGTATATTTCGCCTTCATCAGCTTGGTATTGGCCGAACAGAATCTTCATCAGGGTCGTTTTCCCTGCGCCATTCTCGCCTAAAACGGCATGAATCTCGCCCGCTTTTATCTCAAAATCAATCTTGTCATTGGCCAAAACTCCGGGAAATCTTTTGGTAATTCCCTTTGCCTCTAAAACCGTATCGCCACGATTGATCGCTTCTAGCAACACTTTACACCCTTGATTCTTGACTGGTATTCCGAACCAGGACTATTCGCTTGCCACTTGGTTTTGGATCATTTGCTCCTGGCAACGACCAGCGCTTCTTTGTATTCTTCTAATGATTCGTTAGGATGGATCGGTCTGTAGATACCTATGAGGCTCCCGCTTCAGAGAATTCTTCTCTCAAGATTGGGAGCCTCACATTTTTTGGATGCACGGCAATTACTTTCCTGCGTTGCGGAGTGATTACCGGGTACTAACGATGGTTTACTCCAAGATCTCTACGCCAGCCAGATCGAAGTTAAAGAGCGAGAGCAACCACTCATCTGTTGGCATCTCACCGGCAGGCTTTACCTCTGTCCCGGCTTCAGGCAGCGGCGCTCCTTCTAGCTCTAATCCTGTACCATTACTGACGAAGGCGTGCTCTTGGAATGGATCCCATTCGCCATTTATCATTTGTTCCCTTCTCTGTTCGACGAGCTGAATGATCTCATCGGCGATAAGCGGGAGTGCGGCCGGACTAATGGCTTCGATGCCAACTTTGTTGTCGTTCATGATATCAACTGTCGGCACTTCCGTTCCATCGGCTAATACCATCGAGTCGTTCATACCCAAATACAAAACGGTTTCTGGATTCGCTTCGCCTGCCAACCACTCATTGAGCATATGTTCGTAGAGCACTTCCCAGCGCGTATCAAACGATACCGCTACCGTATCGGTATCAGACCATCCGTAAAATCCAACGATATCCATATCTTTGCCGATGAACCAGATTCCTTGCTCTTGGGCGACATCCAAAGGTGAACCGGAATCGGTCTGCTGGGTGATTACGTCGACATCATATTGGGTGATAAGGGTCTCGGCAATATCGCGTTCTTCGGCCGGTAGGTACCAGTCGCCAACGTACTTCACGTAAATCGATATGTCTTTTTCTAGCAACTCGGCAGCATCTTGTACGCCAAGGATGAAACCGTTCTGTCGCCTGATAACCTGGACCGAGGGAAAGGCTGAAACGATGCCGATATTACCGCTCTCGGTTAAAGCGCCAGCCAAAAGGCCTTCCAGGTACAGCGCCTGGTATTGCCTGGGGAATAGCCTGATGAAATTTCTGTCGGTGGTCAGGTCGCTGGCAATGATGGAGCCGAAGTAGACATCTGGATACTTTTCGGCGATCTCTATCAAGGGCATTCCCATGAACTCGGCGTTGCCCACGACGATGGTAGCCCCATCAGAGATTAACTCTTCGGCGTAAGGGACTGTGAGATCCGGTCCAACCTCTTCCCTATAAACGTATTCGACATTGTCATACTTTTCGGCAATTCGTTGTCCCGCGCGATCGTGAGCTCCCGACCAAGTCGTCCCTTCAATGACGCTGAAATGCTCGATGGCCAAAGTCGCACCCATATCCTGTCCTGTAGCAGGCGCTTCGGCTGGTTCTTCAGCAGGCTCTTCAGCGGGTTCCTCAGGAGCTTCAATCGGCGCTTCTTCAGCTACATCTGCGGGCGCTTCTGTTGGCTCGGCCGTCGAACACATTGTGGTTCCAAGAAGCACAACGGCCAGTACGGTAATTATTAAAATGACTCGAAAGAGGGGTCCATACTTCTGTGGGTATACTTTGCTAATCATCTCGATTCTCTCCTTAAATGCTTACGTGTTGTCTGCAACAACTCAATCACATAAATTTTTGTGCTCTTGAAGACTTATCTTTCCATACACAACCCCCACAGCTGAAGTGAAGTCAATTCTAGAGGACTATTAGTTACACGTCAATTTATTCCCAGCCCAAACTGAATATTTGCCAATCACCTAATGTCGATGCCCCCACCCCATCCCTTAAGACTAATTTTCGCCCGACTCCGTCTGTTTCTGTTATAATGCCGGTAGGCAATTCTACCCCGAGACACAGAACAGCTGAATGAGCCGGCTAAACCAAGTATCTCACGGTGAACAAATTGGGCAGTTCATTGCCCACGATATACAAACGTCGATATTTTTATCCATGTAGATCATCGTTGCCTGTTTGAATAGGTCCCACATACCTTAGACCATCGCTCATGATAGCCACTATTTTTAAATAATGGGGTGATATAGGAAGGAATTTATGGATCAAGATGTGCTCAAAACTAATTTGTTGTCAATAGCAGTGGCCGGGCTACTGATGCTGCTGGCGGGCACACTATTATATTTATTCAGAGATCAAGTATCCGACAACGTTCGTTTTTATATGCCCATCCCCCCTCTCATTGTTGCGGCTTACATATTCGTCTTCAATATGTACAATTATTACGATGGGAATGTGCCCGGTGGCGTCTGGGGAACTTCCAAAGAGATAATCTACAGTACCGCCATCTCGGCCGTTGTTTTTGGCACTTCTACCCTTCTGTTAATCGCTATTATCCATTTTCTCAAAAGATGAGCCCAATGTATGGTCTGTGAATTTGAGTGTGCCTTGAAACACTGAAGTATCGGACCAGCTGGAGAGTTGCTTTGATTTGTTCTAATTGCCAGTCCTCAAATGTAGAAGATGCAAACTTTTGTCTAAACTGCGGCCAGCGGATCACTGTCATCTGCCCTCGCTGTAGCCGGCGTATCCTAAGTCTGGCCAATTTTTGTGATGGTTGTGGCTTTTCTCTGCAACATCAACTACCAGCCGCAATCAGCAGCTCCGATTACCAACAACAAGCAGTGTGGCCAACTCCAATTTCTTCGCCGGCGCCAGCGGACACGGCCACAATCGATGAAAAACCGAAAGCTGCTCTGCGGCCGCCAAGCCCGCCGCAGCCATCGACTGAACCTCAGGAATCAAAAGAGTTTAAGCCACCTATACCGGCGGCAAGCATGCCTGAATCCCCACTGACACAATACATTCCAAAAGCACTGGTGAAAAAGTTAGAGGCGGCGCGATCGAGCGGCGATATGGTAGGCGAGCGGCGTGTGGTGACCATGCTATTTTGCGATGTCAAGGGTTCCACGGCCGCCGCCGACAAACTAGATCCAGAAGAGTGGTCGGAGATCATTAATGGTGCCTTTGAGCACATGATTAAGCCAGTTTATACCTACGAGGGTACAGTCGCCCGCTTAATGGGGGATGGCATTCTTGCCTTCTTTGGTGCGCCCCTGGCCCACGAAGACGATCCTCAACGGGCCATCCTGGCAGGATTAGACATGTTGGCCAGTATCACGGCCTATCGCGAGCAAATCATGCATGAATGGGGGATTGACATCAATCTAAGAGTAGGCATAAACACAGGATTAGTCGTTGTCGGCGCCGTCGGCTCTGACCTAAGGATGGAGTACACCGCCTTGGGAGACGCTATCAATCTAGCCTCACGGATGGAGCAAATGGCCGAACCCGGTTCTGTGCGAATCGCTCATGATACCTACCGGCTGGTAGGACCCCTCTTTGAATTTGAAGAACTCGGTGGGATCGAGGTAAAAGGCAAAGATGAGCCCGTGCAAGCTTACCGGGTATTAGGCCGAAAAGTTGCTGCGGGTCGGGTTAGAGGCATCGAGGGTCTTCACGCTGAAATGGTTGGGCGCGATGTCGAATTACAAACTTTGCGCGGCGTCTTGGCTGACTTGAAGCAGGGGGTCGGCCGTATAGTCAGCGTACTGGGTGAAGCTGGTTTGGGTAAGAGCCGCCTGGTCAGTGAAGGCTACAATTACTTCGACCAAATGCCAGGTTTGGAAAGCGATTGGTTCGAAACCAATAGCCTATCCTATGAAACCAACCAGGCTTATGGCTTATTCCAGCGATTGATGCGGCGGATGAGCGGCATCAATTACGATGATGCGCCGCGCATGATGAAAAAGAAATTGGCAACCATTGCCGAAATACTGCCGGAAGATCGCCGGCCGCGAGCAACCCAGCTTTTCGAAGCCTTGTTTGGGCTTGATGGCGATGATGGATCGCCACCCCTTGAAGGCGAGTCCTTCAAACGCGAACTTTCTCAGTCTATATTTGAATGGTGGCAGTTGCGCTTCTCCGAACATCCCACGGTGCTGGTCTTCGACGACATGCACTGGAGCGATGCTGCATCTATTGATTTGCTACTGGACCTGATGCCGCTAACTACAGAAATCGGCCTGGTGATGATATGTGTCATGCGCGCCGAGCGCAAGTCGCCAGCTTGGAAAATCAAGACTCTCGCAGATGATGAATATCATCATCGATACACAGAAGTGAGCCTGCGCCCTCTCTCCCAATCTGAGAGCAATGAGCTCGTAGATCGTTTATTGGCCGTTGCCGAGATCCCAGATAGTCTACGCGCTAACATTCTCGAGAAGTCGGATGGCAACCCATTCTTCATCGAGGAAGTTGTCAGGACTTTGATCGACAACAATGTGGTTGTCCCCGACGACAGGATGGTCGACGGTAAAGAGACCCGTTATTGGGTAGCCACCAGTGGCGGATCGGACTTCTCTATCCCCGATGGTTTGCAATCCCTGCTAGCAGCCCGAATGGATCGTCTGGAGGAGGCAACGCGAGCCACTTTGCAGCTAGCCTCTGTCATAGGCCGTAATTTTTATCTGCGCGTTTTACAGGCTGTGGATGAAGAAACCCCCGAGCTAGATACGCATGTAGCCACCTTGCTGCGACTGGACATGATTCGTGAATCGGCACGAGTGCCTGAAATTGAGTACGCCTTCCGCAATCCTTTGACCCAGGAGGCCGTCTACAAGACCATCTTGCTCAAGCGCCGTCGCGAGTTCCATCGCCGAGTGGGCGAAGCTCTGGAAGAATTGTATCCAGAACGTAAGGAGGGTTATTACGGATTGTTGGCCCATCACTTCACCCTGGCAGGCGAACCCGAAAAAGCAATTCAGTACTGCCGGCAAGCAGCTCAGCAGGCCGTCGCCGTTTATGCCTATGGAGAAGCGGACCACAACCTGCGCACCGCCCTAGATCTGGTAGAACATGGCGCTTCTGCGACCATCAGGATGGAACTACTTGAAGAATTAGCCGACGTCTGTAGCCTCGTACGCGATTTCACCCAGGCGATTTCATATTATCAACAGGCGCTCGAAGAGTGGAATGGTTTGGCAAGTCGGGATAATGTCGTTGCTGTGCGCTTGCAGCGCAAGATAGTCGAAATCGCGACCGATACCAAGTGGTCGGTCGATGCCGACACCTATGATAAAGTCAGCGCCATCAGCCAGGCATCTCAGGCCAGCCTGCAAGAAAGTTTACGGACTATGGAAGACGAACCACCCCATGCTGAGACGGTGCTCTTACTGGTCGCTCTTGCGGCCGACGCCTGGCGTGTTCAAACACCCCCGGATTGGGAGTCTGCCCAGCGGTTCGCCCAGGAGGCTGTAGCTATGGCCGAATTACTGGATGATCCTCTGCTACTCTCCCAGGCTCTAGGTGCGCTGGCAAACGTGTTGGATGGGCGCAGTAAATTGCGTGAACATTTGCAGATAGCTCAGCGGCGTCTCGAGATTAGCCAAGAGGATCGATGCACTGACAAGCGCGAGAAAATTGACAGCCTGCGCGGCCTCGGGGTCGCCTTGATGTACATCGGGGATTACAGCCAGGCCTTGCCTTATCTGGAGCAAGCGGCCGGTCTCGCTACTGAGATTCAAGCGATAGACCAGGTGGCCAATGCCCTCGGCATCCAAGCCCAATGTTTGTTCCGTCTCGATCGATGGGATGACGTACTGGCTACAGAAGAAGATTGGCGCGATCTCGAGCGCCGATATTCTCGGGAGCAAATTGGGGAAACCTGTTTCTTTGTAGCCTTAAGTGGCAGCATTCATGCCTTGCGAGGCGATACCGGACAGGCCCAGGCCTATGCCAAGGAATCGTACGATTACATGGTTTCCATGTCGGGTTTGCCCGAGTTATGGCAGCGCAATCAATTCTACTGACATACTTTGCCCTTGCAGGCAGGGGGCGAGTTCGCCCTCGTCAAGGAAAAATTGGAATTAGCTTTAGAACTTTCTGGCCAACCGGTTAAGCGTGGCACCATGGCCCATCGGCATATCATTTACATGATGTTGGCCGAAGCCGCCGCGCAATTGGCTGACTTGCCCGCATTACGTCACTACGCGGCACAACTTGAAAAATTAGCCATCCAGGACGATCATCAGCCATATTTAGCCATCGCCCATCGGGCCTGGGGCATCGCCTGCCGCCTGGATGGTGAATACCTCGATGCCGCCGACCGGCTGCAAAAAGCTCTGGCCTCGTTCGAACAACTGGAAACTCAGTGGCAAATAGGGCGCACCCTGTACGAGATGGCTCAACTTAATCTGGCTCAATCAAATCCGGCCGGCGCCATGGAATATTTTTCCCGTGCTTTGGTGGCGTTTGAAGCGCTGGGAGCCATGCCCGATATTCAACGAACAAATGAAGACTTGGCGACGCTCGCCTAGGTAATTCTTTTTGTCAATTTACTCTTCTTGCGGCCAAACCCAAGGGCGGCCCTGCCGTTCACCACTGGCTAGTAATTATTGGTGCCAAAGGCATTATCAAGTAGCATCTTGAGCTTATTTCGCAACACCGTGTAGGAGAAATAGCGCTCCGCCAATTCGTAATTGTGCTGGCACATTTGGACCTCAAGCTCTTTGTCCGTCAGGATTTTGCAGGTCATCTCAACTGTCTCATCCGTAATGTAATCTTCAAATTCAATCACCCTGAATCCCTTTGGCCGGATGTCCGTCTTGTAAATTGTGTAATTGTTTACCACAATCGGCCGCTTGTAATATAGCGCCTCGAGAAAGGCGTTGCCAAACCCTTCGATGGTTGAAGGGTACGTCACGAGATCGGCGAGGGGATAAGCATCCCATAGACTATAGATTTTATTGCCGTCATCTGTTATACCTCGATACTCATCAAAATATTCGACAGCGAAAAGCAGATTCACACCCAGTAGCCGGGCATATTCACTGATCCGATTTGTATATTCATAGCCGTCATCGCCAGAGGCGTGGCTAATGACCAGGCGCGCCTTCTCGCCAAGACGGCTGACCAACTCGATGGCTTGCTCAATACCCTTACGCTGCACAACACGGGTCGGCTGGAGTATAAACAGTTCGTCGTCCTCCAAACCAAGTGTCTGGCGAACGTCAGCCGCATATTTATCGGCATCGGAAGGCGGGTTTTCAAAGTCCATGACGTTGGGCACGATTGTCGCGCTAACGCCCTTTCGCCGGGCTAACTGGTGCCTGGCATCAGAATTAATGACGACGTGTTGAACGGTGGGCAGGTCAGGGGGAAATGCCATGGAGATATAATCGCGGACCGTGTTGACGATAAGGGGTTTGCGTTCCCAGGTAAAATCGTGATGGTGCGCGATCGTGGGGATTGCCCTCTCTGCAATTAGTTCCGTGAGCGCCAGAGAGAGCGGAATGTTCAAGGGGAAAGAAAGTAGATTCTGAGGGATCAACAGATCAATGTTGAACACCTCTATGAATCGTGAAATATGTTTCCGGAAAAACTCCCTTCGTGCATGGATCCAGGCTGTGTCTTCCTCGGTGCGAACGACCTCTCTAAAAAAACGATAATACATATCGCGAATCTCGGGGTGGAGGAAGTGGGCTTCTGGTACGACCATGCTTCGGTCTTCAGGACGGTCGGAAAGGCCGGAGAAATAATAACAAGTATGGCCCATCTCTTCGAGTATTTGCGCCCACTTGGATGTTTCCAAGGAAACCCCATCGGTCCCCTCAAAGCGGAAGGAGATGAAACCAACGTTTAGCGATTTAGTTACCATACGGTTCTCCTGTGATACTTTGGAAGTACTTTAGAAATTGCTCAAACTGGTACTCTTTGTTGAATCGCTCGCTAATCACTTCTCGAGCCCGAAGACACATTTTCCGATAAGCTCCCTGATCTGTCCAGAGATTGAGAATGGCTTCGGCCAGTTGGGCGCTATTTCCCGGTTCAACCATGTAACCTGTCTGGCTATCGAAAACGACTTCCGGCACCCCTCCAAGGTTTGATGAGACAACCGGGACGTTCATGGCCATAGATTCCTGCAATACGTTGGGAAGTCCTTCTTTATAGAGACTCGGCAGAACGGTTAAGTTCACACGCTCGAATACATAGTGCGGTTCGGATGTGAACGGAAAAAAGCTCACATGGTTGCCTAGCCCCAATTCCTCCGCCAGGTTCCTGAGCAGGGTTTCATCGGGTCCATCGCCAACCAGCATCAGGTGAATGTCCGGCAAAGGACCGGCCGCTAGTTGTCTTACCGCTTCAAACAACACTGGCTGGCCTTTGCGATGTTCAAACGAGCCAACTGATCCGAGTACCGGGGCCGCATTTTCCGGCAATAAGTAGCGTTGCCTTGCTTCTTTTTTACCCTCGGCCGTGGACCTGAACCGCTGAGTATCCACACCTTGGTAAATGAGTGTGATCTTTTCCTCCGGAATCTCATATGTCTTTATGAGATATTGACGGGTGAAGTCGGCGATAGCTATCACGGAGGTATTGATCGTCTCGTCAGGTCGGTAGAACCGACGCTCATATTCAGAAACGATGGTTCCTGTCTTGGGGAGAAGATGGGTTTGCAAACCGGCCGACGCGATGCAGCGTGCCGCAAAGACTGAGCAGTGAAAACCTTCTCTTGGAGGATGGACCGTGCATATAGCCACGTCGCACTGACCCAACGCCTCCGTCCATATTTGAACGTGCTCGTCTAATTCCTGAAAGACTTCATCCCAGTCGTAAGTGAAAATCCTCGCACCAGAATCTGCACTCTGGTTGGCTATCCAGCTTCCCTCAGGTGCAAGCAACGTGACGTCTTGACCATCCGCCAAAAAGGCGCGTAACGCCTCACTGACCCATATTTGTGTACCGCCGTGCAGATTTGTATCTTCAATAAAGCCAATATTCATTTAGATCTCCAATCCTATAAAGCCAGACTATTCAGTTACCTGCAACACCCATTAGGTAGCAATTTCGTAGGAACGAACGAGCAGACGCCGGAATGAAGCGCTCAGAGCCGACTCGCTGTAGCGCATTCGAATCGCCAGACGATTGTGCTCGCGCCATTTCGTCCAGGCTTCTGGGTGGCTTATCAGATTTGCGACTTCAATAAGGAATTCTTCGGAAAACGCATCCTCTGGGAATAGCAGATAGCGGATTCGTAACTCTTCGGGCAGATCCTCCCCTATGACATCGGCGAAAACTTCTTCCGGTCGATAACGGCTGCAGATGATAGGTATGCCCACCGCTCCCGACTCGATAATGGGCAGACCACGACCTTCGATCTCGCTCGGGAATAGAACGGCCGTCGCCATACGATAGATATCGGCGATATCCATTTCTGTGAACTCTTGTTCCTCAAACGAAGGATGTGATTCGTGCCCGCTCGAAAATGCTAAAAATACGCGTTCGCCAATGGCGGGAGGCAGGCTGTCGATCAGGTTGCCGTAGGCGTGCAGAATAGTTTCAAGATCGTCCTGGTGTTCTAGCGGCGTTGGCCCGGTAACATGCAGAACTAGTTGGCGATTTGGCTGTTGTTCGAATGCGGCTCGTAGCGGTCCTTGCAGCAATGCGCGGATCAATTCCAGGCCCTTTTCAATGCGTTTGCGGGCAATCACACGGGTGGGCTGCAATAGGTAAATGATATCGTCCGCGACGAGGTCCAAGCGGAGGTCCTCCCGAGCGCCGATGACCTGCGGGGTCTGGGTATCCATCCATTTATGAAGCCGTCTCTGATGCTCAATGAGCGAGCGTGCACTGATCTCAATGTCTCCACCTGAGAAGATATTGGCCATTCGGAGACGCGCATGCTGGACATCATCCTCGGCGTAATCTTCAAACAGTTTGTTGCGGACAAAGGTCGAGATCTTCAGGACCCTTTGTTTTGGAAATCCGAATTCATGTATTAGTCTTTCTGACTGCCTATTGTTGATATTCGCTTGTATCCATCTTCGACCTTTCCATGGGTATAACATTTGGAAGAGGGAAAAGAAGGGCTGGTTATCGACATTACGAAAAAAGTGGTCTCTTGAACCTGGCTCTTCCCCAGGCTTTCTTTCAGCGGCCGGTTTACCCCCATCCCAGTAAAAATCGTGATTGGAATTGATCACGAAGATACCCAGGGCTTCCGTAACTAGAACCAAGGCCAAAGTCAGGGCCAGGTTGCCCGGGTTTGAGGCGACATTCACCGTGATTAATAAGCTGATCTGGTTAGCCACCAGGTAATTTCCAAGCCTCTCGGCAATCTCCCTTGCTTGCTGGTATACCTCGGTAGCCAGTTCCGACGAGCGTTGGCTGCCAGCCGGCATATCTTCAAAGAACAGTGCATCAAACCATTTGCCATCGTCCCACTTTGACCAGCCATTGATCCCATCAATTTGGTAACGCGACCAATGAGATTTGAGGATAGCATCTGCCTGAAGGTAAAAGTCGCCGGCGATGAAATGAAGCCCCGCGCCACCATATGGTTGAAATAATGTTTCCAAAACACGCGCATACTTGGCGACCTCAATCGATACGCCGTCAATGCCAAAATCAAACGTCAGAAATGCCGTGCCCTGACCGACGGTTTGCAGATACTCCAGCCTTGATGCGGGCAACTGTTCTTGTTGCCGAGATCTGATACGTTTCACTTCTCTCGAAATATCCTGCCAGGAAGAGACTGACGCATTGCCAAAATTGTTAGCCATTTGTTTCGTTTATTTTTACCGCTAAATGATTCAGTAACTTGACCATAGGTGGCGCTCGAGGACATTTCGTGACCGATCATGTGAAGGAATCATGCGGCGGCTCGTTGCCACACGATTCAAAGTTATGCCAGGTAGATTAAAATCGACGAAGCGGTCTCTACCAAATCCAGGATGTTTGAATCGAGCACGAATGCTGCTCACTGACACTGACCTTGAGGCCATTATAGACCTTAGGCACATGCCTTGCCAATGAGCAAACATACTGATCTAAAATCATTTCGTCTGTTTGAATTTTGTTACCGGACCGATTTTATATACAGTGCCACATCTTAATCGGCATAAGTAACGCTCTGTAGTTATGTCCCCGAGTCGATTCAGTTTACGGACACTCTCACCACAAACCGCCACAATGGATCCTCTGGCGACAGAAGTTCTGCCAAAGCCAACCGCACTGCTATTTTTGCGAAAGTGGAGGAGGGGTTATCGCTATCGAAACTCTGCGTGATGGCACTAATCTAAGAAATATAACCAATAGCCCAAGCCGAGAAATATGGCCCAGTTAGTCACCGGATGGATCACGAATCGCCTTCCAAAGAGACCACAGGGATCCGGCTTCGACCTTTCCTAATATAAGCCAAAAAAACGGGAATTCTAGCCAAGAAATTGCCACTGCTTGGAGATGGCAATTATTTTACAACGGCCCAGCAGGAAAGTGGCCTGACTCGATCACTGGAACCTGTTCCGGCAAGAAAGGCGCCTCCCACAAACGTCTATACTGTTGGTGACTGCGGAAGAAGTCCACCACAAAACTCATTCGATCGTTCAGACTATCCCATTTTTCAGCCCCGCTGCCTGAAAGCGTATCCTGTCCAGTCTCAAAAAGACGGACCAGTTCAAGACATCTCGGGTTTTCAATTAGAAGAAGTTCTTTTGGATAGGATGCGATCCCATTTGGCGCAATGACGTCTTGGCCAAGCTTCAGCTGCCGGCTCGGAAGCGTGATCCCCATCATCATCTGCGTAATCGCTTTGGAAACGATCTTGCGCGTCATGGTTGACTGTCTCTTCAAGCTCCTTTTTTTTGCGCCAGACTTGCCGGAAGTGTACACAAACATTTCAAGCGGAACGCTCAACGACTGTTCGATTTGGGGTTGGAGCCGAGTCTGCTCGTGTAACCCTATGAGAAGGTTGCCATGCAGAACATGTTCAGCTTTCTTTTTTGCTTCAGTCTCGTACCGGGCTTTATAGAATGCTCTGAACGCTTCGAAAAGATAATCCTGCCCGCCTTTGCTAAGCGGCCCAGGTTCTAAATTTTCATCCAGAAATGCTTGAAGCTTTCCTTCATCATAGGCCCAATCTTTTGAGAAGGTGTTGAGGAAACTAGCAAAGGGCCAGGCTAATTTCCTAAAAACCGTGATATTTCCGTTGGATATCAGCCGGCTCACCCGGAGCAAGCTCTCACTTAAACGACCTTCTTGTTCCTTAGCCAGCGGTCGTTCGTTGGCTGCTAGTCCTTCATTCAGAAATAGGAATGTATTGTCAAATCCCGCCAGCCGGATCGCTGCCTTCTTTAATAAGCGCGGCATCATTTCATGCCGCAGCGCCTAGCCGGCCGTTTTTGATGCATGGGTGGCGAAGGAACACCAACTCGCATTGGAACCGCTCATACACTTCCGCATCCCCTGGGATATACGATAATAACCTTGGGTGACCTGCAGGTTGCGAACGACAAGGTTGTCTTGCTCGACGACAGATTGAATATATTCCTTGGTAAGCGCACGCGACATGATTCCATTATACTCAACAGCCTTCAATTTTTGCCATACATAACTTTCCAATCAATCGAGAGAGTACTATCAACGCCCATTCTGAGGTTCGCCTCAATCTTTTTAGGGCGATTTTTTTGGAAATCAGCCACAAGATCGGCCGGACCCCTTTGGTTATAAGCACCGATAATTCCCAACCATATCTTGGAAGCCGATGAGGCCACTCGTGTCGGGCTGACGTTTCATGATCTTTTGCGACGATCTGACTAACATGCTACGATAATCCATGTCAATCGCGCCTATTCGCAGATACCAAACGCCAAACGTGACACCTGACTCGAGAAAATGGATTTTGCTATTCCGGTGATAAAGCTGAATAAAAATTTCACCGAAATGAATGAATATCAATCTTCCCAAGGGCTTTAGTCAAACTCTTGTTAAGCGCGTTAAATATGCTAGGAGACATAATGTCTTCGAAAGACCAATCACATAGTCAGGACAAAGCGAGCTCAAAACAACAGTTGCCTAAGCCTACGGTCGAGAACCTAGATTTTGCAGCCAGGCAGCCAGCCCCATCGGCCGATCTCGTCCAACTGGCGAGGAGTGACCCTGGTAGCCTTAATCCAGGTCAAGTACTGCAACTTCAAGAAGTGATTGGCAATCTAGCCGTACAACGGTTGCTAGATGAGAGAACAGAAGAATCCCGAGCGACTTCAGGGAAGAATACTTCGATTAAATCCCTCGACGGCTTTGTAGTGCAGCGACGCGATCTTCATCAAGGCGCCGCGGTGCCAGACACGGCCGGACAAGAAGCGATCACGGGAGCAATGAATCCACGCGCCGAGGTATCTTCCGCTGGCACGGTAACGGTTCGAACCTGGGGCGGTCGTATAGGCGGCGCTGGTCCGCCTTCCCCGGCGCAACAGCGAGTCCGAACCCAAACTTTTCGAGCCCTTCACAACGCGATTCGGGGAGAGCTAAATCAGAATCTAACCTGGATCCGGCCGATGGCCCGTAGCTATACGACAGATCGAGTATCACCGGCCGACCTGGAAGGGGCGGGCAATGCTGCCGCCGGTGTCGTTCGTAGTCACGTGGGATCCTATATTCGCAACTCCGTAGGCGGCGTAGCCCGTTCACGGCATGGATTTAGGGCCGGTGCGAATCTGCTAGATGCCTACGACCCAGCCGATCGAGCTACAGCCGGTGAGCCCATCTCGGCCGAGGCAGTGGTTTGGTGGGCGCTCATGAACTCGCCTACGGCCGCCGTCAGAAGTAGGTTCGCATTCGATCCTAGCGATACCGAGGAAGAAGATTGGTTAGAAAATGACGCGATCCCCGGTATCATTGGCTCTCGGCGGTCTGACTTCGAACTCTGGGATCGGTTCGGTTTCGCTATGGTCGGCCGGCTTGGCAATAGAACCCTCGCTACCACCATGCCCCCCACCGGTGCCTCAACAACGGCTCCCCAAGGAGGTGGGTTGTCACCCGCCCAACGAGGAGCCCGCTGGAGCGCATTCGCCGAACTCATGCATGAATACTTCCACCTAGTTGAGCATCCTAGTCACGAACGAGCCCGGAACAACAGCGATATTGGTTCGGCCCTAAACGAGGGGGTTACAGACATTCTCACCGAAGATACCTATAACAACACAGTTAATAATGTTCGTCGAGATGCCACCATCATTGGACAGGTCGAAGGAAGCCCGCCCGGACCGGGCACTGTCATACCTACAAGTTTGCTACCCGCCAATTATCAGATCGCCTACCCAGATGAGGTGGCCGATGTGCGCAGCGCTCTGGGATCGGTTAACCTGGATGGCTTCAAGGCCGCCTACCTCATGGGGCACGTCGAATATGTGGGCCTCACGCCCGGCGGCAGTACCCGACCGTCTGTGGCCGAAGGTACAGGACAAGGTCTCGATATCCCGTCGGGCGTAACCAACCTGGCCGATCTCTCCCGAGCAAGTGGACAATCGGAGGCAAACATCCGCGGCGCAAACCCCCAGGTGAACTCATGGACGCCCTTGCCACGCCGGCTCAATGTGCCTGGCTGGAGAGAACATATCGTCGTGGCCAGCCCCCGAGGAACGGCCGAGACGATTGGCCAGATCGCCAGGCAGCACGATGTATCCGTGGCCGATCTGCATTTCCACAACAATCACCTTTCCGGTTGGCCTAACCTGACGGCTGGGATGAAGGTCCTGATACCGCCGCGAGGTTTCCGACCGTGAATCCAGATAGAGAAGCGATACAGTCTGCGGTGCTTGACATCATCCAATTGCGGCTGGAAACCTTTACCGGACTCATTCCAGTAACGACAAAAGCTGATATCATTGAGGTAGTTGGTCCCATTTATGCGGAGGGATTTGGGGGAGGCATTGTTCCGCTCTGGACTACAGTTCACGAGATCGACTCTCCAGGGCGGCTTACGGTCTGGTACGAATTGGACGAAGACGTGGATGAAGCTGGCATCGGACCGGATCATCCTGTTGCGTGGATTCAACGGCCGATCGTTCCCTCTGACGTAACCAATCTGCTAAAGTGGCCAGACAGCCACCAACCCGCTCGTGCAGGACATCTCAAGGCCTGGCCGGAGCGCGGATTGTGTCTATGGCACAGTCGCAGATCCCGGCTGCCCACATTGCTTTTCGCCTTCCCGCCAATGAGCACATCCGACTTCGACCAATCCTCTATGGTCACCGTCGGTTGAGGATTGTACCAGAAGCAGAAACCTCAAGAGCAGCCCATCACCCCCAAAAGGGAGAAAGCACACGAGAATCCTGGGCAAATGGCTCTCAAAAGCTTGCCGCCTGAGCCCGGCCGTTTCTGATGAATCAACTGTTAAAGGCCATTTCGTTATGAATTTTGCGGCAACCATCTGCATGATAGCCGGTTAGAATTCATACCTTATTTTTGATTGCAAATTAGTCCTTGTTCCGTTGTGTTCATCCACGACCATAGCTCCTAGTGAATCAACACGATTCGGCTGAGAACTGAATGACCTAGGCAAACTCGTAGACACCCTTGATTACTTAGTCCTGGGATTTTTTCCCGAGCAATCTTAATGCCTGCTTGAAATCATCCAGAGCGAATCGGTGCGTTACCATCCAACCCAGATCAACTTTCCCGCTAGCCATTAGTTCTATCGCAATATCAAACGTCCTCTTAATCTTGCCATCGTATCGCTCGGCGTGATTGAATATGTAAGCGCCCCTTACCTTCAGCTCCTGGAAAAATAGAGGAGTCCAGTCCAATTTTTTCATCTCACCAGGCGCCCCGGCTATGGCCACCCTGCCCCCGCTGCATGTAAGGCGCAGGGCATCGTCTACGGCTACTTGGGTTCCAACACATTCAAAAGTCACATCTGCGCCTCCCACCATGATCTCCTTGCCCAATATAGGCTTTTTCACCTCGGCACCTATCAGGTCACTTACCTTGGCAAAAAGTTCGCTTTCATCATCGGCAACAATCATGTGGTCGGCACCTAGTTTACTGGCGGCGTCCGCCTGAAACGGGTATCGGGCCGAGACAATCAATCGAGCCTGCGAACCAAGTCCTCGCAAGGCCGCCACCATGCAAAGACCAATCGTTCCGGCCCCGATGATCAACACAGTCTCATCATCTTGGGGAAAGTTTTGTAAAGCAGCGTGAACCCCACAGGCAAAGGGTTCAATCAAAACCGCGTTTTCATCGGTGATTGTATCGGGCAGGCGATAAAGTTGTGACATGTGGGCGACGAAGTAAGGGCTCCAACTACCACTGGTGTTGGCACAAGCCCAGTGAATCATATCCAACATTGGTGTGTTATCCATGATGGAGGCTGGAGTTACCAGGGTACTCAAGATGATGCGAGCTTTGCAACCATCAACGACATAGTGGTCGCGGTAGCCCAAGACCGTTCTCCCGCCACCAGATTGTCTCATGGGGGTTGCATCAGGATCTGTCAGGCTAATCTGTTTATCCGCAATCCTTGTATAAAATGGCCTGCGTGACCCGGTAATTCGTTTGCCATTATACTTGCCTACGAGGTCAACGCCTTTTTGGTTCGACTCGCTATTACCCTTAGGTGATGCTTTTCCATCTGCGCTGAACAGTTGTCGAACGTGCTCCATAATCGGCTCTGTTCTGTCCACCATACTGCGGACAGCAGCATTAGCCCTGACTTTCGTTGCATCAAAGGTGAACACAATGGTTATTATGTCTCTTTGCAAGCTTCTGTTTTGCAATCTAACGGGGGCGTGTGCTGCCGGGCGTTTTCACCTTCCAACAATCTTTGCACGCCACCCACTGCCAAAAATCGCGCCGCTTACCCACGGGCGCAGCCCGGTCATGCACTACGCGGGGTTAGGCCGAAATTTCCCGACTTTTTTTGATTAATGCTTGCTTTAAATCTGTCGCAGCCTTGATTATTGGACCACCCATTTCATCATTTGCCAGAGCATTAAAAGGCGCTTGTCCAAAATGTAATCCACTTGGTGTCAACATACTAATTCTTGCCTGTCCTTTGGGTGGCACTTCTGGTCTTTCATTTTCCCATGGACCGATGATTTGTATGATATTTTTACCAGCATCAAGTAAATATCCAATTTCTTTTTTCAACGAATCATCTGGATGTTCCCAAATTACAGCTGCTCCGCTGTAATTGATATACCGGGCAGTGTGGTCAGCATAAGCAGCAACAATATCTACCCCTTGTTTCATTGTTACTTCAACAATAACGCCATATACTTCTTTAGCTTTATCATCTGGTGGATTCACACCCAATGATTTAAGAAAGTGCCACGATTGAATATAATGCCTGGATGCAAGGTTTGGGGTTTCGATTATCTTCCTTAATATTTGTATTGCCATCTGAGTATTATCTGATTCAAGATATTTTTCTACCTCTTGAAAACTAACCCATGGCTCATCACTGGAATTGTTTCCTTTCCACGCAGAAATGGGCATGTCTCCGAATAATGTATCTCGGATAGCAGAAGTATTGTTTTTGCTTTTCTTTTTTATCCAGTTAAACATTTATCTCTTCCTAACTCCTTTTACAAAATTTGCATTATTTGATTATTACGCGGTTTTCCTAAACAATATTTTCTTCGGCCTAAAGTGCCTGCCTCACCCGCGCCGCAGGCGTCTGGTGCAGTGGGACGTTGGGCGGTGGCAAGCCGCCCCCACTGTAGTTGAGCCGTGCAACGGGTTGATAACCTAACAAATTAATGCGCGAAATCACCCAAATACATTTTATACGAATCAAATATGGTAAATAATTTCGATAATGTCTCTCTGAAGAATATTATCAGCACATATTTTTTGTATAAAGTGAAATACTGGAGCTTATCTGTTAAATCTTCACGATAATGGATTATATCAATGATTCATAACCACTTTTTCAACATCTATGAAAACATCTGTCAAGGGCGAATAGTACATGCTGACATCCAGGTGAATGGACTTCATGTCAGTGCCACAAATTCCATCGTAACGGGTCTTGATCTTGACCCAATCTGTGGCCGGCAAAGTTGGCTCGGCCGTATCTGTCTCAAATGTAAAAGATAGGCCACTCCATAAAGTTCCTGGGATTAGTTTTCGTAATGTGATACCTATTAAATAGCGTCCAATTGTTTCATCGAATTGTATGGCTCGTGTGATTTCCACTTCCAATAACATACCTCAACCCCGTTACCTTCAGCTTATATTGCTTTTCTAGGCAGCACAAGTCTAAAACCCCCTCCTTGCATTCTATTAAAGTTAGCTATTGGCTGGAAGTCGTCTGAGGTTCGAAAGAAGGTTCAGTTCAGCGCAAACACAAACAACCGTATTTTTAGAAATTGCGAACGAGAATCCTGCAAGGCTTTCGCTATAATGATTAGCAATAGATATAAAAATCACGGTCCCTTATTAATTATCCTATGTCTCTTCATGGTAATAGTTGAGGGTACTCATGCTATAGTTTAGGTGACCTAGTGGCTACCTTCATCACTGCCATGGGCCAATGATATTGCTGTAAAATGGTGATACGTGGCTTAGGAGCCTCTACGGGAGGCTAATTTCTAGAGCGTTCGAAGGGTAGCCATGCTGGAGTGACCGATGACCATGGTATATTTCGATCATGTAACCAAACGTTTTGGCGATGTAACGGCCGTTGAAGATCTGTCGCTAAACATAGCTGACAAGGAGTTCCTCGTTATTGTCGGCCCTTCAGGTTGTGGTAAATCCACCATCCTACGTCTGGTGGCCGGCCTGGAAACTGTTGACGAAGGCGACATCTGGATCGGGGAGCGCATCGTCAATAACATGTCCCCGACCGAGCGGAATATCGCCATGGTCTTTGAAACAGAAGCTTTATACCCACACTTTACCGTCGACCAGAACTTATCATTTGGCCTCAAGCTACGAAAAACGCCAACCAATGAGATTCTGGAAAGGATTAGACAGGCAGCCAGCTCCTTGGCCTTGCCACCGATACTCAATCGCAGACCGAACGAATTATCGGCTGGCCAGCGCCAGCAGGCAGCCATCGGACGGGCCATTGTGCAAAAACCAGACGTCTTTTTGATGGACGAACCCCTCTCAAAGCTGGATCCAAAGCTACAGGAATCGGCCCGGGCTGAAATTAGAATTTTGCAGCGACGGCTGGATACGACCTTCATCTATGTCACCCATGACCAGAAACAGGCCATGACTTTGGGCGATCGTATTGCCGTTCTCAATGAAGGTTTTTTGCAACAAGTTGCCTCCCCAATGACATTATACACACGTCCGATCAACCTCTTTGTGGCCGGCTTCATTGGCAGCCCCAGCATGAACTTCTTTGATGCCCGTCTCGTTAGCGAGGGTGACCAACGACTCTTAGACTTGGGTGATATTCGCCTGATCATACCCGCTGGTTCGGCGCAAGGATACGAAACCTACGTTGGTGAAAGAGTGATCTTTGGCATCCGGCCGGAACACATCCATACGCATGAATACGCGCCGCTGGATATCGACGGGGTGCCCATTCGCGCTATTGTCGAAATGGTCGAGATGACCGGCCGCAATTTGCAGCTGCACCTTAGTGGACGTGGATTTAACCTTGTATCAGACACGTTCATAGTCATCGCCGATAAACGCACGGCGGCGAGTTCGGGTAGCCAGATCGAACTGATCCTCGATATGAGCAAGATGCATCTCTTCAACAAGAAGACAGAGCGAGTGATTTGAAGCAACATCACCTCATTGAATTCGATCGCTTGCCCATCGGACCATTTTGAGAGTATCTTGATGCTCGCTGAATTGAATAAACCTATGCCGTAATCAACCATCATGAACCGATAAATTGCATAAAGGAATGCCCTAAGAGGATTCCAATAAGCAGATGTTTTTGAACTTTCGTGTTACTGTCTTGGCTCATGTACGCGAGTTGTTTGTAAAAGCTCTGCGAATATTGGCGCCATCCATCGTTGACAACAATGAACGATATAGAGTTTGTTGCTCTTTTGATCGTGTGCCATTTCTTGAGTGGTATGGTTACCATTACCATATTTGCCAAGAGAATTGCCCCATTTGATCGACTCAATGACCCTCATTGTTGAAGAGGTAAGATAATGAAAAATCTCATTCTGCTCCTATCAATACTTCTGCTGGTTGCCTGCAAAACCTCAACCAGTGAAGATGGGGAAGCCGTGTCAACAACGACGGTTGCTGCCACACCCACACCAACAGCCACAACGCCAATAATCACACCTCCTACAATCGCCGCAACATCGACGGCTACTGAAGACCTGCCAGGGGCAACGGCCGTTGCCCCAACATCCACAGCGATTCCACCCACCGAGGTTGTAGAAACGCAGCCGATCCGCATCCAATTCGAACCAGGCGAGACGACGGCTAATTTATCCGGCCACCTTGCCGCCGGTGAATCCACTGAATACCTGGCTCAGGCTGCTGCTGGGCAACATGCCCATATCGAAATCGTCTCCTTGAACAATGTTGCCAACTTTTCCCTTGTGGGCCTGACCGACGGTCAGCCGTACAAGCGGCTCGAAAATGAAAATCGCTTTTGGGATGGTATATTACGGGAGTCTCAGGATTATAGGATTCGGGTTAAATCACTGGAGGAGGCCGACTTTACGCTTATCCTCACCATTGATCCCTTGGGAGCGAACGTTTTACAGCCAGTGTGGCCAATTGTGGATGCTACATCCGGTTTCTTGATGGGCGGATCTCACAATGGCCAATGGCTGGATGCGTTTGAGATCATGTCATCGCTCCAAGATGGAGAAAGGGCGTATTCGCTCTATGCCGGTACTATTTTTGAGGGACAACTCACCGGCAGCCCGCCGGCAACCTCACTCGACGGGCCGTGTGGCGGCACGCCGGCAGTTTCATTCCCGGAGAACAGCAATACTTCTGGCAAGATCGCCCTTGTCACTCGCTGGGAGGCGGCGCCGCGCCAACCACAATCCTTACCCTTAGATACGCAAATTTATGAGGAAGCTGTTGCAGAACTATTGCAAGCAGAGGGCATCTCCAAACCGGAGGTTCAATTAACCAGCGTCGGCAAAATTGACCTGGAAGACGATGGCTTAGATGAGGTTCTTATCACGGCCGCCCGTCTGTCAGGTTTAGGCATTGGCCTGCCCTCGGCCTCCGCTGGAGACTATTCCCTGGTCCTCCTACGCAAAGTCTTCAACGGCGAGGCATCTACCGTTCCGCTGGCTATATCAGTGTTCACTGAAGACGTTGACCTGGCGGATCCAGTCCAATATAACCTCCTGGCTATGCTCGATTTAAACGGAAACGGGAACCTGGAAATCGTGATTGAGGGATTGTATTTTGAAGGCCGATTTGTCACAGTTTACGAAATCACAGAACAAGATGTGCAGGCGATACTTACTGTAGGTTGTAGATTATGATCGGGTCGATACAGGCCGCGACATTAGGGACTCATTAATGGTTGCCTTCGGACGCGGTGACGATGGAACAGGTGGTAAGAATACTTCAAACCTGGTTCTTGAACTTCCTGTGGACGAAGTTGACAATTTGGTCTATGGCGACCGGTCACAGGAGTACATAGAGACAAAAAGCTGGCCATTGGAACTGGGGGATGCGGCGGCCGATTAACCAAGTCCTAAAGGGAAATCAAAAGGGCCTGATTCGAATTGGATCTGGCCGTTTCTGATGAATCGACTGTTTGAAAGCTATTTCGCATTGACTTAGATGGCGACCAACTGCTTAACAGACGGCCGGGATTTATACCCGACTATTTGATCGCAAAAATATTCTGGTTGCCCCTTGACCGCTACTTCCCAAAGGTTATTTCTTACATCACCTACTTCTGACACCAGTACATGAACACAAAAACATAAACCTATCCCTGGTTATCGAATAAGCCGCGAGCGTAAACTGCCCGCGGCCTTTTCCTCGGGATTGGATTCGCT
>JAHEJP010000307.1 GCA_024638855.1 Chloroflexota bacterium
CGATCCCCAGGTTATCGTCAATACGGCCTGGCTCGACGACGGGTTAGGGAGGACATTCCCGCTCCAGGCGGCCGTGATCCTGAATGGGGAAGAGAATTACTTACCTATGGCCAAGCGCTGAAAGATTCCCAACAGCAACTCTTCTTCGTCGGCTGTACCCGGGCCATGCGTTATCTATTCATCAGCCACGATCGCTGGTTGTCCTCCGCCTTCCTGGACCAACTTTCCAATGACCGCTGGCAGCGGGTAAAATAGGCAAGACCTGTTGGCAAAAACGAGTTAGCCTGTTTCAGCTAACAGGTCCAATCAATCACCGATTGTCAGAGGAATTTTAAACATGAATTGCCCCAAAACGCCCATTCCCGAATCCTTGCGCGGTACCGAGACCGGCACCTTCACTCATAGAAGCATCGCCGAACGATTGCCGGAAACTGGCCGGCGGATCCTGAGCGAAAACAACTTTTCGCTTACCGAAAATAGCTTCTCGCCGGCCGAAAACAACTTTCCCCCAGTCGTAGCCACTCAATTGGAAGCTCTGATAGCCGGTATCCCGGGCGACAAAATCCAGCCCCTGGCCGGCGCCGGAGCGCCTGACGCGGGAGATTGGACCGGCTATATAGCGCCTTACCTGGATCAGAACTGGCTGGAGGTGCCCTGGTTTTTCGCCGAAACTTATTTTTACCGGCGTGTTTTGGACATCACCGGGTATTTCGAGCTCGAGACCTTGGGATCGAGCCAGGATCCCTTCCTTTACCAGAAGCGCCAGGGATTGGAAACCAGCCGCGAAGCCATTCGTGGTCTGTGCCGCCAGCTGAATAGCTTTCTGAAGCCTAATCCCCAGTTATCTGGCGATTGGTCTGTAGCACTTACCGCCTTGCTGGCCATCGATCTATGGGGTAACCAGGCCGATCTCAGCCTGTGGCCGGCCGGAAATGGCGATAAACCAGACCACCAAGACCTGGCACAACAGCAAGCTCATACCCTGGTGGATGACTCGGCAGCGGTGGTCGCCCATCTCTCGAGCCTGGAGCGGCCGGCGCGGATCGATCTGATCCTGGACAACGCCGGCTTTGAGCTGGTGGCTGATCTTGTTCTGGCCCTCTTTGTGCTGGAGCAAGGGCTGGCCGAGCAGGTTCACTTGCATGCGAAAACCCACCCGACCTTCGTCTCCGATGCCACCATGAGTGATGTGTGGCAGACGGTGTTTTTCCTGCTAGGTGAAGTCGATCCGGCGGTATCGTTGGCCGCTCGCCGCCTGCAAAGGCATCTCAACGAAGGCCGCTTGCACCTGCAGAGCGATTGGTTCTGGACCTCGCCACGAGAGATGTGGCGGATGCCGACCAAATTAGCCAGTGAGCTGGCTAATTCGGTTTTGCTGATTTTCAAAGGAGACGCCAATTACCGGCGCTTGTTGGGCGATCGCCATTGGCCCTTCACGACCCCCTTCGCCGATATCGTTTGTTATTTGCCGGCGCCGGTCCTGGCATTGAGGACATCGAAGTCGGAAGTGGCTGCCGGGCTGAAGCTGGGCCAGCCAGAGGCGACCGCCGCCAAAGACCCTTCATGGTTGTTCGACGGCCGGTGGGGCCTCCTACAGTTTTGCAAGATATAAGTGCGCTACACTTTATCAAAGTGGGCAAAGCGCACTATAATATCGTCTCATAACACGTCCCGAATTCGTTTCTAAGGAGCTTCACTGTGAATAAGATCACCACGCCTTCGATGTCGTTACACGATTTAACTGCCAATACCATTCGCGGCTTGACTATGGACGCCGTGCAAAAAGCCAATATCGGCCACCCGGGTATGCCTATGGGCGCGGCCGATATGGCCACCGTCCTCTGGAGCCGCTTCCTCAAATTCAACCCCGAGGATCCTCACTGGCCGAACCGCGATCGTTTTGTCCTCTCGGCCGGGCACGGATCGATGTTGATTTACAGCTTACTTTACCTGACCGGTTACGAATTACCGTTGGATGAGTTGAAACAATTCCGCCAGTGGGGTAGTCAAACGCCCGGGCACCCCGAGTCCCACCTGACGCCCGGCGTGGAGACGACGACCGGCCCCTTGGGGCAGGGCATCTCTAATGCCGTCGGTTTGGCCCTGGCCGAAAAGTGGCTGGCGGCTCACTTCAACCGGCCGGGCTACGATATCGTGGACCACCATACCTACGTCATCGCCAGCGACGGCGATCTGATGGAAGGCATCTCCCACGAGTCCTGTGCTTTGGCTGGTCATTTGGGTTTAGGCAAACTCATCGTCCTCTACGACGATAATCACATCACCATCGATGGATCGACCGATCTATCTTACAGCGACGACGTGCCCAAACGATTCGAAGCTTATGGCTGGTTTGCTCAACGGGCCGATGGCCATGATCCCGACGCCGTCGAAAAGGCTCTTCGAGCGGCCGTGGCCGAGACCGATCGACCTTCCATCATCGCTTTCAGGACTCACATTGGTTTTGGCAGCCCCAATAAACAGGATACGTCATCCGCCCATGGGGAGCCTTTGGGCGACGAGGAAATCCGCTTGACCAAGGAGAATTTGGGCTGGCCAACGGAACCCCTCTTTTATATACCAGACCAAGTTCTGATCTATATGCGCGGCGCGGCCCGGGCCGGTGCCCAACGCCAGGCGGAATGGACAGAGCTTGTCGCCGCCTACGAGACGACCTATCCGGAGTTGGCCGCCGCTTATCGCCAATCACTGTCCGGCGAACTGCCCGATGGCTGGGATGAGGGTCTGGACCAACTCTTTGAGCCCGGCAAGTCCATCGCCACCCGGGCTGCCTCCGGCGCTGTATTGGACCTCGTCTCCCCGAGAATACCCTTCTTGGTGGGCGGTTCGGCCGACCTCACCGGCTCCAATAAGACCCGACCGAAAAATGTGAAACACTTGACCCGCGATGACTTTTCCGGCCGCTACATTCACTTTGGCATCCGCGAGCACGGCATGAGCAGCATCCTCAACGGCATGGCCTTGCACGGCGGCATACGACCCTATGGCGGCACGTTCCTGGTCTTTTCCGACTATTTGCGGCCGACGATTCGCCTGGCTTGCATGATGGAGATACCGGTCATCTATGTTTTCTCCCATGATAGCATTGGTTTGGGCGAGGACGGCCCCACGCACCAACCCATTGAACAATGGATGGGCTTGAGGACTATTCCCCGGCTACTGCTCTTCCGGCCGGCCGACGCGGCGGAAACGGCCGTGGCCTGGCAGGTAGCTCTGGAAAATTGGACCGGGCCCACAGCTTTGGCCCTCACCAGGCAGGGACTACCGATCCTTGACCGGGCGAAATATGCGTCGGCCCAGGAAGGGGTAAAGGGCGCTTATGTGTTGAGCGATGTCCCGGATCCCCAACTGATCTTGATCGGCAGCGGTTCCGAGGTCCATATCGCCCTGGAAGCCCAAGAGCTTTTAGCGGCCGAGGGCGTAGCCGCCCGGGTCGTCTCCATGCCTAGCTGGGAACTATTCGAGACCCAACCGGCCGCCTACCGGGAGAGTGTCTTGCCAGCTGCTATCCCGCTCCGAGTTTCCATCGAGGCCGGCGTCACCCTGGGCTGGGAACGGTATGTCGGACCCCAAGGCGCCATGATCGGCCTGGATCACTATGGTGCGTCAGCACCCTATAAAGAGCTTTACAAGAATTTTGGCTTGACGGCCGAGAATATGGCCGGGACTGCCTTGGACCTGGTCAAAAAGGCGGCATAGCGAACAGTAGTTAAGGTGGACGAACGATGGCTAGCAAAAACTTAACTGGCGAGACCCTATTGGCGCCGTCGATCCTGGCGGCCGATTTCTCCTGCCTAGGCCAGCAGGCTCGTGAGGCAATAGAGGCCGGGGGCGATTGGCTGCATATCGACATCATGGACGGTCACTTTGTACCCAATATCAGCATGGGCCCGATAGTGGTCAAGGCCTTGCGGCCGGTGGCCGATGAAACCGGTGCCTTGCTGGACGTCCACCTGATGATCGCTGATCCCGCCCGGTACATACCTGCTTTCTGCGAAGCCGGGGCCGATCGTTTGACCGTCCACGTGGAATCCACCCACCACCTGCAACGAATCGTACAATCCATCAAGGACCTGGGCGTGAAGGCCGGCGTCACCCTGAATCCGGCCACGCCCTTAGAAATGATCGCTCCCATCTTGCCCGAAGTGGACCTGGTCTTGATCATGTCGGTGAACCCCGGCTTTGGCGGCCAATCCTACATCCCTTCCAGTACGGCCCGCATCGCCCAGGTCAGGCGGATGCTGGCCGATATCGGCTCCCAAGCCTGGTTAGAAGTGGATGGCGGGATTGACCCCGGGAACGCGGCCGAGATCGCCGCGGCCGGAGCCAATGTACTGGTAGCCGGCAGTTCCATCTTCCGCGGATCGGGATCAGTCGCCGGAAATATCGCCGCCTTCCGGGCTGCTTTGGCCGGTTGAGCGATATCACCCAAATTTCTCCGTCAGCAGCCGATGGCTACGTTGCAGCGACAGGTTAGTTGATTGCCAGCGACGCCAGCCCGAATCGGTTTCCAGCGTTTCCAGTCGCTGTTTTAGATCTTCGCCGACGACCTCAATCCGGGTTAATTCGCAGGCCTCAACTATCTCCTCTAGAGGCGATTCCTCCTCCCGATAATATTCACACCAGGGCCACAGGCCGGTCGTCCCGTCTCCTTCCATCTCGGCCAAACTGCCTAACAATTCAGGCACAGCGTCATCCGAAAGGGTTTCCAGGTAGATGACGTCTAGATCACCGCTGGCCCGGTAGCGGGCCATGTTTTGGCGCACGATGAAAACGTCCGGATTGAGCATATTCAACGTGGCCACGAAACCGATGCAGACGGCCATGAGGCCGATGGCAAAACGGCCGGGCCAACGCCATAGGGTTCCGATGAACCAACCCAGCAGAGTAGCCAGCCAGACGATGAAGAGTGTGACCGTCAGGCGTAATTCCGTGTATCCAAAAGCCGCTTCATATAGTCGCATACGGTAAAAAGCCGAGGCTAGCATGATCATGACCAGTAATGTCAGCAGGCTGCCCAGAATTTTGAAGAGTCGAAGTTGGGATTTTGTCTCCCGCCAGGTTAACCAGTTGAGCCCCAGGATCAGAGCCAGACTGATGACCGCCACGGTCACCAATTCAAAAAAGCCCCGCCGTGCGTATTCGGCATAGGTGTAGCCAGCTAGCTGGACCTGGGCTTCGCCGCCAAACAGGTAACGGAATTGGAAGGTCACAAAAGATAGGAAAAGTAGATTGATCAGGACCAGAATCGTCGTTGACTCGACGAAACCAAGAGAGAACGGCCGACGCAGCTGGCTTAAATTCTCCTCGAGAGCGTCGGCCGCCTGTCGCCGGCTAAGGGCGATGGCCAGGCCGCCGGCTACGAGCCAGGAGACGATCACAATGACCAGGCCTCGCCAGACCAGGCGCAAGAGATCGGCCAGGCGAGCCAGCCGTAAGACCCCGGCTAACTGGTCGGCGAAAATAAGATCGGCCGAGGCCAATAGCAAGGCGAAAAACAACAACAGTGGCACCGCTAAGGCGCCGCCTCTTACCAAAGGTACGACTACAGGCACCAATCCGCTACTGCCTTCGGGCCGAAATCGTCGCCCTTTCAGCGAGTCGGCCACCAAGGGCGCCGGTGATATGAGTCCGCGGCCAGCCGCGTAAAGAGGCAGCAGTAGGGTCGTCGACAGTCGCAATTCATGAATAGGACCGCTGCTGAAGTTGGCCACCAGAAAGGCCAGCAAGACCATTACCGCCAGGACATTGAGGACATTAAGAAATGGATTAGCCCGCACGGCCACCATGACCGCGAAAAATAACAAGGGCAAGATCAGCCAGCCATTTTGGCGGACGTAGACAAGTCGCTCCCTCCGGCTCAGATAAATAAGCGCTGCCACGAATAGCAGGACGAACAGCAGCAAAGAGATGCCCAATCGTTTGCCGTAAAAAAGTAGATCGGCGCTAAAGCCCAGTAGCAAGGCGGTCAAGAGAAGGGTAGTGGCCCGGTTTTGGACAGTGAATGCTTTCATATTGTTTACCTCGATGATCGGTGGCCGCAATTGGGACGAACCGGCATTTTCCTTTTCCACACTGGACAAACGAGTGCGACGCGACAAATGCAGCTGAATATGGAAAACGGACTTTCAATCCGCATTTGATGCACTATAGATGAAATTGACTTCCCATAACCACGACCTGGCTCCCGGGATCTAAGCACCCAGGTGCTTGACAGGGGTTAACAGCCGATCAGATCAGGTTAATGGCTCCTGATGGCTGGGGCAAAACCTGAAGCCGATGGCGCGGCAACCGTGATAACCAACCGCCAGCCTTTGACCGATTAAGGATCGGCCGGGCAGGCTTCCAAATGCAGATACTGCTGGCACTCCAC
>JAHEJP010000308.1 GCA_024638855.1 Chloroflexota bacterium
AGAGCGATTAAGATGAGGGCTTTTCTGGTGATTCTCTGGTTCTGCATTTGCTATCTCCTCTGCTGGCTGCCCTGGTTGGGCATGTCCGAATCGATAGCTGCAGTTTCGCCGACGGCCGACCTAAGAGAGTCATAAGGGGTGGGCGAGAGGAGTCCTTTGCGTCATAAAAGCGTCATAAATGGTTTTTTGGCCTTTTTTAGCTCCAAAATCGTGTATACTGTGCCCGCACAAGAACGAAGCGCTTTTCAAGAAACGTTTATTAGGAAAGGCACTCCATCACACCTGGCGAAGGATAAAACTCGATGCCCGGTCTATCGTTATCGCTATTAGGAACTTATGAAGCGACGCTGGATGACCGCCCGTTGGCTAAATTTCCGACGGTGCGGGCCCAGGCGTTATTGATTTACCTGGCGGCCGAGGCAGCCTTTGGCGCGGCTGCCCAACGGCGGGAACTCTTGGTGGACCTGTTATGGCCGGGGATGCCGCCTAACTCCGGCCGGAAAAACCTGCGGCAAACCATCTACTATCTGCGCCAGACCCTCGGCGCCCGCCCGGGCGCTGAGGAAGGACAAGAGGAAATCCCATTCCTACTCTCGGACCGCTATACCGTGGCGATCAATCCCGAGTACGGGCTGACGGTGGATGTAGGCCAATTTTTGAGCCTGTTGGCCGGCCCCCAGGAAGGTTGGCCAGAAGCCGTGAATCTTTACCGCGGCGATTTTCTGACCGATTTTTATCTGGACGACAGCGCTGAATTTGAGGATTGGCTGCTCGGCCGGCGAGAATATCTGCGACGCCGGGCGCTGGAGGCTTTGGAGGCGCTGACGATCCAGGCCAGCCAACGACGCGCTTACGACGATGCGCGTCGTTATGCTGAACGACAGTTGGAATTGGACAATTTGCGGGAACGGGCTCACCGGCAATTGATGGAGATCCTGGTTCGCAGCGGCTACCGGCAGGAAGCGCTGGCCCAATACGAGATCATGGTCCGGGTCTTGGCCGAAGAATTAGCCATGGAACCTTCGGCGCGCAGCAGCGAACTGTACCGGCGCATTTTGGCCGGCGAGATGAGCTTCGAAGTCCCCCTGGCTCAAGATGTGCGTGGTTTCGAGTTAAAGGAGCAAATCGGGGAAGGCGCTTTCGGAACGGTGCATCGAGCCGTTCAACCGGCCGTTAACCGGGACGTGGCCGTCAAGGTCATCCGCCAGCAGTACGCCGACGATCCGGCTTTCATCCGCCGTTTCGAAGCCGAGGCGCAATTGGTGGCCCTGCTGGAACATCCGTATATCGTGCCCTTATATGATTTCTGGCGCGATCCCGATGGTGCTTACCTGGTCATGCGCTATATGAGCGGCGGAAGTTTACAAACGAGCCTTAAGGCCGGAACCTGGCAAATAGAACCCAGCTTGAGGTTATTGGCGCAGATTTCGGCCGCCCTGTCGGCCGCCCACCGGCAAGAGATCATTCATCGCGATATCAAACCGGCCAATATCATGTTCGACCAGGAGGGCAATGCCTACCTTACGGACTTTGGCATCGCCAAGAGACTGGACGACGATCTCCGGCAAGATGCGGTCGCAAATGCGGTCGCAAATGCGGTCGCAAATGCGGCTGAAGTTGCAGCAGAAGGTGTGGTCATGGGCACGCCAGAGTACATTTCACCGGAGCAGATCAAGGATGAACCCGTCAGCCCCCAGACCGACATCTATAGCCTGGGCCTGGTCATGTACGAGGTCCTGACCGGGGAAAAACCATTTGGCGATTCTTCCAGGGCTAACCTGCTGTACAAACATCTGCACGAACCCCTGCCCCTGGTATCGGCCAGCCGGCCGGATCTGCCAGTTCAGATTGACCAGGTCATCCAACGGGCCACGGCCAAACAACCGGCCGACCGTTACGCCAGCGCCTTAGAGATGGAAGAGGCTTTCCGGGCGGCCGCCAGAGGGGAGCAGGCCAGACCTTTTTTGCCCCAAGCAGAAGCGATGGAATTGGCCAATCCTTACAAGGGTTTGCGAGCGTTCCAGGAAGCCGATGCTGAAGAGTTCTTCGGCCGGAAAAAGTTAGTCGAACAATTAGTGGGACGGTTGGAAGAAAGCCGTTTTCTGGCGGTGGTTGGCCCTTCGGGCTCAGGTAAATCCAGCGTCGTCAAAGCCGGGCTAATACCGGTCCTACGAGAGGGCGCCGTGCAGGGGGCCCTGAAACAGGGGGCCCTGAAACAGGGGTCGGAGAAGTGGTTTGTGGCCGAAATGACCCCCGGCGTTTATCCCTTCGAAGAGTTGGAAAAGGCGCTGTGGCCCATCGCGGTGGACCCGCCGCCCAGCCTGGTGGAACCGATGCGCCGTGACCAAGAAGGCCTTCTGAACACCATCAGGCGCATCTTGCCCGACGAGGAAGGGGCCGCATTATTATTGGTGATCGATCAGTTTGAAGAGTTATTCACCATGGTTGACGACGAGCGACGACGGGCCCAATTCATCGAGGGACTGCTGACGGCTATGAGCGACCCGCTCAGTCCGTTACGCGTGGTGGTTACTTTACGGGCCGACTTTTATGACCGGCCGTTGCAATACCAACCTTTTGGTTTGTGGCTGAAAGAAAATACCGAAGTTGTTTTGCCTATGTCACCTAGTGAGCTAGCCGGGGCCATCCAGGAACCGGCCCGGCGCGTTGGTATTGGTTTGGAAGAGGGTCTATTGACGACTATCGTGTCTGATGTGAATAGCCAGCCGGGAGGGCTGCCCCTGCTGCAGTATGCCCTGACCGAATTGTTCGACCGGCGGGCCGGTGGTTTGTTGACCCGCGCTGCTTATGAAGAAATCGGCGGTGTGGCGGGCGCGGTGGGCAGACGCGCGGAAGAGTTATTTGCCAGCCTGGACGAGCAAGAACAGGAAGCCGCTCGTCAGCTATTCCTGCGCCTGGTTACTTTGGGCGAGGGGGTAGAGGATACGCGACGCAGAGTGCAACGTTCGGAGCTGCTTACCTTAAGCGATCGTGATCAGGGGACAGTGGTCAGTGATCAGCAATCCGGTCGGAATCTGGTCACTGGTCACAGATCACTGGTCACTACTGTAGTTGATGCATACGGCCGGGCCAGGCTTCTGACCTTCGACCGCGATCCGCTAACCCGGGAACCGACCGTGGAGGTGGCTCATGAAGCCTTGTTGAAGGAGTGGGATCGCTTGCGCGGCTGGCTGGATGAGAACCGGAATGATATCCGGCTGCAACGTTTGTTAGCCATATCGGCCGGGGAATGGTCGGCGGCGGGGGAGGATGAAAGCTACTTGTTGAGCGGCTCGCAGTTGAACCAATACGATAACTGGCTGGCGGCCGCGGACCTGGCCCTGACCCAGGAAGAGTTACGCTACCTGGAAACCAGCCAGTCGGAACAACATAGAAGAGAAGCGGAAGAAGAAGCGCGCCGTCAGCGGGAGTTGGAAGCCGCCCAAAAGCTGGCCGAAACTGAGAAATACCGGGCGGAAGAACAGGCCCAGGCCGCCCAAGTCCTGCGGCGCAGGGCCATGTACCTGGGCGGGGCTTTGATCATCGCCGCCATCCTGGTCATCGTGGCCATTTTTGCCGGCATAACGGCCAACCAAAACGCGAACTTGGCCGAGGAGGAGAGCCTGGCCAGGGCCACCCAACAAGCCGTGGCCGAGGAAAATGCCGCGCGGGCCGGCGAAGAGGCATCCGCCCGGGCGACGGAACAGGCCCGGGCCGAGAGAAGCGCGGCCGAATCCCAAAGCCTGGCCCTGGCTTCAGGGGCGCAGGTGGCCTTGCGAGATGGCAATACAGACCAGGCCCTGGCCCTGGCAGTGGCGGCTAACCAAATTGAAGAACCGCCGGCCTTCTCCCAACGGTTGCTCTATGAAGCCGCCGCCGGGGCGGGCACTATCCGGCGCATCGAGGGAGGTGGCGGCTGGCGCTGGTCACTGGCTATCGATCCCAGCGGAACAACCGTGGCTTCAGGGGCCGACGATACCTCCATTACCCTGTGGGATATTGAATCCGGTGAAGAGTTGATCCGGCTGGAAGGCCATAACGAACCCATCGGCGATATAGCCTTTACCCCGGACGGCAAACACCTGCTTTCGGGCGCCTATGACGATACTTTTATCTTGTGGGACGTCGAGACGGGCCAGGTGATCCGCCGTTTTGAAAATCCCAGCGGCGATATCAACCTTATCGACATATCGCCCGACGGATCGACGGCCATCGCTGCGACAGAAGGCGGCATCAATACCTTATGGGACCTGGAAAGTGGGCAGATGATTGGCACGCTCGAAGGGCACGATCCAGAATTACAGGTGTTGGCTGCAGCCTTCAGTCCTGACGGCGCGCTGGCTGCCAGCGGATCGGAGGACGGCTCGGTCATCTTGTGGGATGTATCACAGAGAAGTATCTTCCACCGGCTGGAAGGGCACACGGATATCGTCATCGGCCTGGCCTTTAGCCCCGACGGGGAAACGCTCGCTTCCAGTTCCTTCGACAATTCGATCATTCTCTGGGATGTGGCCAGTGGCGAGATGCGCGATCGCTTAAGCGGACATACAGATTTCGTCTTTGACGTCGAATTCAACAGCGATGGCTCACAATTATTGTCGGCATCGCGCGACCAGACGCTCATCTTGTGGGACGTTGAAAGTGGCCAACCGCTACACAGCTATTCGGGCGAAGGCGGCCGGGCTCTAAACGTGGCTTTTCTCGACGATGGCCGGGCGATTTCCAGCGCCAGTTCGGGCAATTTACGGATCTGGTCCCTGGATGAAACGGCCGTCGATGAGCGCGTCGCGCTTTCCGAAGAATCTGTCACCAGCTTTACCCAAAGCCCCGATGGCAAATTGGGCGCGGCCGGTTTGCACGGGCAGATCCGACTGATCAATCTGGAAGAAAGTCAGCTCGGAGGATCGCTCAACTTCGAGGGGGGAGAGGTCACGGCCCTGGCCTTCCATCCTGATGACAACCGGCTGCTCTCCGCCAGCGAGGAGGGCACGATCATCTTGTGGGACGCTCAAACGGAGCAAGAATTGGAACGCTATGCGGGGCATGATCTGAGGGTCCATGATCTGACCTTTAGCCCCGACGGCAATTATTTTCTGTCGGCGTCGGACGACCAGACGATGGCCATGTGGGACCTGGCTTCGGGCGACATCGTCCACCGTTTTGACAGCCCGACCGACACCATCAATGCAGTGGCCTTTGCCCCGGACGGCCGCACCCTGGCGGCCGGCTTTGGCACGTTTCGTTACGAAATCGAAGGGGATTACCAGGACAATAACATCCACTTGTGGGACGTCGCCACAGGGGAGGAGTTGGGCCAGATCAGCGGACATGAAGGGCCGGTGGTCAGTCTGGCCTTCAGCCCTGATGGCGGCCAATTGTTGTCTGGCTCGATAGACAACACAGTCCGCCTGTGGGATGTAGTCGGTACCCGAGAGATCCGGCGTTTCGACGGGCATAACGGCGGCATCTTCAGCCTGGCTTTCAGCGCCGACGGCCAATATTTCGCTTCCGGCTCCCCGGATGCTTCGGTCATCATCTGGCAGACCGAAACCGGCGAACTTCTTCGACGGCTGGACGATCTGGGCGGCAGCGTTAGCGGCGTGGCCTTTGATCCCGGGGGCGAACGCCTGTGGTCGGCGGCCGGCGGCCAAATCAGGTCCTGGGAACCGGTCCTGGAACTCGACCATCTGCTGGAGTGGGCTCAGGTAAACCGTTACGTGCGCGACTTAACTTGCTCAGAGCAAGAACTCTATCAGGTGGTTGACGGGTGCGAAGTGGATTGAAACAAATCAAATCTGAATCAAGGGTAGTGAAAACATATGAACAAATCAGATATCCTCACCCTATACGACTACAACAGCTGGGCCAACGAACGCCTGTTACGTGCTGCAACCGGGGTCACGACCGAACAGTTCAGCGCTTCGGCGGCGATCAGTCACGGCAGCCTGCGCGGCGCCCTGGTCCACACTTATGCGGCTGAATTGGTATGGCGTTTACGCTGCCAGGAAGGACTTTCCCCCTCCGGGCTGCCTGACGAGCGCGATTTCCCCACGCTGGATTCGTTGCTTAAGCGCTGGCGGGAAGAAGAGAAACTGCGGCAGGCTTACCTGGCAACGCTTCAGGACGGTGATTTGACCGGGATGGTGAGCTACACGACGACGGAAGGCATGCCCTATGAAAACATGCTTTGGCACTTACTGGTCCACTTGGTCAATCACGGTACCCAACACCGGAGCGAAGCGGCGGTCGTCCTTACCGGATACGGCCATTCGCCGGGCGACCTGGACATGCTGTTCTTTTTTCGCGAAATCACGTCCACATAGGGCGAGTCTGTCTCGTCACCTAGCCAGCTTTTAGGCTTGAAAGTTCAACTACCTCGAT
>JAHEJP010000030.1 GCA_024638855.1 Chloroflexota bacterium
GATCGTCAGCGACGGTCACCGGATTGCCACCGAATTGACTTGACAACAATATACGAAATCTAATATACTAACACGTGTTAGTAACGCGTGTTAGCCACTTTGTGATTTTGGCAGCATATGGTCTAAAAAGCCAAGCATTGAGGGAGTTTTGGGCCAGGGGATGATTCGGATGGCGCGGAAGCGGGCAACTAGTCTCGAAGTTGCAAAAGAGGCTGGTGTTTCCAGGACGACGGTTTCCCTTGTTTTAAATGATACGCCCCGCAGCGGTATTCCCGAGGGAACTCGACGAAAGGTGCTTCAGGCGGCCGCCCGCTTAAAATACTATCCGGATGTATCGGCTCGAAGATTAGCAAGCGGCCAGACTTATACCATCGCCTTGGTAATACATCAGAGCCCAGAACGGGCAGCAGCCGATTTATTTCTTCCAGAAGTCCTTCGTGGCTTAAATGGGGCAGTCGTTGAGCAAGGGTACCACATCTTGTTCCGGCCGGTCGATCCCGAGAATGTCGAAGATGGGTATGCTTACCTTATTTATGAAGGACATGTCGACGCCATCATTTTATCGGGACCTCAACTAAAAGAAGTTGAGGCTGTGGAGCTTTACGAACAAAATCTACCAATAGCTATTACCGGGCGTTTACCAGGTTATACGATTCCTTATGTTGACGCTGATAATTATCAGGGAGCCCAGCTGGCAACCAATCATCTAATCTCTTTGGGACACGTGCGGATCGCTTTTATAACCAATGCGCCGTTGACCTATGTTGCCAGTCGCGAGCGTTATCGTGGCTATCAAGATAGCTTGCTGGCAGCCGGGCTATATTATGATCCTGACTTGGTCCAGGAAGGGTGCTTCACGAGTCGCAGCGGCTATGAAGCTATGAATGCCTTGCTGACGCTGGCCGATCAGCCGACTGCGGTCTTCATAGCCAGCGACGTCGTTGCCATTGGGGCCATGCAAGCTATCAGACAACACGGTCTTACAATTCCTAATGATATCGCCATCGTTGGTTTTGATGATGTCTCCATTGCCCAATATATGGAACCTGTTTTGACGACAATCCGCTTGCCAGCCAATCAAATTGGCAAGAAAGTGGGTGAATTATCGTTACAGTTGATAAACAATGGAATCAGCGAAATCGAAGGATATTTATTGCCAACCGAATTAATTATTCGTTCTTCATGTGGTGCCAACCGTTAATCTTATTGAGAGAAATTGAAATAACAACCGAAGCTTAAAGAGAGGAGGTGATCGGAGTTAAAGACAATTACACCATATTCAAGACCAATGACACATTAGAATCTTTAATTAGACTCAACCTGGAGGATGAAGATGTTTAGTCGAAAATTGTTTTTGCTGTTTAGTATTTTTGTTGTATTGGCCTTAGTCTTAGCCGCTTGTGGTGGTGGCGAAGAAGCCGCCCCAACCGAAGCTCCGGCCGCTGAAGAACCGGCCGTCGAAGAACCAGCTGCTGAGGAACCAGCTGCAGGTGAATTTGCTGGCGAAACAGTCACCATATTCACAGCCGCAGGCGAGGATCAAATTGCAGCCTTTGAAGCCAGCATGCTTCCATTTGAAGAACGCACTGGCATCGATGTCGTCATTGAAGGCTCTGGTGACTTCGAGACGCTGGCTCTGGTGAGGGCAGAAGCCGGAGATCCCCCGGATATCTATAACTTCCCGCAACCGGGCTTGATGGCGGACTTCCAGCGCTCGGGTTTCCTTGTGGACCTTAGTGCGTTCCTTGCTGACGATTACATGCAGCAACAATACGCTCAAACCTGGATTGATCTTGGCACGGTAGACGGTACGCTGGTTGGCGTCTGGCACAATGCCGACGTCAAGAGCCTGGTCTGGTATGCTAAACCCGCTTTCGAGGCGGCTGGTTATGAAATTCCCCAAACCTGGGATGAACTGACAGCCTTGACCCAACAGATCGTCGATGATGGTGGCGTGCCCTGGTGCATCGGCATTGAGAGCAGCGGCGCCACAGGCTGGGTTGGCACTGACTGGGTTGAAGATATTATGCTGCGCACGGCCGGCGCTGAAGCTTATGACGCCTGGGCCGCCGGCGATCTGAATTTTGACTCGCCCGAGGTTCGCAATGCCTTCGATGTCATGGGCGAAATCTGGCTCAATCCGGATTACGTATTGGGTGGGACAACCTCCATTCTGACCGTCCCCTTTGGCGATTCGCCATTACCGCTTTTTGATGATCCGCCGGGCTGCTTCATGCATCGCCAGGCCAGCTTCATCATCAACTTCTTCCCTGAAGGCTCAGTCGTTGGAGAGGATGTTGATTACTTCTATTTGCCACCCATCGACGAAGCGAATTATGGTAAGCCAGTGCTTGGTTCTGGTTCTATCTTAAGCATGGGCAAAGACACGCCTGCGGGTCGGGCAGCAATGGAGTTCCTGACTACTGGCGAGTCAGTCAAAGCAGAGGTCGAAGCCGGGCTCTTCGTAGCACCTCAAAACGACGTTCCGCTGGATTGGTATCCTACTGATGCCTTACGCGGTTTCGCTGAGATCTTGATGGGTGCCGACACCTTCCGCTTTGATGGCTCTGACCTGATGCCTGGTGCGGTGGGCGCTGGTACATTCTGGACTGGCATTGTCGAATGGGTAAGCGGCACCGATCTCGATACCGTTTTAGCGAATATCGACGCCAGTTGGCCGAGCGAGTAGTCATTCTAATCGCCTGGCAAGATATGGATTAGCTTCCTTTAATTGAACGGTTAAGCAAGGCAATGGAATTGCCTTGCTTGACCCTCTTCTCGATAAACAAGGAGGGAATCATGGCAAGTACAGTTAAACAGCCAGAGCAGTCTGGGGGGATGTTGGAGACGTTGACCAGTGGTGTGCTGGGCATCATCATCGCCATTGTCATCCCTTTACTGGCCATTGCGTTGTTGATATGGAGCATCACTTTCATGACCGACCGAGACGCGAATAAAGCGTTGGTCGCGTTAGTAGCTTTGATCGTTGGGGTAGGTGGAGTTTGGGTAATCTACTTAGCCTTTGACAACCTGGTCTCTTTTCTACCCGAAAATTTGCGCGAACGTGTAAGGCCCTTCGTATTCGTTGGTCCGGCTTTGGCCATCTTGGGCTTATACTTGGTCTATCCGGTCATAAAAACGACGCTGCTTAGTTTTCAGAATGCCTCGGGTGAGGGATTTGTCGGCCTAACCAATTACCAATATGTGTTTACCGATCCCTCTATGTTGATTGCCCTGCGGAACAACATCCTGTGGTTGGTTTTTGTAACAAGCTTTGTGGTTGGATTAGGCCTCATCGTCGCTGTATTGGTGGATCGCCTTCCCGGAGAGGCAGCCTGGAAGGCCATCATCTTCTTACCTATGGCCATATCGGCCGTTGGCGCCAGCGTTATCTGGAAGTTCGTTTATGCTTTCCGGCCTGCTGGCCAGACCCAAATCGGTTTACTCAACTCGGTTTGGGTCGCTCTCGGAGGTGAGCCGCAAGGTTGGTTAATTCTCCAACCTTGGAACAATTTTATGCTGATCATTATCATGATCTGGATCCTTGTCGGATTCGCCATGGTCGTCATATCGGCGGCGGTTAAAGGAGTTCCCAACGAATTACTGGAAGCTGCTCGAATTGATGGCGCTAACGAAGTCCAGATCTTCTTGCGAGTGATTGTTCCTTACATCAGGGGAACCTTGATCACGATCACGACGACGGTGATCATCATGGTGTTAAAGGTATTCGACATTGTATTTGTGATGACCAGTGGGCAGTTTAACACTGAGGTCATCGCCAACCGCATGTACAAAGAAATGTTTACCTTTCGGAATTTTGGCCATGCCAGCGCCATTGCTATCGTTCTTCTTTTGGCAGTGATTCCGGTTATGGTCTACAACGTTCGCGGCCTACGCGAGGCGAGGAGGTAAGGCGATGAGTGTAACGATACAAACAAAAGAAAGCGCCTCAAGAGATCGAATCCGGAAGATTTTTGGTTCAGCCCCTATCTGGATTGCCATTGTCTTGATCGCCTTCTTATGGACGTTGCCGACCGTGGGATTGTTGATCAGTTCCTTCCGGCCTCAAAATGACATCAACACCTCCGGTTGGTGGAGTGTGCTTCAGCATCCCTTTGATTTCACCCAATATACGCTAGAAAATTACGATCAGGTGATTAATACCAGCGGAATGGGCGCTGCCTTCGTGAACAGCTTGTTAGTCACCATCCCGGCTGTGATCATTCCCATCACCATTGCCGCCTTTGCCGCTTATGCTTTCGCCTGGCTGGAGTTTCCGGGGCGCACATTCTTCTTTGTCGTGGTCGTTGGGCTGATGGTTGTACCTTTACAGGTGTCTCTGATACCTTTGTTAAGACTCTATGTTGACATTGGTAATGCGACCGGAGTGTCATTAAACGGTAGCCTGCTGGGGGTCTGGCTAGCTCACACGGGCTTTGGCTTGCCGCTGGCCGTATTTCTATTGTATGGCTACATCTCGTCCTTACCGGGCGAAATTATCGAGTCAGCTCATGTGGACGGTGCCTCGCCGTTGACAACATTTACGCGCCTAGTGCTGCCGTTGTCGGTACCCGTTATTGCAGCATTCGCGATTTTCCAATTCCTTTGGGTTTGGAACGATCTTTTAGTGGCGTTGGTTTTTCTGGGCACGAATCCGGACCGGGTCGTGTTGACAGCGAAACTATCGGCATTAGTAGGTGAGAGGGGCCAGGACTGGCATCTTTTAACTGCCGGCGCTTTTATCACCATGATCATCCCGTTGATCGTCTTCTTCTCGCTGCAAAGGTACTTCGTTCGTGGGCTAACGGCCGGGTCGGTAAAGGGCTAGATAGATACTCAAGACTATCTACTTAGGTCTTGCTTTTCTTACAGTAGAACAACTTTTATCAGGAGCCTGAGCCTTTAGTATGCTCAGGCTTCTAGGTCATACGTATAACCGTATCTGGCTGACTATTCCTGCGCCCATGTATTTAATACACCATAAAGAGGATTAATTTGAAGATGTCACATATGTCCCAAAAATGGTATCAGGAAGCTGTCTTCTATGAATTGTATATTCGAGCTTATTACGATGGAAACGGGGATGGAAACGGCGATTTCCGCGGGGCCATAAGCAAGCTGGATTATGTCAAATCGTTGGGCGTGGATTGCATCTGGATTTTACCGATGTACCCTTCTCCGTTGCGAGATGATGGATATGACATCGCTGATTACAGGGCGATTCACCCAGATTACGGAAACTTAGCAGATTTTCAAGAGTTTTTGGATGCGGCTCACGACAGGGGCCTGCGTGTGATCACCGATTTAGTCATGAATCACACCTCGGACCAACACGCCTGGTTTCAAGCAGCCCGGCAAGATGTTAACTCACCCTATCATGATTATTACGTGTGGAGCGAGACGGGACAAGAGTATGCTGATGCCCGGATCATCTTTCTCGATTACGAGAAGTCCAATTGGACATACGATGAGAAGGCGGGCAAATACTTCTGGCATCGCTTTTTCAACAGCCAACCTGACCTGAATTATGATAATCCGGCTGTGCAGGAAGAGATGATCAAAATCATGCACTTCTGGCTCGATCTGGGCGTTGATGGCTTCCGCGCGGATGCCGTCCCCTATTTGTTCGAGCGGGAAGGGACCAATTGTGAAAATTTACCGGAGACGCATGCTTTTTTAAAGAAAGTCCGTCGTATGATGGATGAAGAATATCCTGATAAGGTTCTCATCGCCGAGGCAAATCAATGGCCCGAGGATGTCATCGCCTATTTCGGCGACAGTGATGAATTTCACATGTGCTTTCACTTCCCGGTAATGCCTCGACTCTATATGGCCCTAAAGCAAGGAGATAAAAAACCGATCGTCGATATCTTGGACCGGACACCAAGCATACCGCCTGAGGCACAATGGTTAACCTTCTTACGCAATCATGATGAACTCACCCTGGAGATGGTTACTCCTGAAGAGCGTGAGTGGATGTGGAGCCAATATGCGCCAGATCCGCGCATGCGCTCAAATTTGGGCATTCGCCGCCGGCTGACGCCTCTTGTCGAAAATGATAAAAGGCGTTGGTTGTTGCTGAATGCACTATTATTATCGCTGCCCGGCACCCCTATCATTTATTACGGTGATGAGTTGGGAATGGGCGATAATATTTGGCTGCCAGATCGACACGGGTGCCGGACGCCTATGCAGTGGTCGGCCGGTAAAAATGCCGGCTTCTCAGCAGCAGACGAAACATATTTTCCGGCCAACGCCGATGAAACCTATGGATACGAGACCGTCAATGTCGAAGCACAGGAAAACGATCAAGATTCTTACTTGTGGGCTACCCGTTTTTTGTTGCAGGCCAGATCAAAATACCAGGTTTTAAGAAGGGGTCAGATGGAAATGATGGCCATCAACAATCCGGCCGTTTTGGCTTACTGGCGCTTTAATCCAAATGACGAGCCGTCGGACGACAGGCTGCTCTGTATTTATAACCTAAGCAATCAACAACAATCCATTAGCCTGGAGTTGGACGAGTATAGCGGTAGACGCTTAACGGATTTGTTGACCCAAAGCGAGCATCTTCTCCTGGGCGAATGGCCAACAGTCAAGATTCTGGCGCCTTATGCCAGCCATTGGTTGAGGATAGACTAAACTCGTGAGATATAACGGACCAGTAAATAGACACTGGTGATATACAGCAGAACAAAAAAACGCCTGGCCTGTTTCTCATAGATGAAACGGGCCAGGCGTTTAATAATTGAGTTTTATCTAGTGGTTTAGCGTCGTCGTCCTCCACTCAAGAGAGCCAAATAATAGAGAAACTGGCCAAGTGCAGCAACTGCCGCAGCGACATATGTTAAAGCAGCCGCATCGAGCACCTTATCGACACCCTTTATTTCATCACCAATAAGCACGCTATTGCCGACCAGCAACTTCTTGGCTCGTTTGCTGGCATCGAACTCTACGGGCAATGTAATCAAGGTAAAGACAACGGCTATTCCGAAAATGACCACAGCCACCCAGGATAGAGCCGTGAATCGGAAAAGGAAGCCAATGATGAAAAGCCAGGGCGCAAGCATACTGCCAAATTGCGCGGCTGGCACGATAGCACTTCGAATCCGTAGTGGAAAGTATCCACCAGCATGTTGCATGGCATGTCCCATTTCATGGGCGGCTATACCTGCGGCCGCGATGCTTGGCGCTCCATACACATCGGGACTCAAGCGAAGAACTCGTTTTCGTGGATCGTAATGGTCGCTCAGCATGCCCTTTTTGCTTTCTTCGATTTGGACATCATTAAGTCCTTGGTCGTCTAAAAGCATCCGGGCTACTTGCGCCCCTGTAACTCCACGAGCGGTGCGTACCTGACTATACTTTTTGACAGCGCCATTCACTCGCGATCTTGCCCACAGTCCCAATATGAGACCGGGCAAAGCGAATAATAGCCAGATTGGGTTAAAAAACATTGGTGAATACTATTGACGGGGCCGCCCCGATTTAATACGGACAGGTTTAACCTGCTGGTTTCGTTTGTGTAAAAGAAGTCGCGCCATGCCAATCAAGGATAAGCCGACAAACCAAGCTGGTACCAATATGTGCAAAGGGTTTATTGTTAGATTCATTGATAGCAATTCCTTTTTATCTTTATAATAATTGGCAGCTATCCACACGCCATATGATGATCATTTTGGCACACATTTCGATACTCGTCAATATTTTGGATGACGATTCCAACGAATTTCATACAATTCAATGCCCAGGCTAATCAGCCATTAAGCATTTATAATTTTTGGCCATTTTATCTTATCTCTTGACACAGCCATTGTTTAATGTATTAAGCGGCCAATCCATCGAGAAAAATCAATTTGAAGATCCATTGCATCTCTACTTCTCGATGTATGTCTCGAAGTGTTAGGGTTTCCTATCTTTAATTCTAGACCTCGACACATTATAATCGAAAGACGCTGACAATTTTCCGTTATCATGAATGATAGCGGAGATATTGGTCCAGCTTTCCGGTTTTGGTTATCTTCATATTTTAAGGCGAGAAGCAACTACCATAGTTAGTCTTCGTAGAGTGATATATGAGGTCGCAACTGAAGAAGGCTTTTCTCCTCATAGCGCTTTTCGTTTCACTGCTAATTCCCGCGTCAATCCTTCAGGCACAGTACCAACCAACAGCCATTGAATTGAGTGCCCGGGTCGGTTTTGATGGTTATTACAAGTCGCAAAACTGGATTCCAGTTTACATAACACTATCAAATCGTGGGGCTCCGATTGAAGGCCGACTGCAGCTAGTGATTGAGGATGCTTTTGGCGGGGAAGAGATTCTTCGCAGCAGCCGGGTATCGTTGCCCACACAATCAAACAAGCGATTAATACAATATGTACGGCTTGATGATTTATCTAAACCGATAACGGTTGCGTTGGTCGACGATAGCGAAAGTACTATCGAATTGACAGAATCAAATAGGCTGCAATGGTTGGGTCAGGATGATCTGTTATTTGGCGTTGTGACTTCTGAGCCAGGGAACTTGGATATTTTGGAAGATATGATAGATGGCCAAAACGAAGCGCGGGTAGCCTATCTAGAAATTGTCGATTTACCCGAGCAATCGGCCGCCTGGAATGCTTTTGATGTGATGATATTTCATGATGTCGATAGCGGTCGTTTAACATCTGGTCAGCTCAACGCTTTGGAGGATTGGGTTAGTGTTGGGGGACAGTTGTTAATTACTGGGGGAGCGAATTGGCGACAGACGACGGCCGCTGTAGATCAATTCCTACCAGTGAAGATCACCGGAGTAGTGAGCGTACCTGATCTCCCAAGCTTAATGAGTTTTTCCGGCATACCGTTTCGTGATCCTGGGCCGTACCTGGTCTCTGAGAGTCAGTTGAATAGTGGAGAAACCTTGTTGCAGGATAGCGACACGCTTCTGATGGCAAAAACGAATCTGGGTCGAGGGAATGTCTTTTTTTTAGCTTTGGATCCAAATCTTCCGCCGCTGGCTGATTGGGAAGGCAGCGAAGTTGTCTGGCATCAAGTCGTGGCCCAAATGCCAGGTATGCCTGAGTGGGGGACAGGCGTTAAGAATGGATATGCCGCTTTCGCTGCCCTATCTGCTCTTCCATCTCTATTGCTCCCTTCTGCGTTTAACCTTTTCCTTTTTGTCTTGGTATATATTCTAGTCATTGGTCCGATAAATTATCTCATCCTAAAACGGATCGAGAGACGTGAGATTGCCTGGATGACGATTCCTGTTCTGGTCATTCTATTCACTGGCATCGCCATTGTGGCTGGATTTCGACTCAAGGGTAATGAGGCAATTATCAACCAAATGTCAATTGCCTACGGTCAAATCGACGGAGATCGGTTGCGAGTCCAATCCTTGCTTGGGCTGTACTCGCCAACTCGAACGACTTATGATTTATCAGTTCCAAGCGATGTGTTGCTTCGGCCATTTGATGGTAATTCCGGTGCTCTCTCAGGAGGAGGAGATGTTGAGACCATACAAGGAGCTGAAAACGTCACCCTAACCGGCGTGCGCGTCGATGTCGGCGAAATGAAGCCCTTTATTGGCGAAAGCTACCAGGAGGCTCCAGCCATAAAAGGCCGGGCAGTGCTAAGGTCCAAAGGTAAAGACATGCTATTGGACATTACCATCGAAAACATGAGTGAAACACGCTTCGAGAACGCCGTAGCCTTGCTGGGGCTAAATGCAATCCTTTTAGGGGACCTTGAGCCTGGGAGCAACCAATCGATCTCAGAACCGTTTTCCTCTGCTTTGAATTCTGCTTTTGGAAGCGGTATGAGCATCAGTATCATGCCAACCGGTCCATCGACTTCACCAATTGCCTTAAATTACCAAACGATCTTAGGCAATACAACCTATTATGATGATCCCGAGTCCTATGCCAGGTGGCAGCTCTTGGAAGCCATCATGGCCGGATACAGGTCACCTGATAATTCCATTGTGCCGGGTACGATTACGTTGATCACGTGGTCAGACCAGGAACAGATTGACGTTAAACTCAGCGACTTAGGCCACTCTAGGTTGGCGACAACGCTTTATTTTCTCGAAATACCTCTTGAACAGACTCTCGAAAGTGGACATGATGTGACAGTGCCAAAAGGATTGTTAAGTTGGAACGTTTTAGGTAAGGACGGCGTTTACAGCGCGACGACTTATGATCTTTACTTGCCGCCCGGCTGGGTTGAATTTGAATTCCAACCTTGGCCTGAATTTCAAAGTATGGATATTCATCAGCTCGGGGTCGTCTTGCAAAAACGGGAAGAATTGTTAACCCAACCCAAACCAAAGCTGCAACTTTGGGATTGGCAACAGGAAGTATGGGTAGAAATTGAAGGGACCCGGTGGGGGCAAAACCTGGTGGAAGAATTTTTCCCTCATATCGGTCCGGCGAACACGGTCCGCGTTCGCCTTCAAAACGACAGCTCAGAGTCTATTGAGATACTTGAGATTTATCCAACGATATCGGGCATATTGAGAAGAACAGCGAAGGACACAGATTAAGTACGTATATGAAAGGCTTTCAACAATCTGTTTTAGCAAGACTTGATAAGCCGGATGGCAATCGGCTGATGAACCAGGCTTGAGTTCAGGTAAAAGATGGGCAGAATCATCGAGATAGACGGCCTCACCAAACAATATGGCACCTTGACGGCGCTGAACAACCTGAGTTTAAGCGTTGAAGAAGGAGCGGTGGTCGGCTTTATCGGTCCAAATGGGGCTGGCAAAACGACGACGATGAGAATCCTGACTACGCTACTTCAGCCCACTTTAGGCCAGGCCTGGGTTGCAGGCTATTCAGTTACCGAGCAACCACGGGAGGTTCGAAAAGTTATCGGCTACATGCCTGATTTTTTTGGCGTTTATGAGGATATGAAAACCTGGGAGTACCTAGACTTCTTCGCGGCTTGTTATGATATACCCACAATTGACAGGCAAGGCTTGATGAATGACTTATTGTCATTGGTCGATCTGAGCCATAAGAAGAATGAGTATGTCGAAAACCTCAGCCGTGGGATGAAGCAGCGATTGTGCCTAGCGCGGACACTCGCTCACGATCCTCAAGTCCTCATACTCGATGAACCAGCCAGCGGGTTAGATCCGAGGGCGCGTATCGAAATGCGAGAACTCTTGCGCGAGCTCAAGAATATGGGTAAAACGATTTTTTTCTCGTCTCATATCTTGTCGGAAGTGGCAGATATATGCACCAATATTGCGATTCTGGAAGCGGGAAAGCTTGTTGCCTTTGGCGATATGGCCATGATGAAAAAGCAACTCCACTCTCATCGGATCATCCATGTACGCGTCCTCAATAATCTAGAGTCATTTCACGAGTTACTATTGACGGATCCCCGGGTGATAACTGTGTTGGCCCCGGACGAAAAGAAGATCCAACAAGGGTTACAAAGTTTCGAATTCGCAGGTGATGATCAGATGCTGACCGAACTGCTGTCAGATTTCATCCAGGCTGGCATACGAATTGTTTCATTTCATGAAGAGGATGGTGATTTAGAGGATGTTTTCCTCAAAGTTACCCGTGGAATCATTAACTGAAGAAAATGACAAGTATCAGCCAGGCAACTGACCAGCTTCCCCAACGATTGCGTTACCTGTTTCGTAACCCAGTCACTGTAAAAGAGTTACGAAGCAGGATGCGCGGCCGTCGCGCCTTTGTAATACTGACAACCTACCTGGCTCTGATGGGCTTTCTCGTCATGGTCGTTTACCTGGCATACATTGCTGCGTCGACCAATAGCTTCGGAATCAACAGCCGCCAGGCCGGCAAGGTGGTATTTTCAGCCGTATTAGGGGTCCAGGTAATCCTGGTAATATTTATAGGGCCTGCTCTAACGGCTGCCGCCATCGTCGGGGAAAAGGAGCGCCAGACATATGATTTATTACGGACGACATTGTTGACAGCCCAATCGCTGGTCTCAGGAAAGTTATTTTCGGCTCTGAGCTATGTATATTTGCTCGTCTTTATCTCAATCCCACTCCAAAGCATCGCCTTTCTATTAGGCGGCATTTCCTTGGTAGAATTGATCGTATCGCAATTACTTATCATCATATCAGCTGTAACCTTTGCTCTTATCGGGCTCTATTTCTCGACCGTTATGCGATCAACTTTGACGGCCAGCGTGACGACGTTTGCCACGGCATTATTTTTGACAATTGGTGGACCGAGTTTGGCGGCGATGTTTTTAACGGTTGCGGGTTCCCTGATGTTTGGCCTGTCAACGCCAACCTGGCAAATGCAAGCCATTCTCATGTATGCTGGCCTGTTGTTGGCAGCAACTAATTTGCCGGTGACCTTGGTCCTGAGTGATCTATTCTTGATAAATGAAGGGACGCTGTTTACCTTCACAGAGTTCGTGGACGGTCATGCAATCATGATCTTCTCACCCTGGTTACCTTTTATCGTCATCTATATCTTGGCAGCATTTCTCTTGTATCGAGCTTGTATCCGGCGGGTAAAAAAGGTTACCAGGTAAACAATGGACAGGCGCGAAGCTGGCATCAGCGAATTAATTGGGCAACTCGGACGATGGGATGACCGTCGACGGAAGGTCGATGCCTTGTTATGGATGCCGCGAGGCTTACTGGCTGGTCTCATTGTGGCTACAATTATTGCTGGCACTGTTCGCTTCTATCCTTTGCTATTAAATCGCGATATTGCATATCTCACACTCGCCCTGTCCTTAACCGGCCTGGTGATATCTGGGATGGTTATTTTCCTGAGAAAACGATCCGTCATCGATCAAGCGTCTTTTGCTGACTGCCACTTTTATCTTCAAGAAAGAATGAGTACGGCCGTTGAGATTCATGAAGGCCGAATCCAAACAGATAAGCCAATAGCTAAGTTGCAACTTGATGATTCGTTACAGATGATAGTCGCCGTTGATACAAATCAATTATTGCCTCTGAGCATCAATCGCAGGGATATCGGTTTTATTTTGTTATCGGCCGGTTTATTAATGGCGGCCGTGGTCTTGCCAAACCCGACGGCGAATGCGTTGGCCGAGCAAAGGGCCTTGGAAAAAGCCGTCGTTGAGGAGACTGAAACACTTCAGGCATTGGCGCAAGAGATCGACCAAGAAACTGCCTTATCAGCTGAACAACAGCGACAACTGTCATTACCTCTGCAAAAAGCCCTGAAAAGATTGCAGCGTGACAACGTCAGCCGAGAGCAAGCCGTAGCGGCTTTGTCTGAAACTTCAGCCGAACTTCGAGCTTTAAGCGAGACAAACGATACGAGCGCGCTTGAGCAATCGTTGCGTTCTGTAGAAAAATCATTGATGACTTCTGTCGTCGGACGATCCTTGGGTCAATCCTTGAGTAACGCACAATTAGATGCAATGGCGACAACATTGAACCAAGTTGCCGAGTCTTTATCAGAGCTTGATGTATACGACGCGGCTGATCTGGCGAAAGCGCTGACTACGATGGCCAATGGACTGGAAACGGCCGATCCGGAATTGGCATCTGCTTTGGCGAAGGCTTCTGACGAATTGGCTGGTAATGATCTGGCAGCAGCGGGTGAAGCCCTGAATTCAGCTGCCGCATCCATGGAAAAGCGTGCTCAGCAAGGAGAATTGGCCAATCGGGCCAACGATGCTGCCGAGCAGTTGGACCAAGATCGCCAGCTAATAGCTCAAGCCGGTCGGGCAGCCTTGGATTCAGGTATTACGGAAGACCAAGAACAAGTAGGTCAGGGGCATCAAGGCCAATCAGGCATTGAAGAAAACGGTGTTGCAGGACAGGCAACGCCACTAGAAGGGGGCAGCGTTGGAGGGATCAGTCCAGGAGGTGGCCATGTTGAGCGTGTCTACATCCCCCCTCCTACCGATTTAACGAGTGAACAGGGTGTTGATGTCGAGCTACCGGCCGAGTGTACCAATAGCCCAGAGAAATGTGGTTTTTTGATAAGTGAATCTCCCTCGTTATTCGGTGATGAGCAGAGCCTTGTCCCTTACGATCAAGTATTTAACGATTATCGCAATACAGCATACCAGGCCCTTGAAGGTGACTATATTCCATTGAATTTACGAACTTTTGTCCGTGACTATTTTTCATCCCTTGAACCCGAATGAGTACTATGGAAAACTCCAAGGATCTTACCGTTTCTGAATTTCGTGAAATTGTTGCCAACATCGAAGCCGAGATAGCAAAAACGATTATCGGTCAGAAAGATGTCGTGCGATATGTTCTTATTGGCGTCTTGTCCGGTGGGCATGTTCTATTGGAAGGGGTGCCTGGCCTGGGGAAAACGATGTTGATCAGAGCGTTAAGCCAGGTAGTGGATTTAACCTTCAGCCGGGTTCAATTCACGCCAGACTTAATGCCGGCCGATATCACCGGCACCGATATCATGGAGGCAGCGACCGGCGGCCAACGCTCATTTAGATTTCGGCCGGGGCCGATCTTTGCAAACCTTGTGTTGGCCGACGAAATCAATCGAGCGACACCCAAGACGCAGTCAGCTCTCTTGGAGGCCATGCAAGAAGGCACAATAACCGTTGCCAATGACACTCACAATCTGCCTTCACCTTTTTTCGTCATGGCGACCCAAAATCCCTTGGAAATGGAGGGGACTTATCCACTGCCAGAAGCACAACTTGACCGGTTTATTCTAAAAATCGATGTTCCTTATCCATCAGCCGGGGAATTAACCGAGATCTTAGAAAGAACCAGCGGACAAAACGATTTGTTTTCGAGTACGATAACGAGCGGTTCTCAGATTTTAGAGATGCAGAAATTAGCACGGCAGGTACCTATACCTAGCCGGGTCGGTGAATACGTGAGCCGCTTAATCCTCGCCAGCCATCCAGGCGAAAGCCCGTCAGCTACGGTCAATCAATACGTGCGCTATGGAGCCAGCCCTAGGGGTGGTCAGGCGATGATAGTAGGGGCCAAGATTATCGCTCTTCTTAGTGGGCGTTATAACGTTAGCTTTGAGGATGTAGTAGCGATGGCCCCAGCGGCGCTGCGTCATCGTCTGCTATTAAATTTCGAGGGACAAGCCGAAGGAATAAAGACTGATTCTGTTATAGAAGATTTGATAGCCGAGGTTGCAAGCGATGTTGCCTGAAGGTAAAAAAATAAACAACCAAACAGCTTTGACGCATGTTTTGACCAGTCCAACGCCAGAAGCGCTCTGGAAGTTACGCGGCGAATTGATTGAGGCTGGTTATTCAGAACGTTCTCCTGTCCTGGTAGCGTTGGATGATTTCTTCAATTACCTGAATGATCTCATGGCTAGTTCAACGGGCCGGGAATACAGTCATTTTGCATCGATTCTCGATATGGCTGCCGTCGCCGGTGTGGCCATCCAGAACCTGATGAATGAGGAGGGATCGGAAGATTGGTGGCGACGTTTCATCGTTGGTGCAGTCAGCGAAGGGCTCATGGTCTTGGCTGCACGGCAATATGTCAAGGCTTGGGAAGAAGAGATGAACGCTACTTATAATGCCGCTGCCTGGAAGCTAGCTCAATCATATTGGCAATTGTCAACAGTATTGCGACCCGAGCTTACATCAGAATTTAGGTGGCGTTTAGTAAACGAATTGCTCTGGCCGATTAAAGATGATGAGCTTGAGGGTTTGGTGAAGGCTGGGCTAATCGTCCGTTATTATCAAGTGCTGCTGCTCGCCTGGCTCAATCTGCCGGCGTAGAAGGATTAAGCTGACTGTAGGCCAAGCCGATTTTGAGAGGCTTTCGATTTTAATAACCAAGGGTGAGAACAATGCAGGTTTTTGACGAGCCAACCATGCGTAAGCTTGAGCAGTTGACGCTTGTCGCTAACCACGTCAGGGTCGGGATGCTAAAGGGCGAACGGAAGAGCCGCAAAAAAGGCAGCGCGGTTGAATTTGCCGATTACCGAAACTATGTCCAGGGCGATGACCTAAGACGACTTGACTGGAATATTTATGCCCGGCTGGAACGGCCGTTCATCAAACTGCTTGAAGAAGAGGAGGATCTTTCCGTGCACCTCATCGTCGATGCCAGTACCAGCATGGATTGGCCACAGCAGTCAAATGAGCGAAATAAGTTTCGTTATGCCCTTCGATTGGCAGGCGCCTTGGCTTACATTGGCTTGACGAGCGGTGACCATGTCACTTTGGCTCTTGCCGGCAGGGATGCAAGCAATAGCTGGGGACCTCACAGAGGAAGGGGCGCAGCGATAAAAATGCTGCAATTCGTTGATAGGGCTTCGGCAATGGGAATCACTGATCTAAACCGATCTTTGCATCGCTGGGCTATTCGGGCAAAGCGGCCGGGGTTACTCTTATTAATAAGTGACCTCTTCTCACCGAATGGCTATCAGGAAGGCCTGGATGACCTGTTATCACGAGGATTTGAGGTAGGCATTATCCACGTGCTGAGTCCGGATGAGGTTGTACCTGAAGTAAGCGCCGATGTTCGGCTAATCGACGTCGAGACAAAAGCATATGCGGAAATAAGTTTGGATGCGGTAACGTTGGGACTCTATCGGACGCGGCTAGAACAGTGGCGTCAAGACATCGCCAAGTATTGTAGTAATCGGCAAATTCGTTTCATTCCCGTAACCACAGATTTACCATGGGATAGACTCGTCTTTCGATCGCTACGTCGCTTAGGTGCGGTGAAGTAAGGGATCTTTGCCGGGTTATGTCATTACTGACCCCATTCTTCCTGATCTTAGGTTTGATAGCGATACCTATTGTCGCACTTTATTTGCTGCGACTCCGGCGACAGGATGTTTTAGTCAGCAGTACGATGCTCTGGCAAAAGTTGATAATCGATCGCGAGGCCAATACGCCCTGGCAGAGATTACGGCCTAACCTGCTTCTCTTTCTGCAACTATTGATTTTAGCCTTCCTGGTCTTGGCCATGGCCCGGCCATATTTACCCTCTCCTTCACTCGCCCAGGGCAATGTTGTCGTCCTGCTCGACGGATCGGCCTCTATGCTGGCAATGGATATCGAACCAAATCGATTCGCGGCCGCGAAGGCCGAGGTGGCCAAGCTCATCAACGAGTTGTCTGGCGAGGATCAGATGACTTTGATACAGGTTGGTAACATTCCGACGGTTCTTTCGTCCGCAAGCAATAACAAGGCAGCGTTGAGAGAAGCCTTGGATAATTCAGAGGCGAAACCTGTGGAAGCTGATTGGTCTTCTGCTCTAACCCTGGCAGCAGGCACGGCCCAAAGCTTGCCAGAGGCGAAGATCGTAATTGTTTCAGATGGCGGATTGGTGGATGACTTGCCACTGCTTCCGGCCGAGGTTGCTTATCTTTCGGTTGGCCAAAGGACTGAGAATCTGGCTATTTCTGGACTTGGCACCAGGGAGGGTGAAAACAGCACCCAACTATTTGCTAGTATTACAAACCATGGAAATATGGGACAGGAGGCAACGATCAGTATTGATGTTGACGGAATTCTATTCGAATCTCGCCAAATCAATGTCGCCGCTGGTGATATTTTTAGCACCATTTGGGAACTACCTAAAAGCGCTAATATTATAACGGCTCGCCTTTCTGATAACGCAGACGATAAGCTCGCTATCGACAATACCGCCTGGACCGTTCACGGCAGCGGCGGCCAATACAAAGCATTACTGGTGACTGACGGAAACATCTTTCTTGAAACCATTTTATCTGTGCTACCAGGGATGGATGCCTTCTTAATGTCTCCCGATCTGTTCAATGTGACCGATCTAGCGGATGAATACGATTTAATTGTTTTGGACGGCGTGCCAATGCCTGGTCCGCTGCCTGATGCCAATTTCTTGGTGATTGACCCAAGGCCAGAGTTATCCGATCAGGAGAACATCGCCGCTCCTTTGTTTTCCACGAGCCGACCAATTTCAAACACACAAATCACTGCAGTAGCTAACAATCCCATTCTTCAATTTGTTGATTGGGATGACGTGAATATCAGGCAGGCTACCATGGTCGATGCGCCCTGGGCGGAAAGATTGGTGGAATCTGAAGGTGGCCCTTTGATTTTGGCAGGAGAAACCAAGGGCCGGCGCGTGGTACTTCTGTCTTTCCGGCTTCAGGACTCTGACCTTCCTCTGCAAATTGCATTTCCGGTCTTAATGGCTAACATTGTGAACTGGCTTACGCCAGGGAGGGTAATTGAAAGTGCCGGTGATTCCCTCGGCTATGTAAATCCTGGTGAAATCGTGACATTCATGCCAGTTAGCGATGCAGCCAAAGTAACCATACGAAAACCAGACAATACTCTTTGGAATTCAGACATTGGTGACGAAAATTTGATCTTTGATGAAACCGGGGAATTGGGTCTTTACGAAGTTAACTTCATCAATGCAAATGGTGAGGAAGTCGATGGACATTTTGCCGTATCGTTATTGGCAACGGCCGAATCGAGTATCGCTCCGGTTAAGACATTAAAAATCGGATCTGTAATAACTGCGACGAGCGAAGGAAACCTGGATGGACAACAGGAATTGTGGCCCTGGTTGGTTGGAATTGCCATTAGCATTTTATTAATGGAGTGGTGGATTTATCATCGTGGACTAAACTTGCTACGTTTGCGTGAATGGCGAGCTCGATTTGGCCGTCGACGGAGGTAAAATCTTGGTACTTGCTCTCGCGACGTTAGCCTTATAGATAGGTTTCGCGTGGGATAGAGCGTTCGGCGAGCAATCTACTTATAGATGCAAGGACTTAAATATAGACAAATACCAAGGGGAAACAGGCGAACAAAGCTGCTCAAGGATGGTTCGGACCTGTTTCAACTATAAGGCATACTATGAATCGAGTCATTAAGCTAGCATTTTTTGCTATTTTATTATTGCTGGCAGCTTGTGCCAACAAGCGTGGCCAGCTTAAGCCACTCACACCGGGTGATCAGGAAAACCTATTGATATCGAGCCAGCCTCAGCTTGTGACATTCTCGGAACTACAAGCTGAGCCTGAGGCTTTCCAAGATCGCTTGATTCGAGTTACGGGCAACTTTTTTGCATTACAGCCACCGGCTTGTTATCCGTATAGCGGACCAGGCGCTGAATGGGCATTAATATCGGAAGGCTTACGTCTTGATATCGTCGGCTTTGAACGTGTTTCTCAACTGTTAGAACTGGACACCTTGATGACGGTGGACGGCTTCTTTCGACTTTATGAAGGAAGATTAGGATGTGGTAAGGGAGCGCCACTAGATTCCGCCTGGTATCTTGAACTGTATCAGATAGTCCAGCCTAACCCGTTGGCAAAAGTGGCGGGTATATTTGACGCCGGTGATGGTACTGGCCTAATTCCGCCACAGGTTACAGCGACGCAGCCCGGTTCACCATCTGTGACTCAGCCGCCAATAGGTGGTACTAGCCAGCCGACGACGATACCGACGCAAACGCCTTTCGGTACGGCACCGATCCTGCCGCCTGCAACGGGCACAGCGACGCCAGCTGGCACGCTACCATCAACTATTATTCCAACTGCAACCTCGACGCCCCAGCCGACCAGCGATTTGACGGCGACTATCCCTCCGGTGTCAACGAACACCCGGGTGCCAGGAGTAACGCCAGGTAGCACAGCCACCACTGGGCCGTTTCCGACTTCGCCGCCGCTGGCGACGGCAACGGAAGGCTATCCAGGCGTACCAACAGCTACAGTCGGGGGCTATCCCGGCCTGGGCTCGACGGCCGAGCCAACCAGCTACCCATAATGTCTGCTGAAAAATACCTGGCCGCAGTTAACCCCCCGAGCCAACCTGACGGCGTTGTCTTATGGTTTGCCTTTAGGGGATCCCGTCTCCTTGTACGCCTCGAAGAAGGCAAAGCCTATTTGCCTTTGCTTGGGGATATTTCCGAGATGGACTTAAAGCCCGTTCGTAAACAATACCTGGGTACGTTGAATGGGTTGCACTGTTTTTCCATCGAGCTTGAAGAAGTAAACGCGCCTGATGGTTGGACGTTTCAAGGACTCAGGAGGCTATACGGTTTACTAGACGAGGACGTGTTCTGGGTTGCGGGGGCTGCTGTCCAAATCGTAGATTGGGACCGCACACACCAATATTGTAGTCGATGTGGCGTAAAAACGTTGGTTCGGCCCAACGAACGAGCTAAGGAATGTCCCGAGTGTGGGTTACTTACCTATCCGCGGATATCCCCGGCAATTATCGTGCTGGTTGAGAAAGGTGATTGTTTGCTTCTGGCAAGATCACATCGCTATACATCCAGTATGTACAGTGTGCTCGCTGGATTCGTTGAACCAGGGGAAACGTTGGAATCAGCCGTAGTCCGTGAAATCAAGGAAGAGGTTGGTATTGAGATAAAAGACATTCGATACTTCGGAAGCCAGCCCTGGCCTTTCCCCAATTCATTGATGATCGCTTTCACTTGCCAATATGCCGGCGGTGAAATTGTATTAGAGGAAGAAGAAATAGCCGATGCGGGTTGGTATAGGTTTGACGAGATACCCCAGGTGCCTCCTGAAATCAGCATCGCCCGCCAGCTCATCAACTGGTTTGTGGCCAAACAAGAATCAGCCGGGAACTGAAGAAGAAACCAACCTAATCTTTGTAACCTTAAACTGTGAGGATGGCGATCACAGTGGCAGCGAACAGGGTTAAGCTGATATAGCCGTTGATGTTAAAAAAAGCCAGGGTAAGCTTGCTGAGATCGTCTGGTTTTACTAATGAATGCTCGTATAAGAGCAAACCGGCCACAATGGTGATGCCGATCCAGTACGGCCAACTCAATTCGACAACAATTCCCAACAAAATTAGCAGCAGAACTGTGATCACGTGACTGACTGCCGCAACCTGGAGTCCCCGGGGAATGCCAAACGAGGCTGGGATTGAAAATAGACCCTCCTTGCGATCAAAATCCACATCCTGACAAGCGTAAAGAATATCAAAACCGCCGATCCAGAATGTAACCGTCGCCGTCAGGATCCAGGCGGGCAAGTCGGCGGCCGTGAAAACCGATCCTCGAACACCAACCCAGGCGCCCATGGGAGCGAGCCCATCCGTGAATCCAAGTATATAGTGACAGAGCCAGGTAAAGCGTTTGGTATAGGAGTAACCAACCAGAAAGATAAGGGCCCCCGGGAATAAGAAGAAAGCCAAGGGGTTTAACTTCCAGGCTGCCAGAGCGAGAATCGTTAGGGATATGATGGCCGAAATCAGAACATAGAAGGAGTCCATCTGGCCCGTTTGAATCGGCCGGTTAGCGGTTCGTGGATTGTTTAAATCGATTCGACGGTCAATATAACGATTCAGAGCCATCGCAGCGGTGCGGGCGGCCGACATGGCGATGGTTATCCAGATGAAATCCCACCAATTGGCATTGTCCCACGAGCCCCAAGCCAACACCATGCCTAAATAAGCAAACGGTAAAGCGAAAATCGTGTGCTCGAAACGAATCATATCCAGGAAAGTGCGTAACTTGGCCATCAAGATAAATCCAATAGATTAATTCCTTTGCCATTGTTGGTGATGAGTTTATCAGCTCGCAAGCAACAAATAAGCTCGACGATGCTCGTTTGGTCGCTCACCTCAAGACCTGATTCGGCTAAAACCCTGGCCAAGTGATTAACTGAATGGAGGCGGAAAGCTGAAGGACCCAGGGCAATCAAGTTTGTGGGCGTTCGTAATCGTTCGGCGAACAAAGCACTTCCTCCCGGTTTGAGGATACGGCATATTTCTTTGAATAGCTGCCCCTGATCCCCTTGCTGCCATATTTCACCAACTGTCTCACTCATCGTTATCGCCGAAACACTGCTATCTGGAAAAGGCAGAATATTGATACTGCCATCTCGCCATGATAGACGGGGATCAGGGTTTGGGCGAATCGCCTGGCGTCGGGCACGGGCTAATTCTCGACTCGGCATTATTTGAGGGTTGTAAATGTCGACGACTATGATTTTTCCCGTGGTTAAATGACGACTAAGTTCAATTGCCAGATTCTTCCGGCCAAGTCCAATATGGATAATCGTATCGCTCGGTTTCACATCGCTTAAAAGAACGAGCGCTTCGCTAATTCTGTACCCATCATAGATTCGGTTAGCCGCCAAGAGAGAGATTGATAGGAAAAATGCTAACAGTAAAAAAGCTGTCAAACCGAGGATAACAAAAGAATACCATCCCCGATATGTGCTCATGGCGATTATGGCAATAGATAGAACAATGCCGCCACCGTAACCGAAGAAATAAGTTGGCCAATGGGACTTGATATAACGACTGGTACCTTGAAACCGATTGGTGAACTCCATGAATATCAAATATAATCAGCTTGCCCTCTCGTGGCAATGCTGTACGCTTATAAATAGCATTTGAGACAGCGATACTGATTCCTCTTTGCAGAGACGCCCGGCTTTTTATATAAAGAAAGATGATTTGATGCTTGCATACTATGCCAGATACCATTGTTTTTTTGACGAGCGCCGGCCTGAATAAAGCGTCAGCAGGTATCCGGTTCACGATTAGAGTAACGAACAAATGGCGACCATAGGACGTTTTCTTGCTGGCATTGGCGCTCTCATTTGGGACCCTGTTGAAGATAAATATTTGCTGCTCAAGCGCTCAAGTCAAAAAGATTTCGCGGCCGGTTTGTGGGAATGCGTGACCGGCAGAGTCGATCAAGGCGAAGGCTTTGAAGATGCACTGTATCGCGAGGTTCACGAAGAAACAGGATTGGACATTCGTCCGTTTTACATCCTTGGAACGACACATTTCTTTCGCGGCGATTCAAGACCTGAGTATGAGCTAGTCGGCGCCGTTTACTTCTGCACCCTTGTCGAATATGACGGTTCCAACCATCAGGTTAGGTTGACATCGGAACATTCGGAATACCGGTGGGTAACGGCCGAACAGATCTTCGATTTTCTAGCAGCAGAAGATCCAACTGAACAGTGGCTCAGATCGGT
>JAHEJP010000309.1 GCA_024638855.1 Chloroflexota bacterium
AAAGCCACCCATCGGACTTGAACCGATAACCTATCGCTTACGAAGCGATTGCTCTGCCAATTGAGCTAGGGTGGCAACTAAAAGCATTATATCAATGGCATATATGGCAGGCAAAATAATGGTCGGTAGCTTACTAGAGATACCATGAAGTCTGGGGATGAATTCGACCGGTTGCCGGCCTAATACCCAGTTTCCTCTCCAAGGACAACGCCTCGCTCCAGCCGATTCCGCACCATGTTTGGCAGCAAAGCAGATGTAACTTCTCGAATGAAATCACTGGTAAAACCAAACACTTCGCCCTCTTCAGAGGATTTTCGCTCAAGCAGATCAAGGTCTATTAGGTGACCGATCATGGCATCGAGTTCTTCCTCATCTATTGACATTGGATAGATTCGATCAAGGTCCCAAAGGGTAAATTCCTTTCCAAGGACGCTAGCGCTTTTTAACATTATCTGTGCAACTGGCGTCAATCGTTCTAAACGACTCGTGACAATTTGTTGAATATTTGTCGGAATGGGAGTTTTGGCAAGCATTTCGATCGGCCCGGTGATAACAGCTTCTTGATTCTTGATCGCTATGAATCCTCGATTTTGCCATTCTCTTAAGAGCCCGATGCCAAACATGGGATTTCCCCCAGTTCTATGCCTCAAGATCTTAAAAGCATCCCCTGGAAACGTCGAGCAGTTAAAAAACGCTTGAATCAGCCGCCGATTCTCCTCTTCACCAAGCGGAACTAATCTAATTCTTGTTACTTCAGCCATATTATTGAGTCTTTTCTTAATTTGAGCCCAACGGCTGCTCATATCATTACGAGACTGTCTCCTGGTAGCGACGACAATCAATAATGGCTCAACATTGGTGGTGGCATCTAGGATGAGTTCCCAAGTAGCATCGTCAAGCCATTGACCATCTTCGAATATTATTACTGTTGGCTGCGGCTTTTTGCTACCAATTCCGGCCACATTGCGCTGCAGCAACCGTGACAAGTATTGATGCGTTAGGCGATCTCTAAAATCGCTTTCCATTTTCACCGTTGTTTGATTCTCGGGAAAATCTAAGGGTAAAACGCTGTTCAACAACGGCGATAATCGAATGGCAAATGCTGGATATCCCTTTTCCCCACGAATAGGTGGCAGCTGGCCTAAGACATGGGCTCGCGTTGTCGGCCGATCGCTAAACTGAGTCTCTAGACCAAAAATCCTTTGAAATATCTTTTGCCATGCATAATATGGTGTCGCCTGTTCAAGTGAATCGCCTGCACTCACAAGCGTGCGAATACCTTTTCTTCGAGTTGTGTCAAGCACTTCACGAAGTAGGCATGACTTCCCACTACCAGCATCAGCCTCGATGATGACTAATTTCCGATTATCGAATTGATTTGAACTGTGCAGATCTAGTAAACACTTAGACAAGATTGCCCTTTCTTCTTCCATCCCAAAGATAATGTTTCTTGATGTGTTTTTTTCTAACTTATTTCTGGGTGGGGTCAATTTTCGAAGAGGGCGATAGGCGGTAACCGGCTTAGTTTTACCCTTGACGGTCGCCAGATCTTCAGTCTCAAAAGCTAAGCTAATTGCGAGAGATTCACCTAGATTCTTCTGCATTTGAATTCTATTAAACGTCTCCGCATCAATCAATATGCTGGAGTTGTTCTTATTCTGTGCTGGATATTCTTCGGCCGCTTGCATTAGACGGGCTGCCATATTCACGACAGTTCCCACCATGGTATACTCGCGCCGTTGCTCATTTCCAATTGGGCCACAAAATACCCATCCAGTAGTAATTCCAATAACGCAATCTCTACCTAATTCTTCGAGCTTTGATTGAATATCTAGGGAAGCATTTACAGATCTCGCTGCATCGTCGCTATGAGATAACGGTGGTAAACCAAGGGCTGCTACCAACGTTATACCCTTATCGTCAACATTAAATTTATTGATGCTTCCCGCATACTTGTATAACGCTGCCTGCAATGCCTGCATAACGGACTGAGCTTCGGGTAGAGTCCTTTGATATGGATGCTTGATAGAAGTCCCATACTGCGGCAACTTGATAAACATCACCGATACTTGTCTCAGTTCCGAAGACAGTTCCTCGTACCCAGCTTCAAGATATGAAAGTATTGCAGCTGGCACATAAGATTTAAGCCTCGGTATCGCCTCAGGTGGGAGAGACGGTAGATTTAGCGGCCTAGCCTCTGTAAAGATGGATTGGTTTACAAGTTCGATGAAACCTGTTTTAAGAGGTTTGCCTACGCTAACATCCTTCACTAATTCCCATACTTCTGGCGATAAGACAACCGTTCCTGGACTTGCTTGTTCCTTGGCAATGCTCATTTGAACGAGTGGCCCTCCGGACAAGAGAAATTCCCACCGATCAAATACGCCACCCAAATACACACTGTAAACATCTCCTGCTCCAATTCCGATTTGCAGGAGTAGTGGGGTTCCTTCTGCCGCCTTATATCCCCTCAGAGATTCTTGTATCACCAAACTACAATGAGTAGCTATACGAGCTTTTTCGGCGAGCGCTTTTTCTAGAAGCAAACCCATGTGTCCTAGATCAGGGGAAACAGGCCAAAGAGCAATGAGAGCATCGCCAGCGAATTTCGTAACTTCTCCACCATGTGAATGAATGATGTTAATCAGGAGACCAAAGCAATCATTCAGGATAATTGCGAGGTCTTCTGAGCCAGCAATCTCGTCAGTAGACAATCGATCGGCTAAAGACGTAAAATCGGTGATATCAACGAACATCACGACAGCCGATATTCTTTCTGCTGTAGGCTCGGCGATTGGGATAGGATCGCTCGCCAGGCGCCTGACGATCAGGGCAGGGACATAACATTTGAGGACATCAACGAGATCACTGCTCATTGGCTTATTCTTGTAAGCGACAATCAGACTTAGGAGAGTCAAAAACCACGATCAGAACAGTAAGTATAACATAGGCAGACTTTTCCGAAACGAATCAAGCCGTCCAATTCTTAGCTACCTTGGACGGCTCAATTGGCCAAAATGCAATTTCGAAAAGAAAACAATTGTTTACTTAAACGAGAATCAGAATTTGGAAGCTACCCGATCCCCTTCTACCTCAGGTATACTTTGTTCATCACCACACTGGCTGCATACTGTTTTATTTCTTCCTTTCTGGAACAGCAATCCGCCACACACAGAACAAAGCTCTCCGAGAGGTCTCTTCCAGCTAGTCCAATCACATTCTGGATAATTAGAGCAGCCATAAAACTTTCTACCCTTTTTGGTTCGTTTTTCGACTACTTCTCCGCCATCTTGAGGACAGATCACCCCAATCTTGTTCAGGACCTGTTCAGTGTGCCGGCATTCAGGAAAATTACTGCAACCGATAAACCTGCCAAAGCGGCCCTCACGGTACACAAGAAGATTGCCGCACTCAGGGCAATCACGGCCGACCGGCTCTGGTTCTGTGCGCATATCGACCTTTTCGATCGCCTTGTCGGCAACTTCGAGGCGAAGTGCAAATGGTTGGTAAAACTCATCGATTACCGGCACCCAGGGTTTACCTTGTGCAATTTCGTCTAGCTCGTCTTCAAGACGGGCTGTGAAATCAACCGACATGACGTCAGGAAAATACTCGACGAGCATATCATTCACTAATTCACCAATTTCGGTCGGCCTCAGACGCTTTTCATAATAATCGACATATCCGCGGGACAGAATGGTTGATATGATACTGGCATAAGTACTTGGTCGACCGATACCGTTTTCCTCCAATTCTCGGACTAAACTAGCCTCCGAAAAGCGAGGAGGTGCCTGGGTGAAATGTTGTTCTGGTAGAAGACGTATCAAATCCACCAACTCATTTTTATTCAGATCAGCTGGGACGTGGCTTTCCCCGTTTTCTGGTTTATCAGAAGGCAAACTTTCCTCATAAAGCATCAGAAAACCTTTAAACACCAAAGTAGACCCGGTTGATCTGAAAAGATACGGACGCTTCTTTATCTCGATATTCTTAGCGCCCACTCGTATATCCACCCTAACCGTTAAGTAACTGGCTGGCGCCATCTGGCTGGCGACAAACCGTTCCCAAATTAATCGGTAGAGGCGCCACTGATCACGGCTGAGAAATGACTTCAGTTTTTTGGGAGAACGATTGACAGAAGTTGGACGAATTGCTTCGTGAGCTTCCTGAGCTGATTTCGATTTTGTGCGGTATTTAGGCGGTGTATCTGGAACGTAGTCACTTCCGAACTTCTCAATAATATGAGAACGTGCATCATCTTGAGCCTGACTAGCGACGTTAACACTATCTGTGCGGATATAGGTTACCAGACCAACGGATCCCTCTTCTCCAATATCTACTCCCTCATAAAGTTGCTGGGCAATACGCATTATTTTGCTTGAATTAAAACCAAGTTTTCGTGAGGCTTCTTGTTGAAGGGTACTTGTGGTAAATGGAGCAGCCGGCTTTCGATTGCGTTTTCCACGCCTGACATCAGCGACTGTCCACTCAGCCGCTTCCAAAATACGCAAGTGCGGTTCGACATCCTCTTGAGTAGCCAGATCTGGATCAGAACCATTCAATTTATGCAATCTAGCCTTGAAAGCCGGTCGGTCACTTTCATCATGAAATTTTTGCTGGCTCAATTCGGCTTCAAGAGTCCAGTACTCTTCCGCGACAAACTCTTCTATTTCCCTTTCGCGGTCGACAATCAATCGCACTGCAACCGATTGAACCCTTCCGGCAGATAAGCGGCCTCGTACCTTTCTCCATAGCAGTGGACTCAATTTATAACCAACAAGCCGGTCTAGGATTCTTCTTGCCTGCTGAGCATTAACCCGATCCATGTCAACCGCTCTGGGTTTTTGGAAAGCACCCTGAATAGCAGTTTTTGTTATTTCTTGAAATTCGATACGAGTTGTTATTTGAGGATCTATTTCCGCCGATTCAACGATATGCCATGCGATTGCTTCTCCTTCTCTGTCGGGGTCGGTTGCCAAGTACACCGCTTTTGCTCTTGCAGCCGACTCTTTGAGTTCTTTGACTATCTTTCGTTTGTCATTGGGGACCCTATATTCAGGCTCATAGCTATTTTCGACGTCAACGCTTAGCCGCGACCTTAGCAAATCCCGGATGTGTCCAACACTAGAAACGACTTTATAGCCCGTTCCCAAATACCTACCGATTGTTCTAGCCTTTGCCGGTGATTCCACGACAACCAGATTTCCTGAACGGCGGGTCTGCTTTTTTTGGCTATTAGTCGACTTCTTCTTTGATTTTTTCTTTGGTTTCTTAGTGATTTCAGGTTTCGGTAAATCTTCGTGAGCAATAGTACGCCCCATTTTGTATATCGCACCGCCACAAACAGGGCAACTACCTCGGGTAGCAGGAGAGCCGTTTGATGTCCATTCTGGGAGCGGATCGACAATTTTTCTCTTTTTTTTGCACTTAAGACAGTACCCTTCTAAGCTTTTCTGATCCGTCATTTAGCTGTATTTTTCCAATTCCGTACCGATTAATCCGTTAACTATTTCTTTTACAAGCGTGATATCGTCCCTATGTACGACAATTATCGCATCTTCCGTATTGACAATGACCATGCCGTCAAGGCCCGCCACCGCCAACAATTTACCTTCTTCATAGTTGTAAAGCAGGCTATTTCGTGTTGACAAATCTATAACCAAACCTTTCTTAACATTTTCATCGGGATCGGGATTGATAGATTCCTTTAGCGCGTAAAGTGTGCCCGGATCGCTCCACCCCGTTGAGCCATGTAATACAACCGCCACTTCTATTTCAATATTCTGTACGATCGCATTATCAAACGATACTGAATCGAGATTTGGATAAACCCGATGGAGAGTTTCCAAATAATCAGGGCTATTCATCGACTGGAAAATTTCATTAAGCCCGTCCCATATGGTTGGTTGAAATTCCTGATATGCATCAAGAATAAATCCAGAGGTTGTAACGAAGTAGCCCGTATTCCAAACAAATTTACCCGATGCAAACATCTCCTCACATTCTGCAAGGGGAGGACGATAAATCCAGGAAACGTATTCATGATAAGCCAGGCCACCTGCTTCGCCCAGCTCTTCACCGATACCGATCCAGCCAAGATTATTATTAGCAAATCGTGGTGATTCGCCAATATAAACAATTTTGGCTTTGTCCGCCTGAATGATCTCTTTTCCCGAATTGAGCAGTTTCATGAAAGCTGCTTCATCAGTCATATAATTATCCCCCCATACAATAGCGACGGCTTCGTTCGAACCAAATTCATTTCGAATATGCAGCATTGCTAAACCAACCGCTGCTGCCAAATCCCTTCTTTCTGGCTCACCGATAATATGTTCCACAGGCAAATCTGGCAATTGCTCGG
>JAHEJP010000310.1 GCA_024638855.1 Chloroflexota bacterium
CTAGTCATTCGATGTTTGGCGGCTCTTATGCCTGGGGCGCAGATTCAGGTAGCGGTCGATGATTCCAGTGCGCCAGGTCCGGCGAACGGCGAAGATCCAGGCGATCGTCACCAAGCCGATGAAGAGGTAATCGCGGGGCTGTTCTAGGGGCGTCAGGCCGGTAAAACTGTGTACTATCGGCGAGGTCAGGGCAATGAGGAACAATAGAAATAGGCCACCAGCTAGCAAGGTCGGCCGGGCATCGCCGCTGTACTCATCGCCTCCGACCCAAAATGCTGTCGGCGGTTCCACGAAGATGACCAACAATAGCCCCATGCCGATCATGGTGTAGGTCAGGGTTAATTGAGCGTAGCTGGCATCACGGGTCGTCAGGCTGAAATAGAGGTAGATGATCAGGCCGGCAATGCTCATGGTGATGGCCGCCGGCAGCACGAAATGGACCAGTCGTTGGGTCATGGAAGTCTGGTGGACCGGACCGGGCCGGGCCCAGATGGCCAGGGCGAAGGCCGGCAGCGTCAATGTGAGCAAGGAAATGATCGAGCTTTGAGAGGGGGTGAAGGGAAAACCAACAGCCAGCATGGCGATCATGGCTATGAGCAAAGTGAGGGAAAAGATGCGGCTCATGTAAAGCTTGAATATATCTTCCATGCCATTTAGGATCCGTTGCCCTTCGATGAAAGCCTGGGGCAGGGCGGCGAAGGAGTCGTTTAATAAAATAATGTCCGACACGCTGCGGCTGGCCTGGCTGCCACTCTGCATGGCGATGCTCAAATTGGCTTGTTTCAAAGCCAATACATCGTTGACGCCATCGCCGGTCATGGCCACGTAATGGCCATTTTGCCGCAGAACGCGGATCAGCTTCTCTTTTTGGGTTGGTGTGATCCGGCCGAAAATGTCAGCCTTTTCTGCGGCTTGAGCTAATTGATCCCGGCCCATTCGATCGAGTTCTGGCCCGGAAACCAGTCCAAGCTTGTGGCCATCTCGGCCCAGCCCTACCTGGCGAGCCAGGGCGGCTACAGTCTGCGGATTGTCACCCGAAATGATCTTCAGCTTGATGCCGGTCTTGGCGAATTGTTTCAGGGTTTCTTGCGCTTCGGGCCGAAGCTCGTCGCTGAAGCCCAACAAGCGGGCCGCCCGCAGATCACCGGGCACTTGGGGGTTTTCATGGCCCTCGACCAGCGGAACACAATCGGGCCGGTAGGCGAACAACAGGACCCTTAATCCCCGGGACGACCATTCATCGGCCAAATCGGCGAAAGATCCAGCGTCGTTATTTGGCGCCAGGTGGGGCTGTAATACTTCCGGCGCACCCAAGACGAAAGTGCCTCGAAAACCGTCGTCGCCGTCGAAAGATAGGCCGCTCCATTTTCGTTCGGAAGCAAACGGAACTTCCTCCTGAAAAGAACGTTGCTCACCCGGGTATTCGGTCGCCAGCGCCTCCAGGGTGCGATCGCTGTTAGAGAGCGTTCGGGCGTAGGTGCCCAACATGCTTTCGACGTTAAACTTAGCGAACTGACTATCGTTCAAGGGCTGACTTTCCTTGAGTCGGATTCGGTTGGCCGTTAACGTGCCGGTCTTGTCCAGGCAAAGGACGGTCACATGGCAAAGTGACTCAATGCTATTGGCTTGTTGTACCAGGGCGCCTTTGTCGGCGATTCGCAGGGCGCCCAAGGCGTAGGCTACCACGATGGTCAGGAACAAGCTGCTCGGCGCCAAGCCAAAGATCACCGATGCGGCCCTAGCGCTGGCCAAGAGCGTCGTTTCTTCGTTGACAAAAAAGCTAAGGGTGATCAACGTTCCGAAGAAGGCCACCACCAACAGCAAAATACGGATGATCAAATCGACTTCACGCTGTAGCGGCGTATATTCCCGGGTGAAGGTGCGAGCGCCTTCCGTCAACTGGTTTGCGAAGCTATCGTGGCCTACTTTGCGAGCCTGAAACATCGCCCGGCCGGTCACGCAGAAACTACCAGAAAGAACGGCGTCGCCGGCCTGCTTCGTTACCAGGTCGGCTTCCCCGGTCAGCAGCGATTCGTCAATCGCTATCCGGCCATCGCCGATAATTTCGCCGTCGGCCACGATCTGGTCGCCAGACTCGACCACCAGTAAATCTCCCTGGACGATTTCCTTGGGATCGATCTGCTCTTCATGCCCTTCGCGAATGACCGAAATCTTGGGCCGGGCCAGCACACTGATTTGATCAAGCTTGTGTTTTGCCCGCACTTCTTGGAAAGTGGCGATGATGACGTTTAACAGGGCGACCGTAATGGTGAAAAAAGCGTCGCGCGGGCTGCCCAGCAGCAATAAGATGAAACTGATGCCGAAGAGGACGATGTTAAAAAAGGTGAAGAGATTCTCGCGAAGAATTTGGCGATAAGAGCGGCTGCTGTCTAATTCGATGTCATTTCCCAGGCCACTGGCTCGGCGGGTGGTAACCTGCCGGTTTGACAGCCCCTGGCACGGGGCAGCCGCTAACTCGCTGGAAGTTGACTCAAGGGCTTGCTGGGCCATTGCTCTTCCTCTCACCTTCATCAATAGGCCGACAATTCACGGCATAATTATAGCGCCGATAGGTTTGATAGGATAAGGCATCTGCGTGGCCGAGGTCCAGTTTCGTTGGCCGAATAGGTGAGCACGGTGCAAAATTAGACCAGTCAAAAAGGATCTATCGATGAGCGATGAGACAAGACAAACGCTCGGCGATCTGGACCTTAGCCACAGCCTTCTTATCGCCACTGCAGGAGATCGGCCCTTGGACGATCTATGCTTTCAACCCCTGACACAAGAAGACCGGACCCCTTTCTGGTTGACGGCGTCCGGTCGTTGTTGCTGATTTGGGCACTGCGCGCCCTTTTGGCCAGGGCTTGTCTTATCCGCCTTCGTCCCTAATGGGAGTTGCCTGATAGGTCAACAACCGCCCACCATCCAGGTCGAACATCTCTAGCGTATCAGCTTTGATCTCATAGGTGGCCACAGATTCCAGGACCGCTAAGTATTGGCTCTCTTGATCCATGACGCCTTCTGGCTCACCGCAGAACATGCGGGTGGTGGCGGCCGGACCGATGGATAGATAGTTGCCCTCGGCTTCGTACCCGGCATGGTAATTGTTACAGCTGGCGGAGCCGGAAACGGTGCCGTCGACGAATTCGGCCGTGATCTCGCTGCCTGCCAGGGCGCTGGTCATGCCACCCTTGCCGTTGTTATACCGGAGCATAAGCCAGGGCGTGCCTTCAAGGGATAACGGTTGGACCAGTTCATAAACCAATATCATCTCACCTTCGGCATCGGCAATCAGCAGTTGATCCCCTTCAATCCCTAAGGATTCAATCTCAAAAGAGGCGCTCTTTTCCAAGGCCGCTAGATATTGCATTTCCTGATCCATGATACCTTCCGGCTGGCCGCAAAACATGCTGGTCACACCGAATGGGCCGCCCATGGTCAACTGGTTACCTTCTCGTTCATAGCCGCCAAAGTAGCCGTTGCAACCGGCCGAACCGCTGAGCTGCCCATCCCTGAATTCGGCCGTGATATCCGAACCTGGTAGTGGCTCAATCATTTCACCTTCAGCGTCCTGGTAGGCGCTCAAGCCCCACAGGTTACCTTCCAGGCTCAAATGCTTGTCCACTTCTTCGACCAGGGTCCATTTGATGGAAGAGCCGCCGGCCGGTGGATTTTCGATGGCCTCTGTCTTCACCAGTAGTTCATATTCGAAGCCTTCCTCGAAGCCAAAACCCTCGATCTGATCGTAAAACAGCTCGTAAGGTTGCTGAGGATCTTCCCGGACCAGCAGGCACTTCATGGGGCCTTCCCCTTCACAGTCAACCAGGATAGGACCGACAAAAAGGGTGCTTTCGCTTGTGTCTGCGTCCGCTTTTTCTGCCTCTTCAGCGGGAACTGTCGGCGGCGATTCGGTTACTTCAACTGGTTCCTGCGCCGTATCGTCCCCTGTGCTGGGAGCGCAAGCCGCCAAGACCAGAACGGCCGAAAATAATGATGCTGCCACAATAATCATGCCAATCTTCATCAACATACTCCTTTTCTTCTCCAAGAAATAATTTCGCGCGTTCAATTGCCAACTGGCATCATCGCGCGGTTCTTGGGGAATAACGAATTGAAGTTGACTCCCGTTCCCCTTCTCATCTTCCCTTTATCTTGTCGACCTGCCTCTTAACCAACCTCTTCCAATAGTAAATCCGCCCAAAGCGGTTGGTGATCGCTGGCCTCGGCTTCTTCGACCACGCCGGTCTCTATGATTGACATGCCCCTGGCGAATAAATGGTCCAGCTTGAGGCCGACGCCGCCCAGACCGACTGTCTCGCCGGCCACGGCCGAGACGCGCTCCAAACCTACCTGGCCAAGGCGCTCTTCCAAAGCAGTTACACTACCCGGGGTTAGGGTATTAAAATCGCCCCCGGCTAAGACATAGGCATAATCGGGATCGATCTGCTCAGATAAGAACTGGATTTGATCGCCCCGGCGGCGTTGGCCTAACCAGAAGGTTTCGGTATGTACGCTGTATACCGGCATTTGCACATCACCTAGATCGACCAGCGCCCGGACGGCGATGCGTATCTGATCGTTCCTGGGGCTCTGGTGGGGCAGGATGATTTTTTCCGAATCCGCGATGGGCCATTTGGACAAGACCGCGTTGCCAAAGTTCTTCTCGTTGCGCGTGTGGATCGAAGCCGGATAATAAACGTAATTGTAATTCAAGGCTTTGGCAATGGCTTCTGTGCCGGCATCGTCCATCTCCTGCAGCAACAAGATGTCGGCCCCTTGCAGCTCCTCGGATTCTTGCAATTCCTGGATAGCTTCTTCGATCTCTTTGGCAAAGGCGATATTCCAGGTCACAACTTTTATCGGGCCGTCAAGCTCCGGTGGACCTTCCGAGTAATTACCCTCATACAATGGGGTATCTGGCTCCTCGAAATTGACCACCGGCCGGCAGGCGGCAAGTAGACAGCCTGCGAGCAGTAGTATTAGTAGAAGCAGTGACGGCTCTTTAAGCCATCTCAAGCCCTGGAATCTGTGACTCGTCGATCGCATCATCCGCCCGGATCGACGACACAGTTTTTAGGTGTAAAACGGCCTGCCAGTCTGTGTTCTGGCAGGCTAACAGTCGACGCTACATTTTCCTGACGAATCATTCGTGCATTGGTGTTCGATAGGGTTATTCTTCTTCGGTCGCCGTCTTCCAAGCATAAACATCGCGCCGGTTCAAGGCCAGGATAGCTGCGCCCAGGCCAAATATGGAGACGATGAAGCCGATGACCCAGCCAAAGGACGGGATGCCTTGCAGTAACACATAGATGATGAGCCCTAACAACAACGGCCAGATCCAGTGTTGGGCCGCCCGCGGCGCCAGGCGATCCAAAATCAACCGGCCGCCCCAATAGGAAACGATGACTTTGCTCATGATAAGGGCGAAAAACAAGAATATCGAGAAGGCTAAGAAAGTGCCCGACAGACCAATGGTCCAGGTGGTTGTCGACAGCCCGCGCATGGCGACGGCCGAGAGGCCAAAGGAGATCGCCAGGACGACGGCTACCAGGATGATCACCCCAGCAAAGCCGGTGATGAAACCGACGAAGCCATACAAACCCGAGGCGAAGGGCCTGGTTCGTAAACGATCATGCCAGCGATAGAACCTAGCCGGCACGATCCAGGCCGCCAGCGCGCCGACGATCAGGTATTGAATCAACAGCCGCAAGAGCTCCAAAGACCAGGCGGCAAGCTCACTTGGGCCGTCCGATCCGCCTTCGACAGGATCTTCGTCTTGGATGGCCAAGTGGATCAGTTGTCCGCCGGCCGGTTGGACGCTCTTGGATAGTTCCGAAAGGGCGAAGCCGGTCGGTATCAAGGTGCCTGTTGCCGATGCGGAATCGCCAGCCTCCAGCACATCGCTCGATTCCAGCGAACTGAAAATGGACCATCTTGGATTGATGTCGAAGCCTTCCATTATCAGGTTGATGATTTCCACCAGGCCACTGCTTACCTTCACATCCCGGCCGACGCTGCCCCTGGTTTGGACGCCCAGCGTGCCTGCTACCAGGTCGCGATCGATTTTCGAATCCGGTTCCGTAACCAATCGGGCACCGACGAAATAGGCGCTGCGGCCGATGGCTGCCGGATCGCCCACTTCAAAGGTCAGTGCGCCGCTATAGACGCTGCCGTCAATTTGACCATTGACCACCACCGTTTCGGCCAGGGCCACCAGGCTGCCTTCGACATCACCGTTGACAGTCACCGTCCGGCCGATGGCCAATACGTCGCCCAATACCGTGCCATCTAAGACGATATCTCCACCGTTCAAAAAGGCATCATTCTCAAAGACAGTTTCGGCCGGAATGAC
>JAHEJP010000311.1 GCA_024638855.1 Chloroflexota bacterium
AATGGAGAAAAGGCCTCGATGGCAGCCGTATTGCCAGTCGTAAAAGAGTATGGCACCGCCGTGATTGGCCTCACTATGGACGACGATGGCATACCCAACGATGACGAGACACGATTGAGAATCGCCGGGAGAATTATCGAACGTGCGGCTCAACTGGGCATCCCGGCCGAGGATATCGTGATTGATCCCCTGGTGTTGACCGTTGGCGCCGATAGCCAGGCCGGCGCTGTGACCTTGAAGACAATTGAACTGGTGAAGAGCGAATTTGGCGTCAATATTAACCTGGGCGCCAGCAACGTTTCCTTCGGCTTGCCTGATCGCCATACGATCAACCAGGCTTTTCTAGCCCTGGCCATGGGCGCTGGGGCAACTTGCGCTATTACCGATCCTGTAAAACTAGCCCAGACTATCCGCGCGGCCGACCTATTACTCGGCCGAGATAGCTACGGATCTCGTTATATCGGCTACTGGCGTAGTCAGAAGACAGAAGCGGCCGCCTAATTATGCCAAATATGACCGGCTGGGAACTCGTGCTTGACGAAGATGCTGTACTTCGCGGGCAAGGCGCCGATCCGGCCACTATCCGTGAACGCAGCCCAAGACTCGTTCAACTGGCTACCAAAGCACTGGAAGTGGGACGACCTCTTCTCCGGCCGCGGGTGTTTTCCAGCCATCACGAGGTAAAAGCCGTTCGCCATGATCGGATAACGCTGGCAGATGGTGGTTATCTGGCTGGTTCGCTGATCTCCCAACACCTTAGCCCGGCGCAACAAGTTGTCATCCTGGTGTGTACGATTGGAACAGCCTTGGACGAACTCCTGTCCGAGGTAATGAGGCAGGATATGGTCTACGGCCTAGCCCTGGACGGTGTCGGTTCGGCTGCCACCGAAGCATTGGCCAACGAAGCCTGCCGTCTCCTGGAAATCGAAGCTGCGAAAAATGGTTTCCAGGCCTCGATCCCCCTCAGTCCAGGAATGGTAGGGTGGACAGTAGACGAAGGACAGCCGCAGATCTTTAATCTGATTGGTGACAAGGCAATTGGCGTGACCCTCAGCGATCATTTCGTCATGTCGCCGCGCAAATCATTATCGATGGTATTAGGTCTCGGACCAGACATGGGATACCAGGGCAAAGTGTGCGATTTCTGCACCATACGCGATATATGTCGGTACCAGGATCACTATGACCCAGCAGCAGCAGCCTGATCCACCATCGCATCTGGTCGACTTGGAGCCTGTCGGCCGGCGAACGCGTTTTTCCTCAGGCGACTTTCTATTCGAGGCGGCGCAATCAGCCGGAGTCGGCTTGGTCTCCTTATGTGGCGGCAATGGTTGGTGCGAAAGTTGTCTGATCCGGGTGGTTGAGGGAGAGGTGTCAGAGCCGGCCTTTGTAGAGGTGGATTATATAGCGGCGGATGTTTTGGCCGCCGGCTTTCGCCTAGCTTGCCAGACCTATCCCGAAAGTGATATCAAGATAGACATCCCACCAGCATCGCTCACTACGCCTCCACGCCTACGGGTTGAAGGCTAGGGGATCGAAGTAGATCTTGATCCCTTGACAAAGGCGGTCGACGTCGACATCGCTCCGCCCATGTTACAAGACCAACGTTCGGACATTACCCGACTTTTGGCAACGTTGAAGGATGTAGGATACCCGGCCGATCGTATTCATCTACCTGTCCTTGGTTCTCTATCTCACCAACTGCGTAATATCAAGTGGTCGGCCAGGATGACCTTGCGCCGGGGTGAAGTAGTGGCCAAGCTGCCTTGGCAGAGCTGATTGCTAGGCCTGGCAGCTGACACCGGTAGCCAACATACCTCATAGCGCGGCAAGCGATCTGTCCAATGCTTCGATCAAGATATCGGCATGTTCGCGACGAAAGACCAACGGTGGGCGGATCTTAAGTACGTTGCCATACACGCCTTCGCTGCCGATCAATACGCCGTTCTGGTGCATCAGGTCAAGCACGAGTTTCGTTTCCATATTCGCAGGTTGCCGAGTCGCACGGTCACGCACCAACTCAACGCCGACTAACAATCCTCGCCCCCGCACATCGCCAATCCAGGTATGGCGCGGCATCAATTCACGAATACCACCGCGCAGGTAACCGCCGGTTTGATACGCGTTGCTAAGCAATCCCTCGTCCTCAATTACGTCCAGAACGGCCATACCGGCCGCACAAGCAACCGGATTGCCGCCAAAGGTGCTGAATAATCCTGTTTCCTCGACAAAGGAGTCCAAAATCTCAGCCCTGGTCACAATTACTCCCATAGGATATCCGTTGCCTATTGGCTTACCCATGGTGACCATATCAGGCATAAGATCATGAGCCATGTGACCCCACATGTGCGTTCCAATCCGGCCGAAGCCGGCCTGAACCTCATCGGCGATCAATATTCCGCCCGCGTCGCGAACTTTTGCGGTGACTGCTGCCAAATAACCGTCCGGCACGTCAGGAATGCCATCGCTTACAAAGGCTGTGTCAATCATGAAGGCCGCAGGTTGGAAGCCAACCCGGGCCAGGTCGGCGATGGCCCGGTCTGCGTCTTGGGCATAATGTTCTGCCAGGTCAGGCTCCCCATATCGATACTTGCCGCGATATGGATCGGGCGACATGAGGGTCTGGACATGAGGTGCAAGGCCATGTTTCCGATTACAAGGTGTCAGCTCGGCAATGGCCTCTGTAATACCATGGTATGCATTTTCCATCACCAATGCACCGCGTTGTCCGGTAATGAACTGCGCTATGCGCCAGGCGATGTCGTTTGCCTCGCTTCCCGAGTTGACAAAGACGCAGACTGAGAGATTCCCAGGCAACAGACTCACCAGGCGCTCAGCGTAATTCACAATGCTGCCATAGAGGTAGCGGGTGTTGGTGTTAAGGGCCGCCGTTTGGCGGGCGATCGCTTTGACAACATGAGGATGGCAATGGCCGGCTACGGGAACATTGTTGTAGGCGTCGAGAAAAGGTTCGCCTTGGGAACTATACAGCCATGGACCACGCCCGCATTCGACGTGAAGCGGCTGGCTGTAAAAATGGCTTAATCTGGCGCCCAGCACCTGCCTGCGGCGGGCTAGCAACCTATCCTTATCATCTGGCGTATCATGACCGTTGTCAATCGGACAATAAGGTGGAAAGAGACAGGTCCTACGCAGGCTGGCACGCACCTGCGTCCGTCCCCTGGTCAGCAGATTGTTTATGGTTTCCCAACAAGGCGCCTCCGACTCGTGAATATAATCGGGTTGCTCGGGCCTCATCTCCTTGCGCCAGGCGATGATCGTAGCGGTAGCGGCAAGCCGCGCCAAAACAAGATCGTAGACGAGATCGATCTCCTCTTCTTCCAGCGGGAGGACGCTGTCGAAACCAGCAACGACGGCGCATAGGGACTCTGTGAGGTTGTCGTTGGAAACGCCATCGTGAGCTGCAATCGCCACTTCGACAACTATTGGAGCGAAAATCATATCGCCGAAATCAATGATGCCCGTGATGTGGTCGGGCTGGTCAGGATCGGTTAGCGTATTGTTGCCATCGACGTCGGCATGAATGACCTGGTGACGCAGTCTCTTGAGGCAGGGCAAGATGTTTGTGGCCATATGGTCTAGCACATTTTCGATATTTTGGCGGGCGCTGGCATCGGCAATATGGACCGTGTGTGGTCGCAGTTCTGCACAGCGCGTGATGTCCCAGGGATGCTCCTGGCGGGCGTAGGGGTGGAAGAAACCACGCAGGGCCAGGTCTAGGCGGCCGGCGATTTTGCCCACGTTACGCCACAGAGCGGATGTGCTGGCGACTTCATGCAGAATAACGCCGGGCAGATAGGTTAGGGCGCGAACAATATGTCGAGTTCCATTGCCATCGCCGACGGTGGCAAAGACGTCGCCGTCTTTGGCTAGGACAACACGCGGGATCGGCAATGTTGGATCCTGTTGCTTGATATGCCATAGGGCCTGGGTTTGGAAATCGATAACGCCGGGATCTTCATTGGCATTGGATAACTTCAGAACATAACCTGCGCCATTTGCCGTTCGGATGTAAAAGTTTTGGTCGCGCTCGCTTTTAAGCGGCCTGAACTCGCCGGTGAGGTCAAAAAGATCGCGCGCAATCCGTCTGGCCTCATTCTGCGAAAAGTGCGGCGGGCAACGATCCAGGAACTTAATGTCACTGCCGTAGATTTTACCTGCCAATTTACTTACTCCTTGATTCCCGGGTGAGGCACCGACCGCGGGTTTTCGGCTGAACTTCGTCAGAGCCTTTGGGACACAAAAGACGGAAAACTAAGAGAAGAATCGCCACCACAAGATTAAGGCATTTGGGGTCTTTTGTCGATTGAGTTGCGTCCCTATTTCAGCATTTTCTGCTTGATTTCCTAACGCCTATCTTTCACCCTATCGGCTCTGCCAATGCAGACGTCAGCTTTTCACTGGTCAGGTACTCGCCCATGCAAGAACCGGCGAACATGTTCTCGAGGTGTGAAGGATGACTCTCTCATATCTGGCTCCACAAAGTTAATAACGTCCAAAAACATCGGACCCACCAAGGAAACAAACGCATTCATGGCAGGTTCGGCCACTAGCGCCCCTTCCCGTTGGTAGCGTTCAATAACCGCAGTGATTCTTCCAACTATTGCCAAAGGCAGCTGCGCTACTTCACGAAGTTCCGGCTGACGTGGAAATTCGGTCAACAACACTGCTATAAATTGACCGCGGTTCTTCACCAAAGTCTGATAGAAAGTCACGATGCATATCAAATCAACTTCCAGATCCCCAGTGTAGTCGATTTCTCCAGCATTGTATTCTTCTGCTTCATGCTTTACCGCTGTAATTAGCAAGTTCTTCTTACTGCCGAAACGTCGGAAAAGGGTCACTTCACTGATTCTCGCAGCAGCCGCAATTTGAAGCGTCGTCGCGCCGGCATACCCTCTTTCAGCAATAACGTCCAAAGCGGCATTTAGTATCTGATCATCTGAAATATAGGGTGCCATGGCAACCTCATGCTGGTTTCTGGTTTTCAGCCGACTATACCGAAAGTAGTGTCCTTTTCATAAATCTTATCTTGGATGGTATGCGGTTCAAGTCTTAAGCTTCTTTTATCAGCATATGACCTTTGTCGTAGCCAATAGGTGACATTATTCATTGTACAAAATGTAAGTGTTCACTATCATTTTTCCAAACATACTTGCTATGAGTGAAATATCGAGGATGAAATTTCCTGCTGAGCAATTCAAATTTGACGCCTGGAATAGGGAAAAAAGAATATGACACGAATTAAACTTTCTCAGAAGTTCAGAAAGCCTCCAAAATTCCTTACCGCCGAAAAATACCTGCGAGAACAAGATAGTCCCATAAGTAGTCATCCCGAAGCTCGTCTACCTCGAATTGTCCCTCTAGTTACCTAAATTTGGCCCAAATTAGCAACAGTTCTGTCACGGGCAAGAAATGAGCCAAGGACTGAAATAAATGGAGATGCTAAATCATGAGCTTGATTCAGGGTTATCGTCACAATCTGCCCATTAGCATCAAAAACGATCTTACCTGAAATATGAAAGGCATCCCGAACCATACGCAGCATCCCAAACTGCTGCAAAGTTGGTCGACAAGCGGCCAAGCCGTTGCGCGTCCAAGCGGTCAGGTTGTAAGCCAATTGGGCCAACGAGAGCAGCATTTCTTGGGCCTGGAAACGCTTTTTGTTGCGTTTGGTGAGACCCAGTCCTTGTTTAGAGCCCTTGATAGAAGTTTCGGCTGCGCCACCTCGTTGGTCATAGGCGTAAAGAGCAGCCAACATAACCCGAACGTTTTCGTCCTCGGCGGTCACTTGGGGCGTCAATCAAAGCAGGCAGTCGTCGCTGAGGTTGAAGACCAAGACCTGAGCGCTCCAAGAGCCGTCCTTTTTGGCACAGCGGATAGCCAATTGACGGGTTGGTTGGTCATAAGCATGCGTCTGCTCAACCCAGCCAAATTGACGCCGGGAATCCTTGGGGTCTGTCAACCACTCCGTTACCGATTCGAACAGTCTGGCTACACGCCGCCAGTTAGTGACCTTGGTCAAGAAGCCATAGTGACGCTTGAGCAGCCAGTTGATATCCTCATCACGACCACCGCCAGCATCAGTGCGGATAATTGTGTGACGTCGGAAACCGGGGTTCAGATTCAGAACCTGCTCGGCTTTGGTAACCAACTCTTGCAAACTACGATTGAGTTGCGTCTTACCGGGATAGAGACGTTCCACCATGATTTCGTCATACAAAGTGGCCAAGACGCGACCCAGTTGCCGACCACGCTTGTTCTTCTGCTTGGCAAAGTAGCCTTTTTCCACCCCTTCGCCTTGTCGGCCTGCAGGCATGCCGCTCATA